>JAAUUT010000004.1 GCA_012031035.1 Candidatus Altimarinota bacterium | reverse complement strand
TCGCATGAGGGAATTTTAACTACAAATAGCTCAATGGATTGCTGTGACTCCTCTCGAAAACCTTTGATTAATAGGAAATACCGGAAAATGACAGAAGAGGGTTAAAATTGTACAAACCAGCACTAACACCTATCAAGTTTTTGGCGTTGCTCCCGAAAAGATAGTCGAGCAAAAACTCGAAGATATTTTTGATAGTTTTCAAGTTGAAACTATCAAATCTGCCGTCACTAACAATAATTTAGACTCAATCTAGCCAACAACCATTAGATTTAACGAGTTCTCAAGGTGCAGCCATTTGTTTTGCGTTAAGCTGACGAACTAGCACAATTAGCGCAGGATCTCGAACGTTCCAATGCAGAACTGAAGAAGTTCGCTTATGTCGCCTCTCACGACTTGCAAGAACCACTCAATCAAGTCGCCAACTACGTACAGTTACTGGAGATGCGCTATCGCCAACAACTCGACGAAGATGCCAAAGAATTCATTGGCTATGCGGTTGAAGGAGTTAGCCTCATGCAAACGCCGATTGATGACGTACTTGCCTACTCGAAAGTGAATATGCAAGGCGCTGAGGTCGCTTTTACCGATACACAAGCAGCATTAGAAAAAGCGATCGCGCATTTGCGAGGACGCATTAGCGAAAACAATGCCAACATTACCTACGATAACTTGCCAACAGTGATGGCAGATGGAACTCAGATAATGCAATTATTCCAAAATCTGATTGCTAATGCTATTAAATTCAGAAGCGAGAAAAAACTAGAAATTCAAATTAATGCCGAACGAATCGAAGATGCCTGGTTATTTTCGGTAAAAGATAACGGAATTGGTATCGATCTGCAATTTCGCGATCGCATTTTTGTCATCTTCCAACGCTTGCATCCGCGAGACGAATATCCAGGTACGGGAATGGGACTGGCGATTTGTAAAAAAATAGTCGAATCTCATCGAGGTCGCATTTGGGTTGAGTCAGAACTCGGTCAAGGAGCGACTTTTTATTTCACAATTCCAGTAGGAGGACGCAATGGCGAACGAGCGAATGTACGAAAAACCCAAAACCATCTTTTTAGTTGAGGATAATAAAGCTGACATTCGCTTAATTGAAGAAGCTTTCAAAAATAGCGCCATGTCCCATGAAATAGTAACGGTTAGGAATGGCGCAGATGCGATGGCTTATTTGCGTCGCGAAGGAGAGTATGTTAACTCACCGCGTCCCGATCTCATTTTGCTCGATCTTAACTTGCCTAGAAAAGACGGGCGAGAAGTGCTTGCAGAAATTAAATCCGATCCGTATCTAAAGCGTATTCCTGTGGTCGTCTTAACGACTTCTAGAAATGAAGATGACATATTTCAAAGCTACGACTCGCACGTCAACTGTTATATATCTAAATCTCGCAATCTCGAAGAATTATTTAAGATTGTTCGAGGAATTGAAGAGTTTTGGCTAGAAACAGTCACCCTGCCAAGGGAGTGAGCGATCGCGGTTTTTGTTTCCTTTCTTTGAGGAGCGTGGTTATTTGACCGGAAATTAAAAAACTAAAAACTGGGGAATTGCGGAGCGACTTGATTTACATTTGTATCTAATAGCTAACCAACTAAAAACCGTCTCCGATTTTGTCGATGAGTGAAGAAATTTGGCAGCAGACAAAAATTATTTTTTGGAGTCAAATTTTGTTAGAAAGCTACGAAAAACTCCTCAAACAACCTTTGCTCGAAAGAAAAGGAACGCCAAGCGAACAAGCAAAATCTCTCTTCTTTGCTCCCTTCGTCGTTGTCTCTCACGGAACAGAACTAGATCCCATTCTCAATTATGGCAACCAAATTGCGCTAAATTTGTGGGAAATGAGTTGGGAAGACTTGATTCAAACTCCTTCGAGGCTGACCGCAGAACCCGTTAATCGCCAAGAACGGGAACAATTACTCGCTCGCGCAAGACAACAAGGATTTGTCGATGATTATCGGGGAATTCGTATTTCTAAAACACAAAAACGCTTTTTAATTGAAGATGCGATCGTCTGGAATTTAACGGGCGATCGCGGAGAACCCTGCGGTCAAGCAGCTACCTTTTCTCATTGGTCATTTTTAAATTAAAAAATTCCTTGAATTGTAGTTTCTGAGCGCTTAAAGATTCTGTAAAGTTAACAGTCACTGCTAGATTTTTGACAGAGTTATAACTATGATAATAAAAAAATTAAGAAATGCTAAGCAGCGTATCGCGCCATCTGAATGCAACAAACACAACAGCCGCGTGACAAGGGAGATAAAGCCTTGAAGTCCGAGTCAAAAAGCAACACAGATCTTCTACCCGTAATCGTTTACGTTCCTGAAAGCCGTCTGAGAAGTCCGGCTCAATTGTTTAAAGAAATGTGGTATGACTTGCTAGCATCGCGGGATTTAGCATGGCAATTATTTCGTCGAGACCTTAGCGCTCAGTATCGCCAGTCAGTTTTAGGAATTTTCTGGGTATTTATTCCACCGCTCTCAACCGCAGTAGGACTAACGCTACTCCAAAATGCCAGGATTATTAATTTAGGAGAGACTGATATTCCTTATCCCTTGTATGTCATGTTTAGCATGACCTTGTGGCAAATATTTACTGATGCTATCAGTAAATCCATGGGAGCCGTTCAAGCAGCTAAAGGGATGCTCTCAAAAATTCGAGTTCCTCCAGAAGCATTTGTAATAGCTAAATTAGGGCAGTTATTCTTTACCTTTAGCATTCAGTTAATTCTCGTTGTTTGTCTCTTTATTTATTATCGCATTCCCGTCACTTGGAGTTTACTTTTGACTCCAGTCGCACTGATCCATTTAGTCATGTTTGGAGCGGGGATAGGTCTACTCCTTGGGCCAATTTCAGCTTTGTACGGTGACGTTAACAGAGCGATGGGTTATATCCTTCGTATCTGGTTATTTATTACGCCAGTCGTTTACGCACTTCCCGAACAAGGGATTTGGGCAACGTTAGTAAAAATCAATCCCGTTACTTCACTGTTAGTCACAACACGAGAATTAGCCACAACAGGAATTCTTTCTTATCCGATTGGATGGTTAATCGCCAGCGCGATCGCGATCGTGGGATTTGTATTAGGATGGACTTTTTTTCGTTTGGCAATGCCTTTTATTGTTGAAAGAGCAGCGATGTCATAGTTGTTTGTTGGTTAGTTAAGTACTAGACAGGGAAGGAGAAAATCATAAAAATGAACGATGAAGTATTAATTAGGGCTGAGAATGTCGCCAAAAAATACTGTCGCGACTTAAAGCAATCGCTGTGGTACGGTCTGCAAGATATTACCTCTGAAGTGACGGGTCGTAAGTACGAACACGAACTACGACCTAATGAATTTTGGTCGGTTAATGATGTTTCTTTTGAGTTAAAACGCGGTGAATGCCTCGGACTAATTGGGCCTAATGGAGCCGGAAAAAGTACCTTATTAAAAATGCTCAATGGTTTGCTCAAACCGGATCGAGGCAGAATCGAAATGCGGGGACGAATTGGCGCATTAATTGAGTTATCGGCTGGATTTAACCAGATTCTGACGGGACGAGAAAATATCTATGCAAGAGGGACAATTCTTGGTTTTAGCAAAGCGGAAATCGACGAAAAAATTGACAGTATTATTGAATTTTCAGAATTAAAAGAATTTATCGATACTCCGGTTATAAACTATAGTTCTGGAATGAGGGTTCGGTTGGGATTTGCGATCGCGGCTCAAATGGAACCCGATATTTTGCTACTCGATGAAGTATTAGCAGTTGGTGACATTGGATTTAGAGCCAAATGTTTTAATACTATTTACGAAAAAATGCAAAATGCAGCCGTGATTTTGGTATCTCACAATATGCCACAAATTTCAAGAGTATGTTCGGATCTTGTGGTGATGAATCATGGAAAATGCGAATTTAACGGAAAAGATGTTTCTAAAGGAATTGATGTATTTTATTCGTATTTTTCGGGAGAGAAAAATTTAATTCTTGGCAGTGGAAGAGCCGTTATTCATAAGATAGAACTGGAAGTAAACGGACAAAAAGGAATCAAAGAGCTTAATTATTTAGATGAGCTTATCGTTCACGTCTATATGACAATCGATTCTGACGTTAAAAGCCCTAGCGTTGATATTACGATAATCAATCAGGAATTGCAGAATGTTGCGATGTGCAATTCTAAATATAATGGAGTCCATTTTTCTAACTCAGGCGAGGAAATGCACATTGTTGCCAATGTCGGCAAAATGAATCTCAATCCTGGTAACTACTCTTTATCGGTAACTATCTATTCAGAAAATGATATTGCATCTTCTGTTTCTTTTGGAGAAGTGTTATGCAAGCATTATAACTGCCAAAGTTTTCGAGTTCAAGGGAATTTCTTTGGTTGGGCTCCGGTTCAAATTGTTGGAGATTGGAAGTTAAATGAGTAAATTTTAACAACTAAAACTCCGGAAAATTAGCGATCGCGATCTCCCTTAAAAAAATGCAAATTCTGGTTACTGCAAGAATTATGCGATCGTTGCAGTTAAAGATTAGTCAAGATTTCGATCGCCCTTGGCGATACGTCCAGCATAATCGCAAAATAAATTTTGATGTTTAACTCTTTTGGTTAAAAATCAAACTCAAGTTTAGGACGATTGTATTTCAAAACGAGCAAGTATTTAAAGCGATCGAATGATGAAAATTGTTATCGAACAAAGCCATTACAGTCTTGTTAACATGGGCGATTTATCTATGCTACAAGTCGCCGTATCAAGACTGAAAAACTTGTGGCCTGATGCTTCTATCAAAGTTTTTGCTTATAAACAAGCAGAAGATTTATTAGAAAAATATTGTCCGAAGACAGATCCGGTAATCCCATCGGGACAGGATGTTTGGTTGACAACCCCGCTATCGGATCGCCTGACAAAACTCATGTCAAATTCATCCGAACAGCTAAAAGATTTAGAATGGCAAATTCGCTATCAATTTCCCTCAATGGGACGTTGGCTAGTTCAAAGGAGACTCAAAAAACGAAAACAACTATCCCATTATGAAAAGCTTAATCTCTTTTTAAACGCGATCGAAGAAGCCGATCTAGTAGTTGCTGCGGGTGGCGGTTATATTACCGATGCGTTTGAAAATAAAGCGACTAAATCCTTAACTATCCTGGGTTTAGCCACTAAATTAGGCAAACCAACAGTTATGCTCGGACATGGTTTGGGCCCGCTCGATAACCCAAAGCTAAGGACGAAAGCTAAAGCGATTTTACCCAAAGTTAATCTTATCTCTCTACGCGAGAAAAGAGCAGGCATTCCTTTACTTAAATCGCTTGGAGTCTCGCCTCAACGAATTATGACCACAGGTGACGATGCGATCGAGTTAGTTTATGACAATCGCAGTCTCGAATTGGGAAATGCAATTGGTGTAAATTTGAGAATTGCCAGATATTCAGACGTAAATGCAGATTTATTAGAAACCGTTAGGACAGTTTTACAACAAGCTGCTGCTAGCAAAGGCGCTCCTCTACTTCCGGTTCCCATCGAATTTTATGACTTGAATTCTGACGTTCGGACGATTAAAGAAATTTTGGCTGGCTACGATGATACTTCCGATGCAGGAGACAGTCTACGAACGCCCGTTCAAGTTATAAAACAAGCAGGACGTTGCCGCGTCGTTGTTACTGGAAGTTATCATGCAGGCGTATTTGCACTAGCTCAAGGAATTCCAGTCGTTGGTTTGGCTAAGTCTGAATACTATAAAGATAAGTTTTTGGGATTGGCAGATATCTTTGGAAAAGGCTGTGAGGTCGTTTTTTTAGATGATACTTGTCTTAAAGAAAAATTAATGGCTGGGATCGACAAAGCTTGGCAATCGGCGGAAGAACTCAGACCCTATCTATTAGAATCAGCGTCTCAACAAGCAGAATTAGGGCGTAGCGCCTATCAAAAAGTTTACAAATTAGTCGAATCTTATCGATCGTAGTTTTTTGAGGAGAATCTTTTAATTAGCAACTTGGGGTAGTTATATCGATTTAGGCTAGGTGAAGTAGTCTTGACTGGTCAGAACAAGCAAAGATGAATCGAAAAATTTTAGTTATCTCTCAAACTCCTACTCATCCTCAAAATGCAGGAAATCGAACCAGGATTGTCAATTTTTTATTAGCGCTTAAAGAGCAGGGGCACGAAATTCATTTTGTGTATCTTAATCGCGAGTCCGGCGATATCCAAAAAATGTCTGATTTTTGGCAAGAAAAATTTTATTTCTTTCCTTATAAAGCTCCTCTGATAAAACCAAATAAATCGTGGAAATTTATCAAAAAAATCAAAGCTTTGTTTGGTAAAAAACATCTTTATATTTATTCAGTAGATGATTGGTACGATCTCGCTACCGATAAATTTTTACTACAATTACAAGAAAAAGAAAAATTTGATACCGTTATTGCTGAATATGTATTTCTGACAAAAGCACTCGAAAATTTTAGCGATCGCGTTTTAAAAATTGTAGATACTCACGATATTTTTACCAATCGACACAAAGTATACTTGAAAAAAATCAAGTTCCTAAATGGTATTTTACCACCCAAAAAGAAGAAGCAAAAGGATTAAATAGAGCCGATGTAATCGTAGCGATTCAACCTGAAGAAGCGAAGTTTTTTAGGCGATTAGTTAAAAAGATAAAAACGGTTATAACAGTCGGTCATTTAGTCTCTCTAGCCCCACCAACTCTTAACAAAAAACCAGAACCAAAACTTCTGTTTATTGGTTCTAGCAATCCGATTAACGTTCACGGACTAAATTACTTTTTAAAAGAAATATTTCCCCTAGCGCGATCGCAATGTCCAGAACTTCAACTATTAATTGCAGGTGGAATTTGCGACGCGATCGCAGACCAGGAAGGCTGTACTAAACTAGGAGCCGTAGAAAATTTAGAAGAGGCTTACAGTTTATCCGATCTGGTTATCAATCCGGTTTTATTTGGGACGGGATTGAAGATCAAAAGTATAGAAGCACTCGGTTATGCCAAAGTTCTGATTACAACTTCAGCAGGCGCTGTCGGCTTAGAAGAAGGTAAGAATACTGCTTTTTTCGTCGCCGACAAATCCCAAGAGTTTGCCGAACGAATTTTGGAAATCCTGAATAATTCAATACTTTTTAATCAAATAGCTGAAAATGCTTATAATTATGCCGCCAAACTCAATCAAAATAACCTAAAATCCTTACAACAGATCTTGTCAAAATCTCTCAATTAAACCGTTTCTGAGTCAGCTAAAGAGGTAGTGAAATGTCATTAGGAGTCAGTATTGTTATCTGCTGTCACAACAGCGCCAAAGAACTGCCTCAAACGCTGAGTTACTTGGTAGCTCAACAAGTACGAGCCGATATTGCTTGGGAAGTTATTATCGTTGATAACTCTTCGACCGATAATACTGCTGAAGTGGCGTTGAATAGTTGGCCGCCCGATGCACCTGCTCCGTTAAAGGTTGTCAGCGAATCGCAACTAGGGCTGATCTTTGCACGCTATCGAGGTTTGGCATCAGCTAATTATGAGATTGTGAGTTTTATCGACGATGATAATTGGATCTGTCGCGAGTGGGTGCAAACTGTCTCGGAAGTAATGAGCCAACATCCCGAATTGGGGGCTTGTGGCGGTCTGAACGAGCCTGCCTTTGAGGTAGAAACGCCTTGGTGGTGGTCTAAGGTTAATACGGGATGTTATGCCCTCGGTTCTCAAGGCCCGCAAGAAGGGGGCGATATTACTTGCTCGAAAGCACGTTTGTATGGGGCTGGTTTGACTATTCGCAAAGTTGCCTTGCAAAATTTGTTAGACAAAGGATTTCGCTCTCTGCTCGTTGGTTCCCAAGGAAAAGCCTTACTCAGAGGAGAAGAAACCGAACTTTGCTTTGCTTTGTTATTGGCAGGTTGGCGTTTTTGGTACGAACCGCGCTTGCAACTTCGCCATCATTTGACTGGCGATCGCTTGCAGTGGCGTTACTTGCGTCGTCTATGTCGTGGAGGCGGCGCTTCTACCGTTGGACTCGATCCCTACCGATTTGCGATCGCGCGTCATGAAGATTACAAGACGATATCTTTTTGGTGGAATGTTGGGAGTAAAGAAGATAGCGACGAACGAAAACAGACTTGGCAATGGCAGACTTTTGTCGTTTTACAAGATTTATTGAGTCAACCGATTAAATTACTTTTATCTTTTATCTTTTCAATGGAAGGCGATTCCGAAGTTCTGAATATAGAGAGAAAAATAGGAAGATTATTGACTTTAATGCAAAAGCGCAAAGCTTACGATTTGAGTATTAAAACTTTGCAAGAAATAGCTTGGAAACGAAAAAATCTCCCGCTTGAAATAATCTCAACTCAGCTTTCCATCTAGTTATTGAATGCAGTTGCGTTTTGTTCTAAGCTGTCTAAAATTTCTTCAATCTGCGCAACATTAACAATAAAATTATTATCTCTTTTGGGTTCTTGACCGCACCAATATCTATAAGTATGTTGGCAAGACTTACAAAGATAGTAATAGTGAGGAAGAACAAATGGTATAGGAAATAACTCTAAGACCTTAATTTTTTGAGAAAAAATAATATTTGACAATCCTGCTCCATGCGCTCCGATAACAAATTCAGCATCATAAAAAAGCGCTATTTGTTCTTCAATAGATAAGTGTTCGAGAACGTATTTTTGGAATCCGTATTGTTTCAATGTCTCGCATAACTCATCTTCATTTAAAATACAGCGTAATTGTCCTCGTTGGGTTTGAACTCTGGAAATAAAAATTCGCTTGTTTTTTTGGCTAGAACGTTGCGGAGCTACTTTTTCTAAAAACCATTTGAGATAAAATGGAGGTAAATAACCAGCATATCTTCTACTTAAGAAACTTGGAAAAATCAAATGTTCTATTTGAAATAACTCTTCTTCGTTAACCAGGATGGGAGTTACATTATCTGGAAGAAGTTTTTCGAGAAAAAACGTTTCTACTTTGGTGGGTTCTCCCGCACATAAGAGTCTAATTTCAGGCAACGAACGGAATTCAGATTGATGTAATAAATAAAGTCTTGGTAGGTTATCGATAATGGTATGATAATATTCATTTTTATGAGATCTAAATAACGTGTAATGGCCAGATAATTTTGACAGGCGGCTAAAATTTAAGGCTCTAAAACTAAATTGTTCGGAATCGGTTTGAGTGCTAATAGAATTAGAAATAATTTTTCTAAATTGTGTCAAAATAATATTATATCTAGCACAAAAAATGAAGTTTGATAGCGTAATAGTATAAAGGGGAGGAAGAGAATAAGTATCGCCTTGCAAATGCTGTGCCTCGAAATAAAAAGGCATCTGTAATGTTTCTGTCGTACTAATGCTCTCAGAATCGTTAGTTGCTAGCTTAGGCAAATCGCCGTATAGCTCTTCTAGCGTAATAAAACGAACGAGCATTTGACGGCGATAGGATTTCGCTAAAGTCAAGATTTTTTTCTGGGTAAATGCCAATTTTTTTAAGATTTTTTGACGATGTTTTTTAGTTTTAGCAATAACTTTTTGGAAATTTTTCATTACCAACTAGACTACTTTTAAAAATTATATTTCACCAACGCGATCGCTCGGCTTAGGGTACTAGCATAAACTTAAATTGTCCACAACTAATTAAATTGTTTATGTCAATTTCAAAGAAAAGAATTTTTTTAGTAGGTTGTCCGCGTTCTGGGACAACGCTTTTACAAAGCTTATTAGCTGCTCATCCACAAATTGCCTCTTTCCCCGAATCTCACTTTTTTGTTCATCTTTTAGCTAAGCGCGAACCTTATCAAAAAAAATTTGGACTGGCTTCTTCAAAAGCTAAACCAAGATTCGAGCAATTTCTTGATGAAATTGGGCAACCAAAAATGCGACGCTATTTACCAATATACGCTTTATTTGCGACCCAGTATGCTAATGCTTTTATCAAAGTTTTAGATGTATTAACACAAGAACAAAATAAAAGCGTGTGGATAGAAAAAACCCCCGATCACGTTCGCCATATTCATGATATTGAAAAGCTGGTAAAAGAAGCGCAATTTATTCATATCGTGCGTAATGGAGCAGATGTTGTTGCTTCTCTCTACGAAGTAACGCATAAATACCCAGAGGTTTGGCATGGTGCGTGGGACATCGACAGATGTATTCGTAGATGGACTGAGAGCCTTCAGTTTACGAAGAAGCATTTACATAAGCCCAACCATATTTTAGTCAGTTACGAACAGCTTGTAGAAGAGCCAAAATTAGTATTGCAAAGATTGGGGAATTTTCTCGATCTCGATCTCGACTATGAAACCCTTCAACAACAAAGAGGCGCGATCGCAAAAAAATTGTGCTAGATAACGAGCCGTGGAAAGCATCCGTATCAGAACCGCTTGCTAATGCCAATCAAAAGAAATTTTCCCAACTTTTTGACGAAAATCAAAGAAATTACATCGTTGAAAGAGTTTCTAATTTGTTATTGTATACAGATCTTTTAGCGCGGAGTGCTAAGGCTTAGTGTTTTCTAGCTCATTTTGAAAGTCTTTTATCGAGCCGCACTAATTCTATTTTTATAAGCGCGAACATCCATCCCATCTCCAACGCTAGCCGTTTCTGGGTCGATCGCTTTTTCTAATCTTTTAACGCGATCGCCAACGGCTGGATGAGTGCTGAGAAACGTAGGAGCAGAACCGCCTTGCTTGAGGAGTTTACGCATGAAACTAACCATTGCGCCAGGCGCATAGCCTGCTTTGGTTAGGTTAACAAGACCTCGTTCGTCGGCTTCGTATTCATCTTGTCGGCTGTTGGGAAGACTGACGGCTAATTGTACGCCGATATTGACGAAAGTATCTCTGTCGAGTCCTGCTGCTGAGAGCAATCCTTGGGAAATAGCCGCCTCGCGCATTTGGTCGATTGAGTGGCGTTCGACAATATGACCGATTTCGTGAGCGACGACACTTGCTAATTCAGCTTCGTTATCGGCTTCTAGCATCAAACCTCGGTTAATGTAAACATAGCCTCCCATCGTAGCAAAGGCATTGATTTGCTTATCGTTAATGATTTGAAACTTATAAGGGAGATTCGGGCGATTGCTCGTTTTAGCTAGTCTTTGTCCGATTTGATTTAGATAACTGTTGAGAGAGGCATTGTTGAGAATCCGAATTTGATTTTGTCGGATTAATTGCTGGTTTATCTGTTGACCTAGCTGGACTTCTTGAGAATCCGATATGCTCGATAGTTGAATAACTTGAACGCCTTTAAAAATTAGATCTAACCAAGAACTTCCATAGCTTGCTTGAGGAATGACGATAGTTATCGCGATCGCGATCGTAACTGATAGAGACAAATAAAGCCATCTTCTGCTACTACTTTTAAGAAATTGATGAAGTTGATTCCACATATATCGATCGAACTAGACAAAGTGAGGAGTTAATCAAACAGATGCTATGCCATTTTTTTAACATAGCGGAGTTTGTTAAATTTCTAGTTCTAGTTTAGCCAGATCGAGCTAAAAAATAGAAGAGGATCGCTTAATCGGATCGGTTTATTTATTAGTTGGTAAATCTTGATACAGATAAAAATTGTACAATTCGAACAAGCACCCTACCATTCCCCAAGACAATCCAACGATTAACATTCCTTGAATCGGATAACCGCTACCAAAAATTGTTAAAAATCCCAAGATTTGATTGGCTCCAATTTGACCAAAACCCGTTAAACCAGGTATGTAACTTACCGCTAATGCAACCATTAATATTCCACCAACCAAAAGGATTGGCATGGTAAAACTTAAAAAAGTTGTCAATAATAGAGAACGAAACAAGTTTGACACGCTATTCATCTCCTCATTAATACGGAGCCGTTCGGTGTTGCTCTCTTTTTACAATAGGTGCTATCGATCTGTCTAGCCAGAAATGTCAAAAATCTTAAATCTTCATGAAATAACTTGGTAATTAGCAGCCTATTGTTATCAAAGATGTAGAAATTCTGTAGCGTTACATGAAGCAATATTAATCATTGCACCATTTGTGCGAATGTATACAGTTAATTGATCCCTGCTTTAAGAAAGACAGGAATTCTGTGTCAGCAGTCAATTGAGAAGATTTAAGTAACGCGATCGCACTGAAATCGGCGATCGCTTCTTTATATTTGCTTATTGATTTTTAACAACTGTAGCAGCAAAGAGTTCGTCTAAACGACTATCCCACTTTCTCTGATTTTTAGTTCCATCTTGAACGTAAGGCGATGCAGCAATTAGTTTGAGCAAAAGATCGTTAATTAGCGATAAAGGAAAACGCATCGGTCTGACAATATCTAAGAATAAAACGACTCGAACATCATCAGTTTCATTCCAAGCTTCGTGAGGAAAAGAATCATCAAATAACATACATTTTCCCTCTTCCCAGTGTCTAGTTTCATCAAAAACGCGAATCCGACATTTTTCTCTAGGTTCGGGAATTTTTAGTCCTAGAAGACAGCGAATAACACCCTTGTAAGGGCCACAGTGTTCGGGAATATGTTTTCCTGGTAATAAAATAGAAAAGAAAGCCGTTTTCATACCAGGAATTTGTTCGATTATCCGAGTAGTTTCGGGACAGCGATCGCAATTTTTTCGGCTTTAATTCCATACCCATAAAGAAAATAAGTTTTCCAAAGATCGTCTTTGCTAGTTTTATAACCTTGGTCGGGCGAAATATCTTGGAAGTTTGGTAAGTCGTCTCGATATTTTAAAATTACATCTAACTCTTGACGAATCGTTTTCCAATTCGCTTCTAAATCCGGTACCCAATCAAATTGTTCTCTCTCAAAAAACGGCGTATTTCCGATTAAAGAATAGCGCCCGATGAGCTTTTCAAGCTGTCGAATCATCGGCTCGCCTAGGCTATAAATTAAAAAATCGCGCAGCGTCCGCTTAAAGTTATCCAAAGAAAACTTATTGTTTGCTTGGGTTGAATTTGAGTCTAAATCGCTCCTCATACCACTAAAAATCCTTACTTAAAATACGAAATCATTAAAGGGGATTCAAGTTTGCCAAAATCTATCTTATCTGGTCAAGCCTTAATTTGGGTAAAAAGCGCTAGCTTAGCTTTCTAAAAGCTTAAAATAAAGATAATAAGCTGAAGAAAGAAAAACTTAACTGGTATTGCGATCGCAGAAACTAGATTAATGGAGAACACGTCAAAAATGAAAAATCTACGAATAAAATCCTCAAACTGGGAATACTAAGCATAGTAGAGAAAATTTTATTTTCCTGCCAGCCCCTACTATGCGACTTATCCAAATGGATTTTCAATGAAACACCAGCCTGCTCTTATTGTTGTTACTTTCCTAGTCATTGGAATTGGATTAATTTTTATCTTTAAAACATTACATTTAGAAGAAGGAGCGATTGTTGAAGCACTAACAAAGTTTCACCCTCTCTATTGGTTGGGATCGTTGGTTGCTGTCGTTTTTCAAATGATTTTTCAGACGCATCGCTTATGGGTTCTCTTTCCAGGCGACGCAAAGTTACGATGGACGCACGCCGCCCGTGCTTTTTCTTACGGACAGTTTATTAATACTTTTGGCCCCACTGGTGCGGGAGATCTGCTCAAAGTCGTTCTTACAAGAAAACATAAGGATAGGCACGGTCGCCAGATTGAAGCCTCAGAAGCATCAGCTATCGTTTTAGTGGCTGATAAAGTAGCAGATGTGGGTTCAGTTCTTTTATTGATTGGTCTAGCTTTATTACAAACCTCTTTTCAAGTTCCCGAAGTTCCTTGGAATCATTATTTTTCTAAATTAAAAACAGTTTTATTAAGTACGATTATTATATTTTTGAGTTTTTATCTTCTTTTTCGTTTGCTTCGCGCTCGTTTCAAAATAATTTCCCATTGGTTAAAAGGCTTTAAAGTAGGTTTGCAAGCCCTCCAAGAACCCAAACGTTGCTCTGGAGGGCTTCTTATGGGTGTAGCCAATTGGATTAGCGAATTGATTGCCCTATCGATTTTGTGCGTCGCTCAAGGATATTCTCTTTCTTATTCAGAACTGCTCCTATCGTTGGTTATTTTAAATATTGGAATCTCCATTCCTATCTCGCCAGCTAATATCGGCGTATATGAAGCTTCTTTAGCTTTTGCCTTGACAAAATCTGGAATTCCTGCTGGTGAAAGTCTTGCGATCGCGACGGTACATCACCTTTGTCAGATGATCGGAACTGCACTCTGGGCGTTAATGTTTTGGCTGTACGAAAGATGGCAAGATTACAAGAAAGATTCAGCCTTCTAAAATCCCAAAAAGATTTGTAGTCAAATTTTTTGATAGAGATCGCCCAAAGTGCAGCCAGATTTTGCGATCGCAAAATTCTAGCCAATGAAACGGCTTCAAGCTTACTCGCGACGGCTATTGTAACCAATAACAGCAACCTTATGACGATAGACCAATTCTGCGCCATACCATCCAGTCAGCCCCAGCAGTATTGCTACGATTGCCGAGATGGCAAGTCCTGTAAATACGATAGGTTCGGTAACATTATCGAGGCGCAAGAGCCAGTTAACCAAGGTTAGCAATAAAGCAGCTACATTGCCTATCATATGCGCCCATCCAGCCCGACGCTTGCGCACGCGATCGATCCCGATAAAATCCATCATTCCGGTTATTGCTGCTACGATACCGCTTACAAAACCCGTACCAAGCAGCCAGAGCGACGCTCTTGCCCAAAAAAGATCTTGAGTCAACCAATAACCTAAATCTGTCCCAAATGCACCGACTAGAAAAGCAATGGGAAAAGTCACTAATAAAGGGTGAAGGGGATGACCTACGATCGCAGCCGTACTAGTTACGCCGCTATCTCTGTATTCATCTTGATTGCTTTCAATTAACGGTGGAAGATTGGGAGTTTGCGTCATAATTCCTCTCCTGGGTATCTGTTTTTTGCAGAGTTAAACGAGCAACGACTCAGACCAACCTCATTGCGCATCTCGTTTATTTCAGCTTAGAGATGAAATCAAGAGAATTAATCTATCGATGGTATGGATTTTGAAGATTTAGGAGCGATCGCGTTCTTTAAAACTCTTTTTGATTGTCAACTTGCAAAAGTCGATTGAGATATTGCAAGATCGAGATGCCTAAACTGATGCTCAAAGCCAGAAAAACCCAAAAATTTCGCGCAAATTGCGGCGAATTATCTAAAGCAAAGCCTCCCAATGGCGGGCCGATTAAATAACCGATCGCCCAACATTGAGAATTAATCGATAAATAAATTCCTCGTAAAGAAGGAGGAGATAAATCGACAACAAAAGCTGAAGCAATAGGCGTATAAGATACCGTTGCGATCGCCAAAAGACTTAAAGCTAAAATTGCCCAAATCAACGAATAACTCGTTACAATTCCTGTTAGCCAGAGCAAAATAAATCCAATTCCCCAAAACAAAAAAGATATTGTCAGAGCATTGCTGTAGCTATAACGATTGAGAAATCTGGCAACAGGTAACTGGCAGATAATGGTTAGAATTACGTGCCAAGCAAAAATTGCACTAATAATTGCAACAGAAAAATTTCCCTCTGTCATAAAACTTTTGAAATAGAGAGGAATGGTACTTTGAACTTGAGATAAATAAGTGGTGAAAAAGATATTAACGACAGCGTAGACTAGCAAACGGCGATCGCGCAAAGCGATTGTCCATCCTTGATGAGAATTAGGTTGGCGATCGCTAAATTGATAAGTTTCAGCAATAGCCAAATAAATAATGGCAAAAAATACAAGAAAAGAAACGCCATCGATAATAAATAACGCTCGATAATTTTCCCAGACGGCAATAAAAACCCCACCAAAAACAACGCCCAATCCCAAACCGATATGATCGGCTAAGCGAGTAATAGCAAAGGCTTCATTACGCTGTTCTAGAGTCGTTAAATCGGCCACTGCTGCCTCTGTCGCAGGCCAATATAAACCGACTCCTAAACCCATTAATAAATTGGCGATCGCCAGAGTAGAAAAATTATAAGTAAAGGCAAAAGAAGAGCCGCAATTGCAGAAATTGCAGCAGAAAGTAATAAAGTTTTCCGCCGACCCCAGTATTGAGAATCGGCAAACGAACCGCCTAAAAAACGTCCTAAAATTCCAGAAACCGAACCAAGTCCCAAACAAATTCCGACTGTTGTTGCAGATAAACCAACGCGATCGACAAAAAAGATTGAAGCATAAAATAAAGTTAATCCCGTGCCAATTTGAGATAACAATCTACCTACAGCAAGAATCCAAATTTTAAAATTGAATTGCGGAATTTGAAATAGCCGATCTTTGGACATTGGACAATGTAGATGAAATAGCTCTTATTTTGCTATAAATAAATGACCATTAGCCCCTACACCCACAAGGTCGATATTCTTATAGTAGTTTCTGCCTTTAAACTTACGTTTCTTAATCCTTCAGCTTAAAACGGTTTCAAAATCACAGAAAAATGAATGCCATCTTCTTGCCAAGTATCGCCGTTATTATTGGCATCTATTAAAGGAATTCCCCAATCGAGACGGGCGCTAAAGATATCACCCTGCTGAAATTGCAATCCCAAACCGACCGATACTAAAGTCCTCGGATCGGGGTTTTGCACGCCACCATTATTCCAACCCGTCCCAGCATTGACAAAAGGAATAATTTGTAGTAGAGAACCATCAGGTTCAGAAGAACGAATGACGGGCAAACGGACTTCAACCCCAGCAAAGATACCGTTGTCGGTTAAAACTTGATTTTGACGATATCCCTCAACGCTACCCAAACCGCCGATCGCAAATTGTTCTAGAGAAACTAGATGGCGATCCGATAATTGAAGATCGGTACGGGCAACCAATAACAGATCGGGGGCGAGTAAGCGTACCCATTGTGCCTGTCCTCGCCAAGCAAAATAACGAGTATCTGGGGCTTGAGAGTTGATATCTTCGTCAAAAGATTCGGATGGATCGAAGATATCTAATCCGATATTAAATTCCGATCGCGCGGCGATAACTTCCTGTTCGCTGCGCTGCGTCCATTCTTGAAACAGTCGCAAGCTGGATACTCTCGTTTGTCCTTCGTTATTCGTCCCCGAAACAACCAAAGGTTCTGCCACCTCAAAACCATTAAAAGCCGACGGGTTAAAAACCGTCTTGCTGTTTTGGCGATCGAAGGTTATCCCCAAGGCTAATTCCTGATTCGGCGTTTGAATAATCGGTTGTCGATAAGTTATTCCATACCGTTCGTAGTCTGAATCGATATTGAGGGGTTCAAAAACCGAGGGTGAGATAATCTGGCTGTAGACTCGGCGGTATCCTACCTTAACCGTGCCATTGCGGGCATTAACAGGCATTGTATAATCAACCTCAAAATCGTCGCTGCCGTCTGTATTGCGATAAGCGCCGCGTATATTATCGCCTAATCCCAATAAGCTTGCCTCTGCGAATTCTACCCCGCGCCGAAAGCTGCCTACTTCTGGGACGCGACCGTTATCCATAAACGCTTGAGCGCTAAAGGTGTCTGCTGCTTCTGCTGTCACATCTAGAACGCTAGTTCCCGGACGAGTTCCCGCCGATAGTTCCGCAGAAATTTTTTCGATTAGAGGGTCGAGTTGCAGCAGTTGTAAGGCTTCTAGAAGACGAGGGACGTTAAGGGGTTTATCGGTTGCGAGAGAAATGCGATCGCGCACGTAGAAGGGTTGTAGTCTTCCTTCAACTTTGACGTTGATATCTTCTAAACTCCCTTCCACAATTTCAATCGTGACAACGCCATCTTCGATGGTTTGAGGGGGAATATAAGCGCCAGAAGTTACATAGCCATTATCTACATATAACTTTGTAACAGCCGATCGCGCCTGAAGTAATTCTGAAAAAGAAATCTGACGATTGGTGAAGGATTTAGTGACTTCTGCGAGTTCTTCTTCAGAAAAAATGGTACTACCGACAAATTTAAACTGCTTAACTGTCACTTGACCGGGTGCCGTTCCTGGAAATTCTTCTTCTGGCGTTGGAGTCGGTTCGACGGGTTTTAGTAGTTCCTCTGGCGGGGGTAATGGCCGAGGCGTTTCTCTTTCAGGAGGACTTGGGGGAGGAAAACGGGAACGCCAGGAGCGATATTTTGTGCTTGCAGAGGTCTATTGCTGGTACCGTCGAGTAAAACTATCCCGACCAGTTGTAAGCATAGTAAGATAAGAAAACGGAGGGACTGAGAAACCATAAAAAATAAAAAAAGCAAAACGACACAAAGAGGCCAGGAACAAGCAAGCGATGTTTTCTTCTCGACTTAAGAGAAATTCAAGAGTAAATTAAAAAAGAATTGACGCTTATTTTAGGATACTTTCTGCTTAATTTTTCAATAGTTTTTTTTATAATTCCTCGCCGCTTATCGCAATATTAGCTTATCGGCGCTTGTAAAATAAATTGGTAGTTAAGTAAATGACCAATAATTAAATTTAGAATTTTTGTAAGTCGAGTAATCCTTAAAACAACCTGTGGACAAGGGTTATAAACTCGTTTCTCTATACTTTTTTGAGTTACCAGTAACCAGCAATTGACGATCGATAGTAGAAACTCTGTCTTATATTATTTTCACAGAGATTCAGAAAGAGAGGAAGCCGATCTCTGGTCGCCCTCCCTTGCTTCGATCGCTAATAACTTAAATATTTTTTAGCTTTTCATTTTAGCGATACAAACTTGCCTAGAGTGCGTAGGCTTCTCAGGATCTTATTTTTTAACATCTTCTCAACTTTTAGATCTAGCCCTGGGTTTGGTGTTTCCAAAACCAAAAAAAACAATATAATTTAGTTTGATTATCTTGAATCTATTTTTGACGGTACAAGAAATACGGTGTCTCAGTAAATATATATTACAAATTCAACTAAAATTTCGACTTTTCTAAATTGAGAAATGAAGTAATCAACAGGAAACAAGAGCGATCGCTTTAAAAAAACCAACAATCGACCAAAAAACTGATTTTTTTGCATCAAAATGATTGCAAAAACTCAATCTACGTAAATCTACGTACAGACAACCTCTATAAAAGGAATAAAAGTTGAGTAATTTCCCTTTTGATTTAACGGAAATCCTGATGTTTTGATATAAGAAGCAAATAAATAAGACAGGGCTAACGAAGATGATGCTATATTTGGGCGGTGCTTTTTTGGTATGCGGGATTTTACTAAATGCTTTTCTTAACGATAAAACGACACCCAAAACTCATTGGCAATCTTGGATGTGTCTTATCATAGCTACCATTATTTGGCCGATAGTTTTACCCTTTATAATTCGCAAAAAATTGTCTAAAGTTTCTCTTGAAGAAATTTCTTTGTCGGGTCAAGATTGGGGTTTAGACCGCACATTATAATTAAAGGGCAATTGCACTCTAAGGAACTTGTAACATCACTAATTCTTTTTCGGGTAAATAATCGCGAAACTCACCGCGATCGGCAAAAACAGCGATTAAATGCAAACAATAATCGGGTTCGATATGTAAATCTGCCCAAGGAACTGCTAATTCCATACAGTTCTTCACAGCAACATCGGCACGAGTTGTCCTGGCGTGCCAGTTACCATCTTCGCCTACCTGTTCTAACCAAATCGATCCCGTTTGTAAATTAATGCCCAAATGATGATGATATAAGTAATTGAGTGGAGATAAATCGGGAACATTTAACAAAGGAATTGTACTCAGGGATCTTTCCACATTGGGATAGTACCATAGCAAGTGCAACTCCCCAGGCAAATCGCGATCGGGTTTAATTCCCGTTTTCAAATCCAAGCGCAGATAGAAATTTAGATGATCCCAGCCATAATATAAGCGTTGAACGGCACTACTGCGGTGCATCGTTCCTCTCGCGCCGCCAACCTCAATCCGTCCCGCTCTGTCCCAATCTTGCTCGTCTCCACATCCATCGATGGTAGGATGTATGAACCCTTGCGGTCGATGTGCTTCTTTTGCCTCGTGTTTTTCGACGCTTTGACGCAAGGCTGGCGGAATCGGTTCGTTGAGGGCAGTATATATCGCCGAGAGATGTTCTCGAAAGAGTTGGTCAAAAACAGCATCTTGATTAGAAGAATGACCCTCTCCAAACCACCAAAACCAATCCGAACCCTCAGCAGCATATAAAGCCTCCCAGACTTCAGGATTGTTCTCTTCGGTTGCTTCTGGATGTTGCGCTAAAATTTGTCTGGCTTGCGTTAATAAATCCCAAGCCCGATTTTTGCCGGATCGCCGATCCAAGTGGTAAAGTTACCATCAACCCAAGAACCGCTATGCAGTTTACCTTGAGGAATCGTTGCAGTGGCGGGAAACTGTTCTAAAAATTCAGAGACAGTTACTAATTTAATATCTTCATCGTTGCTAAGCTTTTCATAAAGCGATTCTAGGAAAGGTAAACCGTCTTTTTGATAGTATTCCCAGCAATTTTCGCCATCTAGGGCAATTGTAACTAACCAAGGTTGTTCTAGCGTAGTTTTTTGCTCGTTTTGTCGGTGTTTGAGCGATCGCGCGATCGCTTCTAGATGTCCGATTAAATCTGAAGCTGCATGAGAAGGTTCCATCGCCCCATAAGTAAAACCAATCAAATCCGAAAGGCGATGGTCGCGGAAAACAATCGCTAAATCTCCGTAAGGAGTTTCGAGACGATAGGGACGATATAAAAATTCTGGTTCGCTGACATTTCCCGTTTCATCGCGATGGAAGAAATGCCCTAACGTCCATCCCAAAACAGCTTCGTCAGAACAAATCCAACGATATCCTTCCTTAGCAATATAAGGTAAGATTTCAGGACTGACCGATTGTTCGGAGGGCCACAAACCGCGAGGCTGTCTGCCAAATCGGTCTATATACATATCCCAAGCTTTACGCAGATGTCGCGGAATGTCTTCTTCCCACCCAAAGCGCAACTGAGGCAAGGTCATTTCAGGGACGGCTACCAATGCAGAATCGGTATCGGCGAGTAGGGGTAGAATGGGATGGGTATACGGAGTAGTAGTAATTTCTAACTGACCTGCATCTTGCATTTGTCGATGCTGGGGAATGATACGACGAATGATGTCTCGTTGCTTGGAAATAATCCGCTGGCGATCGCCTAACGTAAAATTCCGACCTTGTTTAAGCCATGCTTCAATCTCTGGGTCGTCCCAAAATAAAGGATCGATCCAAGATAAGTTATGCCATGCTAACAAATCGCCATAATCTCGATTCGTCCAGTTATTGAAACACCATACTTTTCCGTTTTCCTGGCGTTGTTCGTACAATTCCCCATAGCGAGGATGGGGATCGATCAGCGTGTGATGGTTGCCATCAAAAAAATGCTCGATAATATATTTTTTGTGTTGTTCTTTTAGTTGGTCTTCTGGCGTTACCGTTAAAGCAAGATAAGGATCGATCGCCTCTCCTGCTGCATATTCCTCTAATTGCACGATTAGCGAAGGAACGAGATTGACGGTTTGATGAAGTTTGGGATAGCGTTCTAGGATTAAAATTAAATCCAAGTAATCTTTTGTCCCGTGCAACCGCGCCCACGGTAAGCGATACTGTCCCATGCCATCCGAAACAGCTTGGCGGGATTTGTATAAAGGTTGGTGTTGGTGCCAAATGAAAGCGACGTAGAGAGGATAAGACATAAGACAATTAGCTTGTAGATCGATGGTTGGAAATGGTCGATCGGATTGCTCTTTTTCTTCCTTTTTACTATGGCATTCCTATAAGCCATTGTTAATACCCCGTCGCCGCGAAGCGACAGGGCAATAATTAAATTTTAAGAACTTGTCGCTTTTAGAAGCAATTATTCTTCGTCCAACCAACGAGCCGCATCTTTGGCATGATAGGTCAAAATAAGATCGGCTCCCGATCGCTTGAAACTGGTTAAAGTTTCTAAAGTCACTCGTTTTTCGTCGATCCAACCGTTAAGGGCAGCAGCTTTAATCATCGAATATTCACCCGAAACGTTGTAAGCAGCAACGGGTAAATTCGTCATTTCCTTGACTCGCCAGATGATATCCATGTAAGACAAAGCAGGTTTGACCATCAACATATCTGCCCCTTCTGCAATGTCTAATTCGACTTCTTTGAGGGCTTCGCGGGCATTGCCAGGGTCCATTTGATAGGTTCTGCGATCGCCAAATTGTGGAGTCGATTCAGCAGCGTCGCGGAATGGCCCATAATATGCAGAGGCATATTTAGCCGCATAGGAAAGAATCGGGGTATCTTGAAATCCTGCTTCGTCTAATGCTTCTCGAATCGATTGCACGAACCCGTCCATCATCCCAGACGGGGCAATAATATCCGCGCCTGCTTTTGCTTGGGAAACGGCAGTTTTCTTTAATAAATCCAAGGTAGGATCGTTGAGGACTCGCCCCGTTAGATCTCCCGTTTGCAAGTATCCACAGTGACCGTGACTAGTGTATTCGCACAAGCAAGTATCGGCAATGACAACTAAATCCGATACGGCTTCTTTAACGGCAGTGGCAGCTTTCTGAACGATGCCACAATCGTGCCATGCACCCGTTGCGTCAGAATCTTTGTCTGCGGGAATGCCAAAAAGGATAATGGCAGGAATCCCTAGATCGTACACTTCTTTTGCTTCTTCAACGATTTTATCGACTGAGAGTTGATAAACTCCTGGCATAGATTTGACTTCTTTGGCAATCCCTTCTCCTGGGACGGCAAACAAGGGATAAATCAGATCGTTAACGGTTAAAACGGTTTCGCGCACCATGCGGCGCAATTGCGAGGTTTGGCGAAGGCGGCGAGGGCGATTGATGGGAAACATAGGTTGGATTTTATATTAAGTTTAATTATGTAATTCATCTCTCAAATTAGTTTAAGGCGATCGCACTCTCTCCCATCAGCACTAACGATATTTCTCAATCTTTTGTAACGTTTGGTAGGGGATTGGTGATTAGGATATCCGACCCCATCACCGATCGCCAATTGCCAATTACCATTACCAATATTGCCGAACCAACTAATTTTCATCTATAATACATATAGATACACGCGGGGCCGTAACGGTTTCGACAGGTTGGCGAAAGCTGACCCGTGATACAGGTCGAGAGTGAGTCGCCTCTCGTAAATACCAGACTCAAAAAAAAGTAACTGCGAACAACATCGTAAGCTTCAAGCGCGTAGCAGTAGCTGCCTAAGAGTCACTAACAAAGACTGCGCTACTCTTAGTCTGACTCCGTTAAGGATTAAGGGTAAACCCCAACGGATGCTCTCTATAGATGCCTCTGGTCGCCTATTGAGTTAAGACATTACTAGAGCATCCCGCCATCAGGGATAATAGATGGTTCCCGCCTTGAGGGTAAGATAGGCTAAACCTGTGAATGAGCGAAAAGTAAATACCCAATTTGGACAGCAGTTCGACTCTGCTCGGCTCCATGAAAAAAAAGACTTAGCTATTTAGCTGGGTCTTTTTTATGTAAGGTTTAATAATAACCTGAATATCTTGAAGTCAACATTTGGCGGATTATTTTTAGAAAAAAATAGCGTTGCTTTTTTAATCCAATTTTGACTTAATTCTCAATAAAGCTTGCAGCAACTCTTGGATAGTGAAAGGTTTTGCTAGAAACTCGCATACTCCTTTGCTACTTGCCTTTGCTACTTCTCCATTAGACACAAGTCCGCTCATAGCAATAATTTTGACTTGTGAATTAATTTTTTGTAGCACATTGATAATTGTTGCGCTATCAAGGGAAGGCATCATTAAATCGAGCAAGACAACGGCAATTTCCGATTGATGCTGCTCGTACAGCGCGATCGCCTCAGCACCATCGCTAGCCGTCATCGCTCTGTAATTATAAGTTTCTAAAGAGGCTTTGGTAATTTCTCGTACCGAAACTTCATCATCAACGACGAGAATTAACTCTCCTTTGCCAGTAAAGCGTTCTAGATTTTCCGCAGATTGAAGGCGATCGATGCTTTCACGAGCGGGTAAATAGATCTTAAAGCAAGTTCCTCTGTTTACCTCACTATAGACATTGATAAAACCCTGATGACTTTTGACGATTCCGAGAACGGTAGAAAGTCCTAATCCCGTTCCTTGTCCTAATTCTTTGGTGGTAAAAAAAGGTTCAAAAATACGTTCTAAGTTTTCAGGGGAAATTCCAATTCCTGTATCGCTAATCGTAACTACTACATAAGCGCCTACTCGTGCATCAATGTGCAGTTGAGCATAATTTTCATCGACGATAACATTCTCAGCCGCTATATTGAGCGTACCGCCATCGGGCATCGCATCGCGAGCATTGATGACAAGATTCATTAATACCTGATGTAGTTGAGTAGCATCAGCAGCAACCATCCAGAGATTTGATGTGGGAAAATTCAAAACAAGATTGATGGATTTGGGAAAAGTTTGTCGAGCCACGCTTGCAACTTCTGCTAGGATATGTCCGACTTGGATTAAGATGCGCTGTCCGTCTGCTCCCCGCGCAAAGAAAAGAATTTGCTTGACTAGATCGCTCCCTCGTTTGGCATTTTCGCCGAGCATTTCTAAAAGTCGTTGAGTACGATCGTCTAAATGAGGCATTTTGAGAGGTAGAAGTTGAGTAATTGCGAGTATTGGGGTGAGGATGTTGTTCATGTCATGAGCAATTCCGCTTGCCAAAGTCCCCAAACTTTCTAAGCGTTGAGCGCGCAGAAATTGTTTTTCTAGAAGTTGTTTTTCTGTAATATCGGTATCGACGATCAAAATCGCTTTGGGATTGTTTGCTTCGTCTCGAACTAACGTCCAGCGACTTTCGACAATTACTTGCTTGCCAGTTTTGGTAACTTTATGCAATTCTCCCTGCCATTCGCCGCGATCGCGCACGGTTTTGAGAGCCTCTTCAACTTCAGGCAAGGTTTCTCGATACAATAATGTTGTTACGTTCTTGCCGATCGCTTCTGTGGCTCGCCAACCATAAATTTTTTCTGCACCTTTGTTCCAAAATTGAATGCGATTTTCTAAGTCGCGAACCATAATGCCATCGGATGACACGTCTAATAATGCCGCTTGTTCGCCGATTTTTTGCTCGGCTTGTTTGAGATTGCTAATATCAAAGCGAATGGCTAGATATTGAAAGGGTATGCCGCGATCGTCTAAAAATGGAACAATGGTCGTCGCGACCCAATAAAAACTGCCATCTTTGGCGCGATTTTTAATCTCGCCTTGCCAAACCTGACCACTCGCGATCGTTGTCCAAAGATTTTGAAAAAATTCGAGAGGATGATAGCCTGAATTAATGATTCTATGGGTTTTTCCCAGCAATTCTTCCTTGGAGTATTGAGAAATTTGACAAAATTGCTCGTTGACGTAGGTAATGACCCCGTAGCGGTCGGTAATTGCCACGATCGCGGCTCTATCCAGCGCAGATTTTTGAAATTCTAAAGATTTTAAGGTTTTTTTAAAGACTATTTCGGCCTGTTTGCGTTCGCGAAGTGCTGCCTGTCGCTCGCTGATATCTCGTCCCTCTGGAATGAGCATCACGACCTTTCCCGCTTCGTCAAAAACGGGTTTTAGAGAAAAATCGACAAAAATAGAGGTTCCATCAACTAAAAAATGTTCTGCTTCAAAACGAACCAATTCGCCTGCTGCTGCCCGAATTATGCCTTTTTTGAGTTGTTCTTGCAGTTGAGGCGAATGCGTCCACCAAGGAGTCTCCCAAAAGGGTCGTCCGATAATCTCAGACCGCTTTGCACCGATTGAGTTTAATGCGGTTAAATTGGCTTCGATGACAATTCCTTCAGTGGTGAGTAATCCGATAAACTGAAATGTCCCATCAAAAATTGCTCGAAATTTCTGTTCGCTTTCTCTTAGGGATTCTTCCGCTTGTTTTCGTTCGCTGATATCTCTTGTAAAGCAACGAGTGTGAATAAATTTCCCATCTTTCCAAAACGTATTAGAATCAATCAGAGCATGACGAATCGATCCATCTTTGCATCGCAGACGCGCTTCGTATCCTTTAACGGGTTGATGGGTTGCCAGTCGTTGCAGAATATCGCTAAGGATTTCTGAATCGACATGAAACTTGGCGATCGGTTGTCCGATATACTCTTCTTTTGTATAGCCTAATAGATCTAGTTCTGCCTGGTTTGCCCAGATAATCGTGCTATCTTCGGCAACCCAATGCAAGGGAACGACAGCATTTTCTATAAAGTCGGCGATTTCTGATTCAGTTTGCCGATGTTTTTTAATTTCCTGCTTAATTTGGGCATTGAGATGAGAAAGTTCCGCGCTACATTCTTGAATGGTTGCTTCGGGAACGTCAGCGATCGCAATCGCTTGCAATAATCTTGTTGGCGTGACTAGTCCGATGAGGTTTCCTGTCTCGTTTAAAATTGGCAAATGACTAATTTTATGTTGCTGGAGTGTTGAGAGGACAGTAAATATTGTTTGTTCGCGCTCTAATACCTGGGTTATTAGTGAACTGGTCATAACTTGGGCGATCGCCATGCGAAGATCGATTTGGGAAGCAACCGCTTTAAGTGCATCTCGTTCGGTGAAAATGCCAATTAAATTGGCTTCTCGAACAATGAGGACGCAACTACTTCCTTGAGTCTGACTCATCAGGGCGATCGCGTCCACTATGCTAGTATCGGGAGTAACAATTAGGGGAGTGCGATCGATAAGGACTTCAAGCTTCGGCAGAGCGAGAAAGGAATTGGGATTATCCATTGCCCATCTGAAGAAAGTATGTATTTTTGGTTATCGATCTTATTGAAATCTTTATATATTTTTTATATTCTAATTTAAAGTCTAAAGATGAGCATCAATCGATTAGCTTAGGTTAATAAGCGATCGCCAAAAAATTTATGAGATTTTTCCTGCATAAATCTCATGAGCAAATAGCGGTTTAAGATTAAATTTACAAATTAGCTCTTAGTTCCCGAATCCACCTAAAATAATTAAATATTTTTGAGCTAAATGGTAGCCAACTTTACCACTTATATCCCTTTTTCATCACTTTAGGAGATTTCCACGAAATCACGTCTTTTGGGCCAACGAAAAATTAAGGTTTGAACCCAGTCTGACGAAAGAGGGATATATTGGATAATTTCGCATGAAAAGCGGTACGCGGAGTGTAATCGGTTTCGCTGCCGTCGGTCAGGCGATCGCAATAAATAAAGATGATAAGAAAAAAATTAAAATTTCTAGTATTAATCTGTTTTGCCGTTGGGCTATTGTTGAGTACGGCAATTTTTCCCGCTTTCTCGCAAACATCTCGTCCCAACGCAGACATTCAACTCATAGAAGAAGGAAAAGAACTTTATACTAATCATCAATTTGAAGAAGCAGCAGCAGCTTGGGATAAAGCTGCCCAAACTTATAAAGAGCGAGGAGACGATTATAGTCGCGCGATCGCGCTGACTTATCTTTCCTTAGCCTATCAAAAACTACAACGTTGGTCGCCAGCTAAAGATGCGATCGATACAAGTTTAGAAATTGCCCAAAATTATCCAATACTTCGCGCTCAAGCGCTTAATGCGCGAGGGAGTCTAGAATTAGCCCTAGGACAAACCGAAACGGCCTTAAATACTTGGCAATTAGCCACTCAAGCTTACGAAAGAGCAGGCGACGAAACTGGAAGAATCGGCAGCTTAATCAATCAAGCGCAAGCATTAGAAGAATTAGGGCTTTATCGTCGCACCTGTAAAACGTTATTACAAGCTTTAGAATTCGATCCCAATTGCGATTTTTCCGATACAACAGCGCTTCAACCAATTTTAGAAGCATTCAAGCAACAAAAAAATCTTCAAATCAAAATACTAGGCTTGCGCAGTCTCGGTAATATTTTTCGTTCTCTTGGAGAATTCGAGTCTTCAGGAAAACTACTAAAAGAAAGCTTAACCTTTCCCCAGCCAGCCGAAGAAAAAAGCATGACTTGGCTGAATTTGGGCAAAACCGAACGGGCTAAAGCCGGAAAAACTCAAAATATGTACGATCGCACGAAAATTACAGACGAGCGAGACAAGGCGATCGCACAAGCCAATCGAGCCTTAGATTACTATCAAGAAGCAGCCAACCAAAGCAACTCAAATTCGCTAAAAATTCAGGCATATTTACAGCAATTAAGCTTGCTCATCGAGCTTAGACAGTGGTTAACCCAGCAACAAGACAACAAAAACGCCGCAGACTTATCGACTCAGATTAACGCCAAAATTGCCCAGTTGCGCTCTAGTCAAATCGATCGCCTTCCAGCAAGTCGCACATCAATTTACGCGAAACTTAGCTTTGCTCGCAGTTTAAGCCAACTCGAACGAGATCGAGAAGCCTTTCAATACACATCCACAGCAGTAGAACAAGCTAAAGCGATTGGCGATCCTCGTTCTCAATCCTATGCTCTTGGTACTCTTGGCAACTTATACGAAAAAAACAAGCAGTGGGGCGAAGCACAAACCTTGACCGAACAAGCACTAGGGATAGCCCAATCAATCCAAGCGGAGGATATCGCCTATCAATGGCAATGGCAAATAGGACGTATAGACCGCGCTAACGGGAAAACAAAAGACGCGATCGCAGCCTATAATGCTGCTGTTGCCACCTTAGACGCAGTACGCGAAGACTTAATTGCGATCGATTCAGAAGTACAGTTTTCCTTTCGAGAAAATGTAGAACTCGTCTATCGCGAGTTAGTTGAATTATTGCTGATCGATCGAAATAATACTCAACCCTCTCAAGACAATATTAAAAAAGCTACCCAAATCATCGATTCCCTACAACTAGCAGAACTAGAGAATTTTTTGAGTTGCAACCTAGCTCCGCTTGTAGAAATAAGCGATCGCCAAGTCGATCCTAACGCAGCGCTGATTTATCCGATTATTCTGCGCGATCGCTTAGAAATTATCCTTAAGCTGCCTCAATCGACAGAATTTCGTCTTTACAGTATTGCGATCGCAGCCAGCCAAGTCGAACAAACTTTAGACAACCTGCGACGCGAACTAGAACAACCCTATCCTTCCCCAGAAGGCAAAGCTTTGTCAGAGCAAGTTTACAACTGGTTGATTCAACCGCTCAAACCCTTCTAGAACAAGACAAAATTAAAACCTTAGTCTTTGTTCTCGATGGAGCTTTTCGCAACGTCCCTATGGCTGCACTTTATGACGGTCAACAATACCTGATCCAAAAAGGCTACGCTGTTGCCGTCATCCCAGGATTACAATTGCTCCAAAGCCAACCCCTCAAACGACTCAATTTAAATACCTTAGCCTTTGGACTCTCAGAAATTCGAGGAAATTTTCCGCCGCACCAAGGCTTTTCACCCCTCATCAACGTAGAAAGCGAACTCCAAGAAATTCGCTCGCTTCTTCCAAGTCGAGAACTTCTCAATCAAAACTTTACTAGCGATGCGCTCCAAGACCTAATTCGTTCCCAAAACTTCTCCGTCATCCATGTCGCCACCCACGGTCAATTTAGTTCCGACCCGCAACAGACATTTATTTTAGCTTGGGATAAACGCATCGATGTAAACGATCTCAGTAACATCTTGCAAAGTCGAGAGCAAGAAAGAACCGACGCGATCGAATTACTCGTTCTGAGTGCCTGCAAAACTGCCGATGGAGACAGCCGCGCCGCCCTTGGGTTGGCTGGAGTCGCTATTCAGTCGGGGGCACGCAGCGTAGTTGCATCGCTTTGGGATATCAACGATCGCTCTACTGCTTTATTGATGAGTTCTTTTTACCAAGAACTAGCTAAAAATAATGTATTGTTATCAAAAGCCGAAGCACTCCGACAAGCTCAACTTAAGCTCTTAAATACCCCTGGCTATGAATTGCCGCGTTTTTGGGCATCGTATGTTTGGTCGGTAATTGGCTCTAACTAAAGATAGAGATCCGTTATTGAACTTCACAATCATGAACGCTCTAGACAAAAATGAGAGAAAATAAAAGCAAATTTGTCGAATCTATGGAGGTTTGCAGCTTTATTGAGTTGCAGACAAGAACGTAATGGTGACGAGGAACGAGCATTCAACTCCAAAAGTTTTTAGGTTTGAAGATGGAAGCTACGGACGATATTGGTACATCCGCGTTACAGGTACGTCTAAAAATCCTGAATGGGTTTGTGGCGATGTTGTGGCGATTCTTTATCCAGAGGCCAAACCTAGCGAGTATCAAAATTACTACGCACAGGTTCCGCCTGAATGGAAAAGTCAGCAGACCATTCTCAACGATGGCGGAGAGGAATTACTAACCACGATCTACGAGTCGGGACTGTACTATCTCATGGTTCAGTCTAACAGTTCGATGGTCATTCCCTTTCAGCAATGGCTCGAACGCGAAGTCATGCCCGTCATTAGACCGAGAGGAAACTATTCTATCGTTGATATTGCGACTCCCCAGGAACCATCAACGAAAGAAAAACTCGAAACTATCCGTTTGGCCATGGATATGTTATACGAGCTAGGAGGCATTGACGAGGGCGTTCGTCTGGGACTGCGCGAGCAGATTGTGGAAATTTTACAACAAGAGCAAAAGAAAAAATTGATTAGTTTTAGTGGAGATCGCGTCAAATCCTCCAGCGTTAGCCAATCTAAAACGATAAAGCCACTTCAAAAAACGATAGATGAGAATAAATTAGACAATCGTTCGACGAACGGACAAACTGTAAAGAATAAAGAAGAACCTTTATCAATAGAAGAAAAAGTTTCTCCAACCGACCCGAACAGAAATAGCTAACGAAAAAAGTTTATATTTGTTCTCAAACCCTTCACAAAGGTTATTGCTAAAACATTCATTTCATCGTTCATCATTATTTTTGTTAGTTAGCAGTTTCTTGCTTGCTAAATTGTTCCATTGGTAAAAGAATTTTTTGCAGTAGCTGAGTGATTTCGCCGAGAGATAAGCTGCCACTGCTGGGGCAGCGACCATTTTTACCAGACTGAAGATATAAGTAATCGCAAATTAACTCGCTTAACTGAGTCGTTTTGTCGATCTTCCAATTTTCCAAACACGCACCTGTTAAGATCGCGCCTTGAAAGTTAGTATTATGCGCTTGAGTGCCGACTAAAGAGGCTCCGGTTAGATCGACTCCCGTTAAATTCGCACCTGTCAAATTCGCTCCCGTTAAGTTAGCATCCGTCAGATCGGCTCCCGTTAAATCGGCTCCATTGAGATTAGTGTCTCTAAGATCGGCTCCGATAAAACACGCCCATTTGAGAGAGGCTTTAGTAAAATTCGCTTTTCTAAGGTCGGCTCCTGTAAGAGAGGCACGGCTGAGATCGGCTTCTGATAAATCGGCTCCAATTAAGCGACTATCACACATAAAGGCACGTCTGAGATCGGCTTGTTTGAGATTAGCTTCGCTTAGATCGATGCTGCTTAATGAAGCTCGTCTGAGCTTAGCACTTTGCAATTGAGCGCGAACGAGACTAATTGGTTCGCCATTGATTTTTCTCCATTGGTTCCAGGCATCAATATCTTGTTTGAGACGAGTTATATGATGTTTGCTTTCCATTCTTCTTCTGTGACACTCGCGGGATGAATCTTTACACAAATAAGATTTCCAGCTAAAACTTGGGGTTTCAAGCTTTTTGCTTTCTATATCGATATTCCGATACTGCCAAGAGAAAGTCGGTGATTCTATACCAGACAAGGATGTGATCTTCGCCATAGTTCCAAAATTTTGAGGTAGCTGGAGATTGGGGAAGGGGATAGATGCAAGACAAACGTCGAAGCGGGTAGCTTGCTTCGACCGAGGAGTGGAGCATCGAGGGGAGTGGGGAAAGCTTACAATTATCTTTTTCCCTTTACCCTTTTTTCAAAAAATCCTAGTCCCCTATATCCCAATCACTTTTGTTGACAAGTTTAAGAAAGTTGAAATTTAACAATAATTTTTAAAAATCAGTATGTCAGTCCCCTAGTAAATAGAGATTAGCTAGTGGTCGATCGCCCTTCAGTATGGCTCGAAGTAGAAAATAGTAGAAATCAAAATATAGGTGTTGGGGAGATTGGGCGATCGCGAGAGTAAGAGAATGAAAAAAAGAATAACAAAAGTTTAATTTTTCCAATCGCCAATGTTTATATGTCTAAGGGCGGGCTGCGCTAACGCCATTTACCAAATTTTCTGTGAAATTTCCTATAGAGAAATTAAGAGTTTTTATCAATTATCGTTAGCTAGCTCGTAAAGTTAATAACATTTAATTAAAACGTCATGTCAATCGTAGGAGCGCTCGCTATGCAAGATAGCCATTTTTTCTCAATCGATGACTCTTCACAAGCTCAGAAATCTCCTAATTCTCCAGAAATCTTATTAGCCGATCTTATTGGTGATGAAGATGCAGAACTCATGTTTGAGGGGTTGGTCGATCGCCATATGGGAATGGGAAATACTTTAGAAAAATTAAATTCTCGCCACTTCGAGGCTGATGTAACGGGAGGCGATCCTGACGACGATCGTTATCAAGCTGAAGTAGTCGGCGAAGAAGCAGTTGGCGGACAAACGCCTACCCCCGATCAAAGCGTGACCGAACAATTGCTTGAGTCGATGGGAATTGCTTCTACTGATGGAGAACCCATACAAACTAAGGATAAGTTAGATAAACGCGATCGCGTGCGTTGGGAACTCGAACCAGAATCTTCTGATGATTACTGGGAACGTTTTGAGTAGATAATCTTGAAAGCCTAAAATTTTTCTTAAATTTCAGTCAATAGATAGATTGTTTTTTAGCAAAAATTTCCTACGAGCAAGCACGCAGATCGGGAGCTAGCGATCGATAATTGATTTGGACGCAAAATCTTAAAAAATTGAGTGCGATCGCTTCTACACTAGCTGTATGAGATTTATATTTTGGATAATGAGAGTAAATTCCTAATTTTTAGTTAAGCATAGTTTATTTGTACTATACTAAAAGCAATTCAAAGTTTGGTTGCTTAATTTAGGAAAAAATGACGCAAAACAATTTGATTGACTTTAAGAGAATCGATTCTCAACCCCCTGAAGTGGTGGTAATGGAGTTGAGATCTGAACAAGAAACTTGTAAAGCATTGCAAGCTTTGCAAGAAAGAAAAATGGTTGTCTTGAAGCTCAATCGATTGAGTTTCGACAAAGCGCAAAGAGTGGTTGACTGGATGGCAGGCGGTACTCATGCCATTGACGGTCATACAGTCTGGATTGGAGAACAGACCTTTTTGTTTGTACCGAGTAGCATTCAACTAGCTGCACCCAAAACAACCGTTCACCCCGTTTCTCCGAGATTAAGTCGTAGATCTTCAGAAGTAAATAGTAAAAAAGCGTCTACAAAAATTTAGTAGGGGCGAATAATGATTTGCCCTCACAGGGTGAAAAGTTAGAAGTAAAAAAACTAAACTCAATCAGATTGCGATCGCACCTGCATTGCGTAATTTTTGAAGCGTTCTAGATCGGCTTGCAGTGTCGATTCAACGATTCTTCCTAAAAACAAATTATCCATTAACTTTCCTAAAAACCCAGGAATTGCATAGGATGCAGTCATTTTGACGATCGAACTTTCGTGGCGATCGTAAAAACGAATAGCACCACGATTGGGCAAACCATCAACCGATTCCCATTGAATAATCTGATGCGGAACTAGCTTGAGAATGCGCGAAAGCCAAGTAAATTCTAGACCGCCGCTAGCAAGTTTCCAAGAAGAAAGCTCTGGGTTATCTTCTAAGACTCGCACCGAGTCGATCCACTTCATCCAACGCGGCATTTGTTCGAGATCCGACCACAGACTCCAGACGAGTTCGATAGGAGCATCAATTTCAATTTGTACGGTATGTTCTAACCAATTACGCTTGTCGCTTGTCATAGAGAATTAAACAATAAAAGATAGTTTTTAGTAAGGAATTAAAGATACAAAGGTTAGCGCGATCGCACTTCAAAAAAACTAAAATTGCGATTGCTTTTTAGCTAGTAAAATAGCGACGGGGATTAAACTTTTCGATCTGTCTCAATTGTTGATATAAGGCTAACTCCTCTTCGCTAATTTCTGAAGGAATAACAACTTGAATTTCCACTAACTGATCGCCTCTATTTCCTTGTCCGTCTGGATAACCCTTATTAGCTAGGCGCAAGCGCTGACCTGGTTTAACGCCTTTAGGAACCGTCATTTTCACCAATCCATCGATAGTGAGAACTTCTACCGACCCCCCTAAAATGGCTTCGCTAGGAGTTACAGGAACTTGACAATAAATATCCGAGCCTTGAACTTTAAAAAAAGGATGGCGAGCGACTGTAATTTTGAGATAAAGATCGCCTCCATTCATGCCCTGACCTTTAAGTCGGATTTTTTGTCCGTCCATCATGCCAGGTGGCATATCAACCTCTAGAGAGCGTCCGTCTTCTAAGCGAATACGCTCTCTACCTCCGCGATAAGCCTTTTCAAGCGGTAGTGTTAACCTCGCCTCCACATCCCTACGAAAAGAAGAACCAACCACCTTAGCGGTTTTAGTCATTCCTGGACTGAAATCGCTAAATTTCCAATTTTCAAACGTCGGGCGAGCGCTACCAACGCCGCCATTGCCATTGCGATTGACTCCTACTCTAGGTCGCAAGGGGGTACGTTTTTGTTTTCCGAAGAGAAGTTTATCGTAATCTGCGCGTTTAGTCTCATCGGAGAGAACATCGTAAGCTTCATTGATAGCTTTAAACTTTTCTTCTGCCGTTTTATTTCCTGGATTGACATCAGGATGATACAGTCGCGCTAATCGTCGAAATGTCTTCTTAATCTCTTCATTAGAAGCATCTTTAGCAACCCCTAAAATTTCATAATAATTCCGCAATTGTTGCATATTATAGTTGTCAGTTATCTGTTATCTATTATCTATAAATCAGTTATTAGTAATCAGTAATCAGTGACAACTGATTACTGATTACTGTTCTAGAACCAATCGTCATCATCTTCGTCCCAATCATTTTCGCGGGGTAAATTGCGACGACTGCGACTGTAGGAGCGATCGGATTCGGGGGGAACGTTGCGAGAACGCGAACCAGAGGATCTGCCTCGATTGGAATAAGCGTCATCAGAGTTATCATATCTGTCATAGGCAGAAGAACGATAGTTATCGCGGGAATTTTCTTGATAACTATCTCGATAGTTGTCGCGGTAGCTATCGCGGGAATTTTCTCGGTAACTATCTCGATAGTTGTCGCGGTAGCTATCGCGATCGCCACCATAGCGTCTGGGAGTATAGGGTAAGTCTTCTTCTTTATCTCCGGTAAAGAAGTTTTTAACAGAACTTATGATTCCTTCGTCTTCTTCGCTTTCGTATTGCAGTTTAACTTCTCGTTTGAGTTCGTAGAGAACATCGTCGAGATCTGCTTGGGCGCGATCGAGTCTGCGTTCGTCATCTTTTTCGAGACTGTCGAGAATTTCTGTACTGAGGGATTCAATTTGACGGCGATAGGAACTGGTAAATTGAGTGCCAAAATCGAGAGTCGCTTCTTTGACTTGTCGTTGAGCGCGATCGACTAACGCTCTCCCGCGATTGCGTTTTTCTACTCTTTCTCTGCGTTCTCGGTCTTCCTGGGCAAACTCTGTCGCATCTCGCATCATGCGATTGATTTCCGACTCGCTGAGGGTTGAAGCGCCTTGTACGGTAATACTTTGTTCTCGACCCGTCATTTTATCGCGAGCGGTAACTTGTAATATCCCGTTAGCATCGATATCAAAAGCCACTTGTACTTGGGGCACGCCTCTGGGAGCCGGAGGAATTCCAGTCAGCTTAAAGCGACCTAATGATTTGTTTCCCGCGACCATTTCTCTTTCCCCCTGGAGAATGTGAATTTCTACCTGGGTTTGATTATTTTCCGAAGTCGAGAAAATATCGGAACGGCGCACGGGAATCGTCGTATTGCGAGGAAGCAGCTTTTTCATCACTCCGCCGATAGTTTCTAGTCCTATCGAAAGGGGAGTTACATCGAGCAGAAGGATATCTTTCACTTCGCCTTGCAGAATTCCTGCTTGAATTGCCGCGCCTACCGCAACGACCTCATCGGGGTTAACCGTTTGATTGGGGTCTTTGTCAATAAAACTGCGGACGAGATCTTGCACCATCGGCATTCGGCTTGCCCCGCCAACCAATACTACTTCGTCAATTTGTACTGGACTCATCCCCGCATCGGAGAGGGCGCGTTTGAGCGGACGGCGCAAGCGAGTGATTAAATCGCCGCAAAGTTCTTCAAACTTCGGACGAGTCAGCCGAGTTTCAATATGTTTGGGCCCGTCTTCGCCGACGGCAATAAAAGGTAAATTAATATCGGTGACGCTTACGCCAGAGAGTTCGATTTTGGCTTTTTCCGCAGCTTCCATCAAGCGTTGTAGGGCTTGGCGATCGTGCCGTCGCAAATCGATTTTTTCTGTCTCTAAAAACTGTTCTGCCAGCCAATCGACAATTCGCTTATCAAAATCTACGCCCCCAAGCTGCGTATCGCCACTTGTTGCTTTAACTTCAAATACGCCATCGCCTACTTCGAGGATGGAAACGTCAAACGTCCCACCGCCGAGGTCGAAGACGAGAATTTTCTGACTTCGCTCTTGGTCTAATCCATATGCCAAAGATGCTGCGGTCGGTTCGTTAATGATGCGCAAAACTTCTAATCCAGCAATGCGTCCTGCGTCTCTGGTCGCTTGTCGTTGGGAATCGTTGAAGTAAGCGGGAACGGTAATGACTGCACCCGTTACTTCTTCGCCTAAGAAGCGGCTGGCTTCTTCTGCAAGTTTGCGCAGAATCATGGCTGAGATTTCTTCGGGGGCAAATTCTTTTTTTAGGCGGGGACAGCGAATTTTAATATTGCCAATGTCATCGCGTCGAATAGTATAGGGAACTTGCTTTGATTCTGGCTGCAATTCCGCATATTTACGACCCATAAAGCGCTTAATGGCAAAAAAGGTGTTTTGGGGATTTAACACGGTTTGTCGTCGTGCCATTTGTCCCACGACTAATTCTTCATCTTTGGTAAAGCCAACCACAGAAGGAGTCGTTCGCATTCCTTCTGAATTTGGTATGACAAGAGGCTTCCCGCCTTCCATGACGGCTACCACGGAGTTTGTTGTCCCCAGGTCAATGCCGACTACTCTTCCCATACGTATTTCTCTCTCCTGTTCTTGCGATTCGCTTTTGGGCCGTTACGGTCTGTTCGAGAGTTGAACTCGATAAGTGTTTGTAGACTATATTCTATCGAATTGCGTCAGCTTTATTAGGTAGATAAAGCACTTATGCGATCGCGCTTCAATCGTCGCGTAGTTTATTTAAAGTATAAATACTCGTGTTATTGTTGCCAAAAACTATCCAAATTCCAGTCAAATTACAGGAAAGTGACCAGTCGCTATCATATTGATATACCTGCATCTAATCCAATTCTCTTTCAGGAGAAGAGTAATTTTATGCCACTCTCAAATATAATTTTGTTCTTTACAACTGCTGTAGTAATGATCTGTACTTTGCTTAGTAAAGAGGCTATGGAATGATTGGATATTTTGCAGGTGGGTTAGGCGAGCGATTATCAAGTCAGCAACTTGCGGCTGTCTTGATGAAATGGTTTTCAGGCAGTGTTTTGATTGGGCTAGGATTACGAATGGCTATACCAGAGCGCAAATGAAATAACAGCATAGCTATGCCGTGTAATAATCTAACTTTCTTGTTCGCGTCTTTTTGGTAAAAACGCGATCGCTCAACATCTTAATCGCTATATACAAAATGGGAACGACAAATAAACTAAGAAAGGTAGCAATTAACATTCCGCCAAAAACAGCCGTTCCCAAAGATTGACGACTTCCAGCACCTGCACCCGTGGCAATTACTAAAGGAAAAATCCCTACTAAAGTCGAAATTGCCGTCATAAGAATTGGTCGCAAACGCTCTTGCGCGGCTTCTACTGCGGCTTTAACAATGGAAAGTCCTTGCTCTCGCAATTGGTTGGCAAATTCAACGATTAAAATAGCATTTTTACTTGCCAAACCGATCAACATTACCAATCCAATCTGACAGTAAATATCGTTAGGCAATCCCCGCAACGATTGAGCGACAAGCGCTCCCAAAATTGCTAAAGGTACGGCAAGCATGATAATCAACGGGTCGATAAAGTTTTCGTATTGAGCCGCTAGCACTAAAAACACGAAAACTAAACCCAATCCGAAGATAACCGGCGCTAATCCTCCAGATTCTTGTTCTTCGAGGGAGATTCCCGACCATTCATAACCAAACCCTGCCGGAAGCACTTGTTGTGCTGCTTGTTCCATTGCTCTAATGGCTTCGCCAGAACTGCGACCAGACGCAGCAGAACCGTTAATCTCGATCGCGCGGAAAAGATTATAGTGATTGATAGTGGGCGCTCCTACGGTCGGCGTAACGGTGACTAAGTTAGACAGAGGAATCATCGTTCCTTCACTCGAACGAACATAGAGTCTGCCGATATCCTCTGGAGAAGAACGAAATTGCTCGTCTGCTTGTACGTATACCCGATAGGTACGCTGTTGTAAGGTAAAATCGTTGACGTATTGCGAACCCAAAGCGGTTTGCAAGGTACTAAAAATATCATTGATGTCAACTTGTAGGGCTTTTGCCTGCTCGCGATTGACATCGATCAGCAGTTGTGGTGAGTTGGCCCTGAAGGTACTAAAGACTGCTTGCAATCCTGGAGTTTGATTGGCACGTCCTAAAAGCTGCCCCAAAATTTGCACCAAAGAATTGATATCGCTATTCCCTCGACGGTCTTGCAGTTGGAAGGTAAAGCCGCCAAAACTTCCTAAACCGCGTATAGCAGGTGGATTAGTGGGGATGATTTGCGCTTCTGGAATGGATAAAAGTCTCGGTTGTAGGTCGCCGAGAATCGATTGTACGGGTCGTCCCCGTCGTTCCCGGAAAAAATGCCACGGGAACGAACACCGCCATTAAGACTAAAGAAGTCGCAATTACCGCCCCGAATAACTCGGACATTGCCAAGCTAGCGGCGCGCCGAGGACTCATTTCTCTATCTTGAATGTAGCGACTAATTTGCTCTACAACGACGATCGCGTCGTCTACCACCATCCCAGAGGCAAGAGTCAAACCAAATAGGGTTAAACTATTGATCGAAAAGTTAAAAACTCTGATAAAAGCAAACGTTCCAATCAATGCCAGAGGAATCGTCAAAGCAGGAATTAGGGTAGTTCGCCAGTCTTGTAAAAAGACGAAGATGATAAGAATTACGAGTCCCACCGCCATCAATAAGGTGATGACCACTTCTTGTAAAGACTGCTCTACAAATAAAGTGGTATCAAAGGATAGCTGATAAGAGATTCCTGGCGGAAATGTCTCAGACAGTCTTGCCATTTCTGCTTTAGCTGCTCTAGCGACATCGAGGGCATTACTGTTAGGAAGCTGATAAATCCCCAATCCCACCGCTTCTTGTCCGCGAAATCGCAGGAAAGAATTATAGTTTTGCGCTCCTAATTCTGCACGACCGACATCTTTTAACCGGATTAATGCACCATTTTCATCGGTTTTGAGGATAACATTCTCAAATTCTCTAGGGTCTGCCAGTTGGCTGATGGCGCGTAAATCCGTTTGAAATTGCTGTCCTTCGGGTGCGGGTTCCTGTCCGATTTGTCCTGCCCCAACTTGAATGTTTTGTTCGTTGAGAGCATTGACGACATCTTGCGTCGTCAATCCCCGACTAGCAAGGCGATTGGGATCTAACCACAAACGCATGGCATAGCGTCTCTCTCCAAACACGCGCACGTCTCCAATACCGTCAATTCGTCTTAGCGCGTCTACTAAATAGCGATCGGCATAGTTGCTTAAAAAGATGGGATCGTAGCGGTTATCTTCGCTAAACAAGCCAAATGCCATTAGAATGCTATTGGATTGCTTCGTGACTCTTACGCCTGTGCGCTGTACGATATCAGGGAGTTGAGGTTGGGCGATCGCAACGCGGTTTTGTACGTCAACGGCGGCTATATCTTCATCTCGTGCTGAGTCAAAGGTAATGGTGATGTTGTCTTCTACGCTGGCTCTTTGTACGGCGGCTAATCTGACTGGTACGGCTTGCGGTTGACCTGTCATTGCTCCCATTGCAGGGGGGGCTTGTTCGCTACGGCTACTCAACCACCAATTAGCTCCCCATCCCGCCCCAACGCCGAGAAGCAACAGAGCAAGTCCCCAAATTAGGGAGCGTGGCGGTTGGGGAAAAGATTCCGTATTCGCTTGGGCAGTCTGTTCGTTTTCTCTAGACGCTCGAATGGGTTCAAGATTCGACATTTCGTTTTGCTTGAATTCTTTGATAGAGTATATCAATTTGATATATTGAATTGATATACGTCTTATGTTAGAACTTGCGGTTCTAGGTTTACTGCAAAAGGAACCCCTACACGGCTATCGTTTAAAACAACAGCTTGAAGTTTTTATGAGTGGGTGTATTAGCGCTAATTACGGCGCAATTTATCCCCTCTTGAAGCGATTGGAAGAACAAGAAGTCATTCAGGTTGTTGAAGACGATACAGGGGGTTCTACGCGCAAAATTTACAGCATTACCCAAAAAGGAAAAGCCTTATGGAAACAGCAGATGCTCGAACATCCCCAAGAAAGCTGGGTGTATGCGCGATCGCGTTTTATGATAAAGTTTTTCTTCTTCAGCCATCTAGTACCCCAAGATAGAGTTCAGTTACTAGAGCATCGGTTGATGGTTTGTCGGCTGCGTTTGGAAAATCAAAATCTACAATTTTTGCCCGATGACATTTATCAAGCCACAGCTTGGGAAAGACATCGAGAAATGGTCGAACATGAAATTAAATGGCTATGCGATCGGCTTGATTGGGAGAAACTTACGTTACACGAATCCACAAACAAAGCCCATATCTTTTAGATATAGTACATTAACCCTTCTTGTTTGAGAGAATCTCGACGCTGGCACAGATCTTGTAGGGTGTAACGTTCTAAAATACCGAGCGAGGCATGGTTAGCTTTGTGCCAGATTTCACGAACTAACTGACGCTCTACCGTATCGCCAGATTCCTTATCTTTGCGATCGCCTTCGACTAAAGAAACGACTTCTAGTACGACAATCTGACTGGGATCGCGCGAAAGAATGTAGCCTCCTTTAGAACCGCGCAAACTTTGTACCATTCCACCTCGTCGCAAGTTAGTAAAGATGTGTTCTAAATAGCGATCGGGGATGTTCTGTTTGGCGGCAATTTCGCTAATCGTTAGAGGATTGCTTTTATCGAAATGACTGGTTAATTCTAATAGTGCCAGTAAAGCATATTCTACTTTCGAGGGCAGTTCTAAAAGTACATAAGTGCGATCGCTTACATTGATATCCATTAGGCTAGGGTCGGTCGATAGGCTTATCGATTTGAAGTTCTATTGAATACTATATAATGTTGAGCGATTTATTGTATTTTTATTGGGCTTCTGCCCTCTTTAACATTTATCAATAAATAGCGAACAGTCAACCGATCGCTGATTCAAGACTTGCCCAATTCTCGCGATCGCCGAGTTGCTGCGAGGACGGCTTCTATCAACGCCGAACGAAACCCCGCCCGTTCTAACTCAGTGACTCCTGTAATTGTAGTACCGCCCGGACTGCTGACCCGATCTTTTAATTCGGCGGGATGTAGTCCCGATTGCAATAATTTTGCCGTTCCAAATACTGTTTGCAGCGCTAATTGCATAGCGACTGTCCTCGATAATCCTGCGGCGACTCCGCCATCTGCTAAAGCTTCGATCGCGATCGCTACATAAGCAGGGCCCGAACCCGATAAACCCGTCACCGCATCCATTAAAGATTCTGGTACTTCTACCACTTCCCCAACGGCTGCAAAAATTGATTTTGCTAAATCGAGATGGGATGCTTCTACTGTTTTCCCAGGTGCGATCGCGGTAATTCCTGCCCCCACTGTCGCGGGGGTATTGGGCATCGCCCGAACGACTGGAATTTGGGGAAAGGCGGCTTCTAGACGAGCTAGCGGTACGCCTGCCAGAATTGAAATGACTAACGACGGCTTTTGTGCAGAGTCATTTTTCATTTCTGCTATGACAAGATCTAAGACTTGCGGTTTTATTGCTAGCAGTAAAATATCTGACCCTACAACCGAGCGATTCTCAACAATTGCTCGGACACCATATTTTTGCTGTAAAAAATCTCGTCGCTGCGAATCAGGATCGCTGACTAAAATCTCATCGGTCGCGTAAATATTGGCAGTAATTAGGCGGGATAAAATTGCTTCTGCCATTACCCCGCCACCGAGAATTCCTAATTTTATAGACACTTGGTTATCGTCTATTCCCTAACCTATTTGCGATTGCTTATTTAGTTTAACCGATAGCTGAACTCGCTTGGTTATTATTGAGCCATACGGTTGAGATCTGCTCCCCAAGTCGGTGTTGGTGGAACCGAACGAGGCGCTGCTTTGGCAACTTCAGGGACATCGTGAACGACACCTGAAAGCGTACTGACTTTCACGCTATTGGGCGTAAACAGAAAAATGCTTTCTCCAATTCGTTCTTGGTGTCCGTCAATGGCATAGGTTCCGCCAGCGACGAAATCTACTGCTCGTTGCGCTTCTGCTGGATTCATCGTGTTTAAATTTAACACTACAGATTTGCGCTCCCGTAACGTTTGAATCACTTGGGGCATTTCTTCAAACGAATGTGGTTCGATCACGACAACTTCAGCTACACCGTTAGCTATTCCTGGCATACCAATCACGTTATTTCTCGTAGTAGGGCCTAATCCTGTTTCTGCTGTTAAATTCAATGGTTCTCGATTTGGTCGGCGAGATTGCGGTTCTTCTTCAACTGCGCGATTGTCCCGTTCGGGATCGTTGTTGGGGTCTTGTTCCCATTCTTCATAGTCATACTCATCTGGTTCCGAGATGCCTACAAAGTCTTTTAGTTTTGTCAGAATCGTATTCACAGTTTCGCTTCCTTTACGATTTTAGCTGTTGGTCAGTAACCTTTATGACGGTTTAAAGGTTTTTCTGTTGAGAGAAAACTATAAACTCATTAGTTATCGACGATTGATTTGAGCAACCATCGATTTTTTGCACTGTTTAGCTTCATAGGTTTAAGCAGTACAAATAAACTAAGAAATTACTCGACTTGAATTAAGACAAGCTTTTAAAAGATACAGCTTGATTATTTCTTATCCCTAGTCGTATAGAGCTTACAGTTGGTTCCCTCATAAAACAAAATGATTTCGATAACTCTAGCTCTATGCTTAACCAATAATAGATTGTATAAAAATCTACTTAGATTTTAGTCTAGAAAAAAAAATCATAAACAAAAAGTAAAATTAAAATACATATTTGTCAAATGTTTTTAACAAAAAATTCCAAATTTATCTTAACTTATTCTCTCTCCGAAAATAATCCGCCCCAAGCGGATTATAGTAGCGCATGCTTCGATCGCAAGTAAATAATCATTTGACATTCCCATGGATAGCTGTTCTATCGGTAAATTAGATTTCTGTTTAATTTTTTGCGCCAATTCGCGGGTTGACTTAAAAGCTGCTAGGATTTGTTCGTCAGATAATCCTAGGGGCAGAATTGTCATCAAACCTTGAATTTGGAGATGATGGTATTGTTCTAATTCGGGTAATGATTCTAGAAGTTCGGGAGTTTGCCAACCATATTTATTAGGGTCGGGCAAAATTTTAACTTGTAATAAGACTTGAGGAGGATGGGATAACTCGGCAGCTAATCGATTGAGACGTTGAGCGATCGCGCGATCGTCAACCGAATGTATCCATTGAAAATGCTCTAAAATCTTTTTGGCTTTATTTGCCTGTAGATGACCGATAAAATGCCAGCAAATATCCGGCAAGTCTTGTAATTGCTCTTGTTTTAATAAAGCTTCTTGCAAGCGATTTTCGCCAAAATCGCGTATTCCTGCTGCATAAGCTTCTCTCATCGCCTCCACCGATACTTGTTTGGTGATGGCAACTAAACGGACGTGAGACGGGATTTGTTGGCGAATTTGGTTAATACGTTGAGTAACAGTCATGGGATTGGAGAGACAAGGAGGACAAGGTAGACAAGGGGGACTTTTTCAGTAACCAGTTATCAGTTATCAGTAATGGAAGTTAAAAGTAAATATTCTTTTTATTCTCCCCTACTGCCACCTTACCTATTCCCCAATCACCAATCGCCAATCACCAATCCCCATTCCTTACTGAAAAGTTTGCTGATAAATATCATAAAGCTGCTTATATTCTTGAGAAGATTCGGTACGCCGCAGTTTGCGCAAACGATTTTCTACCAATAAACGCGAATCGGCACGGCTGATGATTTCAAAAGAAGTTCCTTCTGGAGTGGTTTTTACCAAGAAAAAGAGGCGTTGAGCATAAAGCGTTGTAAAAATTTCTTGATTTTCATCGAGCAGGCATACTCTATAAAGCAGTCCGAATGTTGGATGATTTAGATAGGTTTCGTTACTCATCTATATTTAAAAATATGAGTCCATATCATAGCGAAATAATAATTATGCCCCATTTTGTCTTATTTACACTGTAAGCAATTTTTCCTAAATTAATTTGATGCACTTGCTTAATCTACTTCGCGATCGCTATTTACATTCAAGAATAAAGATAAGTGTTTTTTCTCAAAAGTGCTATAAGGAATAATAAATGTATTTATCGCCGTACGTCCGATGCTCGATCTTGCCAAACTTGCCGGACAAATTCCTGGAATTAGTCAACACTTTAAAAAAGAAGTTGCTTCAAGTCGTCAACGCTTAGAACGCGCCCAAGTCTTATTAATGGAAACTCAAGCAAAACAAGAAGAATTAATAGAAATACAGCAAAAATGGCGCGATCGCTTGATTTTTTCCGTTGCTGTTCCCGTCGAACCCCTCGATACTCGCATTACTATTTCTTCTCCTCCCGACCGCCACAGCGTTTTTGCAACTGATGGTTCGCAAATTGCTCCTTCTCATCACGAAATTGCTTATTGTTATTTAATCAATGTCGGTCGCGTGATGTTACATTACGGACAAAATTTGCATCCGCTCCTTGACAGTTTGCCCGAAGTATATTACAAGCCAGAAGATTTGTTTGTCTCAAAACAATGGGGGATTCGTACAGAAGAATGGATGGGACATCGGCGTACCGGTTTGGAAATGCAAATGCTTACAGAAATGGCTTGTCGTTGGGTTAAACCGCCAGGGCCACATTACGACCCCAATATTGCTTTAGTGGATGGGTCTTTGATTTATTGGTTTTTAGATGGATTGCCCTTAGAAGCACGCGATCGCATTTTACTACCCATTCTTGAAGCGTTGAAGCAGTTAAGAGAAGCCAAAATTCCCCTGTTGGGATATCTTAGCGCTTCCCGTAGTATGGAAGCAGTGAACTTTATGCGCTTGCAAGCTTGTCCTCACGATAGTCCTAATTGTCTTGCTAACTGTACTAATCTTGAAGAGGAGCGGATGCCTTGTCAAGTTATCGATCCTTTAAGAGATGCGACGCTGTGGGCATATATTTTAGAACCAGGACAGCGAGGCCCTTTATGGCGGAGTTCCTCGCGCATTCTCGATTTGTATGGCGACGCACAGAGGGTCTATTTTTGTCATGTTAATGTGGGGACAGAAATTGCTCGCGTAGAAATTCCCGCCTGGGTTGCAGAAGATGTTGAGTTATTAGATCGATCTCTTAGTATTGTCTTAGCGCAAGTACATAAAGGATATGGCTATCCTATCGCCCTTGCAGAAGCGCACAATCAAGCTGTTGTCAGAGGTGGCGATCGCGCTCGTTTTTTTGCTTTACTAGAACAACAGATGATTCGGGCGGGAATGAGAAATGTGGGCGTTTCTTATAAGGAAACCCGCAAGCGTGGCAGTATTGCCTAAATTAGTGACCAGTGACCAGTTAAAATATTTGCAGCGATTATCTTCAATTTATCGAGCTAAATGTTCGATTGGAGCAGGCGATCTCTACGAAGATTCTAACTTTAATTTTTGCCCACGTACTCGATCTACTGATTAAGTACGGCAAATGCAGTATCGATGAGTTTGGCGTAATGAGGTTGACTCATATCGATTTCTTGGGAAGAAGCGTGGTTATTGACCAATAAAGCTGTATTTTTCTGGCTATTTACGGCTAATATATAGCCGCGATCGTTTTTAATTTGCAATTCGTTTGACGATTCTTGCCAACTGCAAGCATAGGTGCGTCCTTGATATTCAAAAATCGTTTCTTTTGTATCGTCGTATGGCGTTTTGAAGTCAAAAGTAGGGGGTTTCAGTCGTACTCCCGTCGGGAGGGCTACGCCAACGCCCTTACGAAAGTCCGACGTTGAAACCTGACATTCATCCTTCATGCGTCTATTAACAGCAACATCGGAATTTGATAGTCTTATGCCTACTAACTCTAATTCAATATTTTTGTTTCCATTCCATATATTTTCTTGCAATTTATAAGCAATATCTACACGATGCGGTAATGGATAATAATCTCCCCAACGCCACGCGATCGCTTTTATTTCTGTATCGTTATCATCTTGCGCCAGGGTCAGTTTGAGATGATTTTTTCCAATAATTTGCTGTTCTTTTACTCGGATATTAGGAGTCCAAAAGATCGGAAAATCATTGCCGATTCCCCAAGGTTGTAAGCTATCGATTTGTTGATAGAGATAGGGAGTTAAGAGATCGAAATTCGCCTCAGTATCAATTTTAACGAGGGGTTTAAGTTGTTCTGGGTTGAGACATTGATGAGCGAAATCACTCAATCTTTGAATGAAACTTTCTAAGTTTTGTGCGAGTAAACTAAAGCCACCCGCCGCTTTATGACCCCCGAATTTTCCTAATAAATCGCGGCAATAATCTAAAGCTTCAAAAACATTAAATTCTTCGATTCCTCTAGCTGAACCTCTTATTGCAGAAGGATTTTCTTCTTCATACGTAGCAATAAAAACTGGAACGCCGTAGCGTTCGACTAAACGAGAAGCAACAATTCCAATAACGCCATGATGCCAATCTTTTTTAACGACTACTAAAACGCGATCGCGCTTCCAAGGAATCGGCGTTTTTTCAATTAATGCGATCGCATCTCCTTCAATTTGTTCGCAAAATCTTTGACGTTGACTGTTAAGTTGTTCGCATTGCATCGCGCGTCCGTAGGCGAGTCCGGGATTGTCAGTCGTTAGCAATTCGATAACGATTTGCGGGTCGCCAATACGTCCGACAGCATTGATCCGAGGCCCTAATTTAAAACCAATATCGTCTGGTTTTAACTGTTTTTGCGTGTCGCGGACTCCTGCTACTTTGATGAGTTCTTGTACTCCCGTCAATTGGGATTTGGGTAATTTACCTAACCCCCGTTTTAACCAACGGCGGTTAACTCCCACCAAAGGCGCGAGATCTGCAATTGTTCCTAGCGTAAAGAGTTCGAGTAATAAATCGCTTAATTCTTGGGAGCCTCCCATATTTTGAGCCAGAGTCATTGCTAAAATATAGGCAACGCCGACTCCTGCGAGTCCTCGATAGGGAGAAGATTCTGGGATGAGTTTGGGATTGAGAATGGCATGAGCGGGAGGTAGTTTTTCTGGGAGATCGTGGTGATCGGTTATAATAACTCCCATTCCTAACTCAACTGCTCTAGCAACAGGTTCGTAGGCAGAAATTCCGTTATCGACGGTTAGAATAATTCCTATGCCTGCATTGGCAAATTCTTCAACAATTCGCACGTTGATGCCATAACCATCTTTCATGCGACTGGGAATAGCATAATCTACATCCGCTCCCAAGTATCGCAGCGCGCGTAATAATAAGGCTGTACTGGTCATGCCATCGGCATCATAATCGCCGCAGATAGCAATTTTATCGTTAGTTGCGATCGCTTCTTCGAGTAGCGTCACGCTAATTGCCAAATCTCGAAATTCTTCTAGCGGGGATGGCAGGGGTTGAGATTCTGGGTTGATATATACTTGCGCTAGTTCTGGCGTTTCAATCTGTCGATTAATCAACACCTGTGCTAAAAGCGGCGAGAGTCCGGTATTTTCCACCAGTCCACTGACACGTTCGGGGTTAGTATCTGAAATACGCCATCGCTGATTTGGCAGTCGCATTGATGAGTAGCTCTTTCTGAAACGGCAATATTTTTACTGTATGCCGAACGACATCGATAGTAAAGTGTAGCGCTATCGCAGTTTAGTTAACTGTATTGACATTTACTCTTTTGAATTTGCTACTGCTAGATTTCTGATATGTACAGAACAATAACTTTTATTATTACTCTTATTATGACCTTGAAATTCAAGGATTAAATAAGCTGCTTCTTTACTCGAAATTTCCAAAGGAAAATCAATAGAGTTTCGAGCAGAATAAGTCAATTCTTTAGCATTAATAACATTTCCTACCTTATTTAAAACTTTTAATTTTAAAGAAAACTCTTCAAATTCTATACACTTTGAATATTGATTGTTTCCATTAATAGTAATAACTTTTGGCAGAAAACCAAAGTAGAGCAAAGTCACTGTATTTTTTCCAAATGACGTTTTTAAATTAATTGTTTTGTTTTTGCTTAATAAAAATTCGCTTTTATTTTGTTGGTCAATAACTAGCCAATTTGACTCTTTTCCTGGTAGAGGTTGAATTCGCTCCTGCATGAGATTGATAGTATTTAAGATAGTAGGTATAGAGGTTGGACGAGTTCGCTGATAGATAGTAGCAACAACATTTTTATCTAATTTAAATTGCTGGGGCAAGCGCTTAAAATCTTGTGCAATTTTCCAGTTTTCGGCGAAAGCATCTACAATTACTTTTACAACATCCTGTTCTTTAGCTGGTAAAAAATGTTGAAATGGATTGACAACGATCGCATATTGAGATTGTAAAATTTCCTTGAGTGGATAAAAGTCTCTAGAATCAATATGTGGAGTTTTTAAAACTTTTAATTGCCGGTTATTTTTTCCATATAATTGTTCTTCGGCTTTTCTAACTAAGCTGTCATTTAAAATTTTTGAAGAAGAAGCAATATAAATAGCTTTTTCTTCAACTGATATTTCTCGAAGATATTTAATAAAATCCACAAACTTATCATAATTTTTTCGCACAAGCGGAGGATTGTTTTTTGCGAATAAAAAAGAAGATAAATTATTAGAAATTGGGATAGGAGTAAGTGCAATTACAACATTAATAAAAAGTAGTAAAATTCCAAAAACTAAAATCAATAAGCGTTTATTTTCTTGAATCGTTAGCCAAATCGTCCAAAATAATGAAACTATCCCTAAAACAACAAAAAACGTAAAATGGTTTGTATAATGCACTCCCAGTTGTCTTGAAAAAAGACTCCATTGAATTAGTGAAAATCCGCCAAAGATAATAATAAAAGAACTAGCTGGTCGAACAAGTACATGAGTTAAGATTCCTACAAAGAATCCTAAAATTGTTAAAATCCAAGTCAGCAAACCATAAGCTTTTCCGTAAAACTGAAAACTAACCATTAACGATCTTTCGTATGAAGCATAAAGTATACGATAGTCAGTAGTAATAATTCTTTCTATAAATTTTGGAGCTACTATTGTTAAAATAATTACGCTAGTTATAACAATTAAACTGACAAGAATATTATACCTGCAAAAATTTTTAAAAGCTTTTCTGGAAAACTTTCGTCGTTCAATTACAAAGATTATTAAGCCTTGCAAAATCATGGCTATCAAAAAAGCTCTTGCACCATAAGCAAAATGACGACGAAATAAAATAGCTAATGCTAACAAAACTCCAATCAACGGTGTTTGCCACCAAAATTTAAGTTTTATATCTTTTAGATAAACAAGAATTGCCAAACCAATAAGAACGGCTGCACCAATATCGGGGTATCCCTGTAGCGTTGAGAGCCAAGTCGGGGGGATTAATAGTGTTAAAAAAGCAGTTGACCAAAAAACAATACGAGGATGCGCGGGAATAATTTTAGTAGCTAGCATTCCCATGACTAGACTAAATGGTACTATATAGACGAGAGCGCTACTAACAATATAAACAATTCGTGAATCCCCAAAGACAAAAATAAAGGGAACTAAAAGCAGACAAAATAATTGACTGTAGTCATCTGAAAGAGACTTGAAAAATATTTTAATTGCTTGAGGCGGTGACTGGCGAAAATTTTCAACAACTTCACTAGTCTTGCTAGAATAATGTGCAAAATCCCAAAAGTAAAAAAACTTTTCATTTGATATATAAAGAGTCGCGATCGCAGCAGTGACTAGAATTAATCCTGTCAGTAAAAAAAGATCGATAACGATTTTTTGTCGGAATAATTTTTGCTCTACCAAACTTCTTATCGTCCTTAATAATAATTAACCTATTGAGAAGGAATAGGGAACAGCAAAGAGATTGAGATAAATTTAGCTAGTTGAAAAATAGGAAATTGAAACGCTTATTAGCTTATCGATCGAAGCCTCCCACTTCCGCTAAAGTATAAAGCGGTCTACCTTTGACTTCTTCATAAATGCGACCGATATATTCGCCTAAGATCCCAATACAAATAAGCTGAACAGATCCGATAAAAAACACCGCGATCGCGATCGTAGCAAATCCAGTCACGGGAGAATTTGGTTCGACTAATCGCCAATACAGTACCAAACACGCCATTACAATCGAAAAAGCTGCCGAAATTAGACCCATATAACTAGCGATACGTAGAGGTACTCTAGAAAAGGAAACAAGGCTGTTAATAGCTAAAGATAATGATTTACGAAAAGTATATTTTACCTCTCCAGCAAAGCGAGGATCGCGCTCGAATTGAATTGCGGTTTGTTGGAAACCTACCCAAGATCTCAATCCTCGAATGTAGCGGTTGCGTTCTGGCATCTGATTGAGCAAATCAACGACCGAACGATCCATCAAGCAAAAATCCCCCCGTATCGGTAGGAATATCGACATCGGCAAGAGATTTTAGCAGACGATAAAAGGAAAACGCCATAAAACGTTTAAACCAACTTTCCTTGCGACGCTTGGTTCTTTGCGCGTAAACTACTTGATAACCTTGTCGCCATTTTTCAAGTATATCGGGGATTAATTCTGGCGGATCTTGAAGATCGGCATCTAAAATAATAATGACTTGCCCTCTGACAAAATTTAGTCCCGCAGTTACGGCAATTTGATGTCCGAAGTTTCGCGCAAAGCTTAGATAACAGACACGTTTGTCTCGTTGGTGTAACTCTCGCAGCATTGATAGCGACTTATCGCGACTGCCATCATTAATTAAAACTAATTCTGTTTCACCATCTAAACGATCCATTACGGCACTCACTCGCCGATACATTTCTGAAATCGTTTCTTGCTCGTTATAAATTGGAATAATTAGAGAATATTTAGGCAATTTTGCTGCCAAGGTTGCCATAAGAGAATTGAATGCACTTTTCTTAGGAAATTATCAGCATTTTGTTTCCATCTTATTCAGGGGTTATTGTTTTGTCGATAGTCGCTTGTGAAGTTGTTGCAAAGTTTTGAAATTCCCTTTGCGATCGTTCTAAGGGAAGCGGCAAAGTCAATCGCTCAAATTTCCAATAATTCCGTAAATCAACAACAACTTTTCCTGATAAAAGAATGCAACCGATAAGATTAGGAATTGCTGTTGCTAGCAACATCATATCGCTAAAATCAACGATCGCGCCTAAATTTACTACCGCACCCCCAAAGATGCACAACAGAAACAGAAGCTTAAAAATACCAACGCTAGATTCGCCGAATAAATACGCCCAGCAACGTTCTCCATAATAACTCCAGGCGATCGTCGTCGAGAAGGCAAATAGAAAGATAATAACGGTTAACAACAATCCAAACCAATCGATAACCGTTCCAAACGCTAAAGCAACAATTTCCGAACCCGAACCAACTTCTAGGGTTTGAGAACCGTACATCCCGCTAATAATAACCACCAAAGCCGTTAAATTACAAATAACCACCGTATCGACAAACGGTTCGAGAATAGCCACAATGCCCTCTCTAACGGGTTCTTTCATTTTGGCAGTTGCATGGGCGATCGCGGCAAATCCCAATCCAGCATTATTAGAAAAGGCACTGCGGCGAATCCCTTGAACTAATGCACCGACTAAACCGCCTGTTAATGCTTCAGGAGACATTCCTCGTTCGAGGATAAGCATTATTGCACTAGGAATCTCGGTAAATTTCATTCCCAACACCCACAAACAAGCGACGATATAAATTGTCACCATCGTTGGAATTAATCGACTAGCAACCGCACTGATGCGATTTATACCGCCCAAAATTACCAATCCAACTAAAAAAGCCGCACAAATCCCAAATAACCAATCATAATCTCTCGCCAATGGCATCGCATTCGCTAAAGCAGCAAATGCCTGATTGGATTGAAACATATTACCGCCGCCCAAAGCAGCCCCAATACCAAAAAAAGCAAAGAAAAGCGCCAGAATCTTGCCTAATTTCGGCAATCCCAGATCCGATAACCCCCCAGCAAGATAATACATCGGGCCGCCAGCCAAGCTACCATCGGGATTAACAGTCCGGTATTTCATCCCCAAGGTGCATTCGACAAACTTACTCGACATCCCCAACAAAGCTGCAACCGTCATCCAAAAAACAGCACCCGGCCCTCCCATTTGAATTGCGATCGCAACTCCCGCAATATTACCTAACCCTACGCTTCCCGATAGCGCTGTTGCTAGCGCTTGGTAGGAAGATAAATCGCCTTCGTGATGGCTAGCATCATCCTTGCCACAGATTATTTGCACTGCATGAGTAAAACCTCGAATACTAATAAAACCTGTACGGAAGGTAAAAAAAATGCCTCCTGCCAACATCCAGAGGATAATTAGAGGAATATTACCTACAGAAAAGAAAAGGATTTTTTCTGTTGCGGCAACCATTCCCGAAAAGACTGCATCAATAGATTCCAAAGAGATTGCCACTAAAACTACTTCCCGTATTGTAAAGTTAGGTTAAATTCAGGGGTTGCTGTTAATTTTATGAAATTTTTAGATAGATTGCGTTTAGCCCTAGCCGTTGGAGTCGCCAAAACCGTCACTGCGGTCGTTCGTTGGTTGCGTCTCGGCGCAGCAAGCGTCCTACCAGGAGAAATCGCCCGTCGCCTGCATCCTCAGTTACTCTCGCTGTTGTGCGAACAGGTCAAACAAGGCGTTATTTTAGTAGTTGGAACGAATGGCAAAACCACAACCTCGTTGTTGTTGCGATCGATTCTTGAAGATCGAGGTTGGAAAGTCGCCCATAACGAAACGGGTGCAAATTTACTCAACGGACTCATTACCGCCCTCTTGGGCAATAGCAATCTCATCGGTCAATTGCAAGCCGATTTCGCCATCCTAGAAGTCGATGAAAACGTCTTACCTCTTGTACTGCGAGAATGTCAGCCCCGCTTTATCTTAGGCTTAAACCTGTTTCGCGACCAACTCGATCGCTATGGAGAAGTCGATACGATTAGCAGACGCTGGCAAGATGCGATCGCGCCCCTTCCTCAAGATACTTTTGTCATCCTCAATGCAGACGATCCCACGCTTTCTTATTTAGGACAACAGCTACCCCAAAAAGTCCGATTTTTTGGCTTAAGCGAATCTTCCCTTTATCTCGATGCCATTCCCCACGCTGTAGACTCGATTTACTGTCCTAGCTGCGGGCATCCTTTGCAATACAAAGGCGTTTATTTGTCTCATTTGGGCGATTATCACTGTCCTGAATGCAGTTTTCGCAAGAGTCAACAGGCAACTAACAGCCAGGATTGGCCGCAAATTCTCATCGGCGTTTATAACAAATACAATACCCTGGCGGCTGGCTTAGTCGCTCAAGAAATTGGCATCGAGACAAACGATATTTTTGAGACGATTAAAGACTTCAAAGCGGCATTTGGTAGGGCTGAAGAATTAACGGTTAACGGCAAACACGTCAGAATTTTATTATCTAAAAATCCAGTCGGCATGAACGAAACTATTCGGACGGTCAATGAAATAAAGGCTAGGGGAATGGCTTCTACTACACTAATGGTGTTAAACGATCGCATTCCCGACGGGACTGATGTTTCCTGGATTTGGGACGTAGATACAGAAAAGCTAGTCGAATCCGGCGGGACGTTAATCGTAAGCGGCGATCGCGTTTATGATATGGCATTGCGCTTGCAATATAGCCAAACGCAGATCGATGGCGATCGCTTAATCGTTACAGAAGATTTAGAAGAAGCGATCGCTTCTGCTCTCGAATGCACTCCCTCCGATGAAACCTTACATATTCTTCCTACTTATTCTGCCATGTTAGAAGTTAGACAAATATTGACAGGACGGAAAATTTTATAACAGTAATTAGATAATTTTAGCGATTTAATTATTGCTTGGGTAGATTAGCACATAATAGTTTTTACGACATCAATTTATTAAAAAATTTACCCTCGCCAATAAAAAATTAATAAGAAAGTTAGATTCGTAGCCAATTGTTCATACATCTATCTTAAGTGGGATAAAAAAATAAACTTAAAATTTAAATGTTGAAATCTCAAATTAAAATTAAAGAACTATCGAAATCTTTACTTTTTACTTTTAAATTAGGAAAGATGGTTACGTCCCTAAAGCTAACCAAGCCTGTTTTGCTATGAATAGCTTAGTTATTCGTAACTGTAGACGGCAGTCGTCAAGAGCAAAGAACATGATTGCGTACAAGCCACTTTTAGTGGGTAGCTTTTTAGTTACCCTTCTGCTAGGTGCGGGATTGCCTGCCAGAGCGCAAGCACCAGATACCACTGAAACTGCGCCTGCACCACCCCCCTCGTCTGCGCCTGCACCCCAGACGCAACAAGCGCCTGCAACTGAAGTCTCATCGGGAGAACTTCAAAAGTTTGTGAATGTTGTCAAACAAGTACAAACCATTCAGCAAAGCTATGAAGGTCGGATGGCTCAAGCCGTCCAAGGCGTAGGACTCAGCCAAGAGAGGTTTATGGAAATCCATCAATCTCAAAAGAATCCTAGCGCTCAACCGAACAGCCAAGTTTCTGAAGAAGAAATGAAAAATTACGAGCAAGCTAACGCTCAAGTATCGAAGTTACAGCAAGAAGCTGAAACAGCAATGCAACAAGCACTCCAAACTGAGGGCTTAAACATCGAGCGTTTTAACGAAATTTTTGTAGCGATTCAGCAAGACCAATCCCTACAACAACAAGTTCAGCAAATGCTTCGTAAATAACATTTAACAGACAAGTAATTTTAGGAGGTTTTACTATGAAATTTAAGATTGTCGCACTATCTTTAGTTATTAGCGGTGCAGCATTTTTAGGAGCCTGTACGGCAAGCGACCAAAGCGCACCCCCAGCAGATTCAACTGCTCCTAGTGGTACTACCACTACCGAGCCAGCTACCCCTGCAGACCCAGCAGCACCTGGCGCAACAGAAACTCCTGCGGCTCCTGAAAGCACCGATCCTGCTGCTCCTCCATCCACTCCATAATCTTCTCTCGTTCAGTCGGTAATTTTAATTGTAAGGCGATCGCAAATGGATTTATGCGATCGCTTTTTTTAGGTTTTTTTGAGTGGTTTCCTCGGTATGGAAACAGAGCCTAATATTTTCTAAAATTTACTAATACCAACTCAAAATTCGATTCAGTGCCTCCATCAGCATCGAGAGACAAAATTCCGCCAAGTTAAAGATTAAAAATCTATAATAAAGGATCGAACTCTGTTAATCCTTTTACAACATGACCGCTTCTCGTTACTACCACATCACTACTTTTGGCTGTCAGATGAATAAAGCTGACTCCGAACGCATGGCTGGCATTTTAGAGGATATGGGGTTCGCGTACTCAGAAGATCCCAACGAAGCGGATTTAGTTCTCTACAATACTTGTACTATTCGGGATAATGCCGAACAAAAAGTTTATTCTTACTTAGGCAGACAGGCAAAACGCAAGCATGAAAAAGCCGATTTAACTTTAATTGTTGCAGGTTGCGTTGCTCAACAAGAAGGCGAACAGTTATTGCGGCGCGTTCCAGAATTAGATTTAGTGATGGGGCCTCAACACGCAAATCGCTTGCAAGATTTGCTAGAAGAGGTTTTTGCTGGCAATCAAGTAGTTGCTACTGAACCCATCCATATCATGGAAGATATTACTAAACCGCGTCGAGAAAGCTGCGTTACCGCTTGGGTAAACGTTATTTATGGATGCAACGAACGCTGTAGCTATTGTGTAGTTCCCAACGTTCGAGGCGTAGAACAGTCTCGCACCCCAGAATCGATTCGCGCTGAAATGGAAGAATTGGGAAGACAGGGGTACAAAGAAGTTACTTTGCTAGGTCAAAATATCGACGCATACGGACGCGATTTGCCGGGAGTCACCGAAACGGGAAGACACCTGCATACCTTAACCGATTTACTATATTATATCCATGATATTCCTGGAATCGATCGCATTCGTTTTGCCACTAGCCATCCTCGTTATTTTACCGAACGATTGATTCGCGCTTGTAAAGAGTTACCCAAAGTCTGCGAACATTTTCATATTCCCTTTCAATCTGGAGATAACGAAATTCTCAAAGCGATGAAGCGAGGCTACACAAGAGAGAAATATCGTCAGATTATCGATAAAATTCGCGAATATATGCCAGATGCGTCGATGAGTGCCGATGCAATTGTCGGATTTCCAGGGAAACCGACGAACAATTCGAGAATACTTTAAAATTAGTCGAAGAGATTGGTTTCGATCGCTTAAATACGGCTGCTTATTCTCCTCGTCCCAATACGCCTGCCGCTTTGTGGGACAATCAAGTTAGTGAAGAAGTGAAAAGCGATCGCCTACAACGTCTCAATCATCTAGTCGCCACTCAAGCTGCCGAAAAATCGCAACGTTACCTTGGACGTATCGAAGAAGTCCTTATAGAAGAACAAAATCCCAAAGATCTCACTCAAGTGGTGGGACGGACGAGAGGCAATCATCTAGCTTTTTTCCCCGGTCAAATAGAGGAATTGAAAGGCAAGTTAGTCAATGTCAAAATTACCGAAGTTCGCGCCTTTAGTTTGACAGGAGAGATTTATATCGAATTATGAATTATAAATGATGAATTATGAAAGTTTTCATGAGATTTTTTTAATTCATTATTCATAATTGCCACGGTTAACTTGACACCTTAATAAGTGTCCTTAAGATTTAGGACATTTATCGATAAAAAAACTAAGGTAGAAATAGTCAAGCCATGCCAAGTTATAGATGAATCTCGTTCCTTCCTCTGACGAAAACTCAGCCAATAAAAATGTAGAGAAAATTAGTTCTCGTATCAACCCTTGCTTGATTCGTCTAGCGTATCCTTTGGGGTGCTATTTTGTCCTACCACTCTTCTTTAGACAAATAGACATCATCGGTCGAGAGAATGTTCCGCTAACTGGGCCAGTTTTAGTCGCACCGACTCATCGTTCTCGTTGGGATGCTCTTATTTTACCTTATGCGATCGGTCGTTTGGCTAGCGGACGAGATTTACGATTTATGGTGACGGCTGACGAGTACAATCGACCAATTCAAGGCTGGTTTATCCGACGGATGGGAGGATTTCCGGTCAATGTTCATCGTCCCGAACGCAGTAGTCTCATTCATAGCATCGAGTTGTTATCTCAAGACGAGATGTTAGCCATTTTTCCTGAAGGAGATATTGTTCGAGATACAAAAGTTCATCCACTCAAACGCGGTGTTGCTCGCATTGCGCTGGATGTTGAAGCAGCAAATCCAGGATGCGGTATTAAAATTTTACCAGTTAGTCTTAAATACGATTCTCTTTATCCCGGTTGGGGCGATCGCGTCACTGTCAAAATTGGCGAACCTATTAATGTTTCATCTTATAGTAGCGCTTCCCTAAGAAAAAGCTCCGAAAAACTTACTCATGTTTTAGAAACCGCACTCACAGACCTTCACGAAGAACCGAGTCAAGTTCTTCCAGTGGCAACCGCATAAATAATAAATTTTGTCAAATATTTTTTTAAAAATAGAAAAATTCTGATGGGGAGCGACTTTTCTTGAAAAGTCGCTCCCCACCTACTAATTATTAAGCTGGATAAATCCGCAATCTGCGATTGGGTTCTTCGCCGAAACTATCAGATTGAAGGCGATAGTGTTCTACGAGTTCGTGTTGCATTTTACGAATTTTAGGCGATCGCGGTAGTAATTCTACAGGTTGTCCGGTAGGAATGACAATCTGTTCTACCGCTAGTCTCGCTTCCTCAAGTGCCTCGATTTCGTCATCGCTACCGTTGCGAGTAAATAAACGTAAATCGGTTGCTTCTGGAATATTGGGGTCGTCCATTCCTAAAATTCGTCGCAAAGCGCGGGTAATTTGCGGAATCGTATTAGATTTTATGCCATGAATGGGAATCTGACGCGCCCTGGCAATTTGTCGCAGCTTAGATTGGCTTTTAACGTGCGATCGCAAAGCCAAAACCACATCGGCACTTTCCATATCCTTCGTAATGACTACAGGTAAATTGAGTACGTCGATCGCTTGCTCGATTTGAGAGCGTCCGACACCATAGGGATAGACGTAGACCGGCCAATCTTCCCCATTAGGGCCGGGAATGCGAACCTTTTCCGAGGACTTTTCTTTTTGATACCAAGACTCCTCTAACATCCGATCGAAATCGCTCTTAGCGCCATTTCCAGGCGCAGCGAACGGCGATACGGGAACCATCTTACCCGACGCTCGCCAACCGCCAGGACGCGGCGGAGCAGTCACAGGAGCCGTATTTTTTATCAAAGACGTTACGTTTGACAGTTCGGGCATTTCTTGAGTAATAGTTACTTCACCATTTTCGTCGATCGTTCTGATTTGTAGTATGGGTTCTCTTCCCCGCAACAACTCGTCAATCGTTTCAGCTACGTCTTCATGAACCACCCATCGCTGACGTTCGAGCATTTCCACGCCTATTTCAAAAGTTGGCGGCGCTTTGCGTTCTAGGACGGTTTTTTGAGAACCTCGCCGTCTCGCCTCGTCATCCCCTAGCGTAACCGCTTGAATTCCTCCCACCAAATCCGAAAGCGTTGGGTTTTTGATTAAATTCTCCAATCGGTTGCCGTGAGCGGTTCCCACTAATTGTACTCCTCTCTCGGCAATGGTTCTAGCGGCTAAAGCTTCAAGTTCGGTTCCGATCTCATCGATTACGATGACTTCTGGCATATGGTTTTCCACTGCCTCGATCATGACTTGGTGTTGCAATTCTGGACGAGCAACTTGCATTCTCCTCGCACGACCAATTGCGGGGTGAGGGATATCGCCATCGCCAGCAATTTCGTTGGAAGTGTCGATAATAACTACTCGCTTGTTGAGTTCGTCAGCTAAAACTCTAGCAATTTCCCGCAAAGCGGTTGTTTTGCCAACGCCGGGACGACCTAAGAGAAGAATCGATTTTCCGGTTTCTACCAGGTCGCGAATGGTTTTAATCGTCCCAAAAACCGCACGACCGACGCGGCAGGTCAAACCGATAATTTCTCCGGTGCGGTTGCGAATGGCACTGATCCGATGTAACGTGCGTTCGATACCCGCGCGATTGTCACCGCTAAATGCTCCCACGCGATCGATAGAATAGAGCAAATCTTCCTTGGAAATAGGAGTATCGCCTAAATAAACGGCTTCATTTGGAAAACGAGCCTCTGGAAGCCTTCCCAAATCCATGACCACTTCAACTAATCTATCTTGCTGTGGATGCTGCTCGATTGTAGTACGAATTTTTTGCGGTAGTATTTCCAACAATTTATTTAAATCGTCTGTTATTTGCATCCGATGGGAAGGAAAGTTTTCTGGCATCAATGACAAGGATGGTACTGATAAATTCGGTTGTGTTAAAAAGTTGCTTGCTTTGGGGTCTAACATAACAACTTAGCCTTAGTCAAGGCTAATTAGGATGAGGATTGCAAAAATTCTTTGGCGGTGGGTTTGAGTTGGGAGACTAACGAGTCAGCTTGAGTGACTGCTTGCCAAAGTAATTCTGGCGAATCTTCTAACCGTGAGGTTTCTAATCGATCTAGAATTGGCGCAAGCAGAGTTCTGGCATAACTTCCGTAGGCAACGCCGGATACTTGGCTTCTTGCAGAAGTCGGGGAAGGGGATTTCGACCCCCCTTTCATCCCCCCTTGGTAAGGGGGGAACGAGGGGGGTAAAGGGGAAAGGGGTAGGGGGAATGGGAAAAATTTTCATCTATCTTTTCCCCTTTAACACGAACCCTTTTCTCTAGCGAAGGTTTTCCCTTTATTGGGATTAGATTTTTTGATTTTTGCAAGAGGTCTACGTTTTGGGATGGGGAAGGATTTTGAACTCCAAACGTTCCCAACAATCCCATCGATCGCAGTTTGGATACGGTATGAAAATTAGTCCCGCCTGCAAGTTGAACGTAACCGGGCAAACGGGCATCTAAAACTTTTTGTGCCAGTCCTATCGCTGCTTTGGTGGTTCCTTTGCCAATATCGCCACTCATGGGACGACCGTCAGTTTGCCAAATCAAGGGACAGGGTAGGGGTGAAATTAGTTCATAGAGGTAATGTAAATAATCGATTAATTCTGGGTGGTCTGGACAGCTAATCGCCAGAAGTTTTAATCGATCGCACCAAGGTGCAATCGCCTTCCACAATCTGGGGAAATCTTCTCGATGTTCGACTTTGGTATGAATTTCAATAGCATCGATTTCTAGATCCTGGAGTAATGACGCGATCGCGTTGGGCGTTGAAACGTAAGAACGAGTTACAATAAGTTGACTCGGACAAACAGGCAGACAGCGACCGCAGCCATAGCAGCGCGAATCTAGGACTCCCAATTTATCCATCTCCCAAAAAGCGATCGCATCGGCAGGACAAATCGTTTCGCAAGGACGAGGACAGTCAGAAGGACACTGAGTTGAATCGAATTCTGCTTTGCGAAAATGCGGATCTTCCCCATCGTTTAAGCTGACCATCAACCAGGGCGAACCTTTGTATGTAAAGCCTTTTGCCTTCGCTTCTCGCTCTAATATTCTTGCTGCTGCAATTCCTTCTTTTGCCGCAGTAATAACGGCCCTGTCGGCTCCCACGTCGATGCAATCGGCTCCTGCTAAGGTGTATGCCAAAGCAAGGCTGCGAATGGCAGGAAGGTCTTGAAAGCTTGCTCCACAGATCAGCTTAAACCAGTTTCCTTCCTTAAGAGAATGCAATGGGTAGTACAGATGGCTCACCCTTATATACTAATCAATTTTGTGATTGGAAATGGGGGATTGGCGATCGGGGATTGGCAATTGGGTTGGAGATTCCATCAAATTTTGTCAACCATGGTGGACAAATTCTAACGGGTTGACGATATCTCCCGTACTAGTTAAATTGTCTCACCACGCGATCGCTTCTGCTTGAGTGTTGCGATTGGTTAAATCGACCAACTTATAATACATTATACTACAAGCAAAAAGGCTTTGTGTTGAATTATGGTTTTGCCTTCAATTGATGAGCAACCCGATCGCTGGTCACTGATTACTCGATCGCGCCTCTAACTAAAATAGCGGTTCCTTCAATCCCATTGGCGATCGCTTCGGGAATGTTACCATGAAGAGCGTGTTGCAATAATCCTTCGCGGCTAGCCCCCAACACCACTGTATTACATCTTTCCTCGTTAGCTAAACCAATGATAGCTTCAGACACTGAACGAGAACGCACGGCAATCGGTCTGACGGGAAGTGACAGGTTCTGCCTTAGATAATCAGTCGATTGTTCGATTAAAGAACAGTCTAGATTGGGTGTTTCGGGAGAATAAACCTGACATAGCAACAACTTAGGAGAATTGGGACGAGAATACAAGCTAGTCAGTCCTGGTAACAATTCGATCGCGCGTTTGGCGTTGGGCCCGCCTGCCATGGGAATCAACCAATTTGCTTCGAGATCGAGTGACTTAGGATAAGAATAGGGATTAGTGCCTAATTTAATTAACATCAACTCGCAAGGCGCTTTATGAACGAGTCTATCTACCAAGTTGCCAAAAATTGCGCCAGGAGTTGAGGTACTTCCTTTCCATCCCATCAAAAGAAGTTTAATTTCTCGTTCGGCGATCGTTTCTAAAATTGCCTCTACTCTATCTTGTGCGACTCTGATTTGGGTATGAACGGGAACTTTTAACTGACGACCCAACCTTTCAACGCGATAAAGCAGTTTGCGGCTTTCTTGGGTATTCACGTAAGCTTCTGAAGGGAAGGTATGCTTGGGGACTTTAATAATTTGCAAGCATTCTAACTCGTATTGATGGTAACGCGCGATCGCGGCAGCTACTTTCATCAAGGCGGGTGCTGTCTGAGGATTAGCCAAAGGAAGCAAGATTCTTCCTTTTCCTAACGTGGGGGAACGGGTTTGATAGACGATATAAGAAGGAGAAGGTTTTGAGGCGCGTTCGGTTCCTTCGTTGAGTTGTTTGACTTCGCTGCGAATAATATCGGTGCGAGTAATAATCCCAACCAGTTTGTTTGCTTGGGTTACAGGCAAGCGAGACAATTGATAGCGATTGAGTAAGTATAGTACGTTGCTTAAAGAAGTATCTGGCTGCACCGTTATGGGATTCGGTGTCATAATTTGTTTTAAGAGCGTTGTGGGCGATCGCTCGTTTGAGTCAGCCAAATCGCTTTGAGTGATAATCCCGATTAATTTTCCTTGTGCTACCACTGGAAAACCGCGATGATGAGAGCGAGAAATGGCTAGCATGACTTCATCTAAGGTTAACTCGCTCTCTAACGTCTCTACCTGCGACTGCATGACATCCACCGCCGTTAATTTGTTGAGAAAATCGTTGCGCGGGGATTCTGGTTGTTTGTTGACTTTGATACCGCTGGTTTTGAGTAAATGTTCGTAAATCGAACCGCGCGAAATACTCTCTGCCACGAGATAGGACATCGCACAAGTCACCATCAAAGGCAGTACGATATTAAAATCGGTCGTCAGTTCAAAAACGATCACGATCGCCGTTACAGGAATTCTCCCGACTGCGGTAAAAAAGGCTCCCATCCCTGCTAAAGCATAGGTCGATTCGGCGCTAATTCCCGATACCCAGTTAGCCATGTCGCCGACTAAGTATCCTAACGCAGAACCCATGACCAGTGCAGGTGCAAAGAGTCCTCCAGGCGCGCCCGTACTGTAAGCTAAGATAGTTAGGACGAAATGTGCGACAAATGCGATCGCGATCTCTCGCCAAGATAACCCACCATAAACTAAAAACTCGCGCAATCCCGAATTATCTTGAAAAAAAGGCGGCAAAAAAGCGATAATTGTTCCAGAAACTAAGCCAACTGCTCCAATTCGCCAAGCTGAAGGCAATCCAACGCGACGATTAACCCAAAAGCTAAACATCATTCCCTGGTTAAACAGAGCGCCTAAAATCCCCGCGATCGCACCTAAAAAAAGATAAAATGGAATTTCTGGAGCGGAAAAACTGCTAGCGCGATCGCTCAGCAAACTAGCAGGAAGGTTAAGATCGGCAGAATCTAAGAGTCTAGAAACGACCGCACCGGTAAAAGAAGCCACAATTGCTGTTTCTAGGGTTACATCCGAGACATCGCGCATCAACTCTTCGACAACGAAAAGAACCCCCGCAATTGGCGTATTAAACCCTGCCGCTAACCCTGCCGCCGCACCTGCTGCAATCATCTGACGGCGATGTTCGGGAGTTGTCGGAATCCAACTGCTTAATTGTGCTGCTAATGCTGCGCCAATGTGAACGGTAGGCGCGCGACGACCGAGGGTAAAACCCGCTCCCAAAATCAGCGTCGTGCCGATTATTTTAAAGATAGCAACCTTGAGCGATAAGGGAATGGGATAGCGTGCTAAAGCTGCTTTCACTTGCGGAATTCCGCCACCCGACGACGCTGGGGAATAGGTCTGCAATAGCCAACCTGCCAGCAATCCAAAGGTTAAACCAATTGCAGGTAAAACTAACCAGGCGGGATACTGATGCGCTACTTGAATGCGCCATCCTCCCAACCAACCAACGCCTTTTTTGAGCAATAAAGCGGCGAAAGAGGACAAAATTCCGATGATACAAGCTTCTAGCATTGCATAGCGAGTATCGACAGATCTGCGTCCGAAGTGTAAAGACTTAATCCAAAGGCGAAGGCGCTTAGGAATGGGATTGAGTTCCATTGAGATAAGTTTGAGGCTGCGATCGCTATACGCTTCTAGATTAGCCTGCTTCTGGGAATTGTAACGTTATTAGGTAATGAAAGCTTTAAACAGTCGATCGCACTCAATCGGCGAGTAGTATTGTAATTATTTTGTACTACAAAAATAGAAAATTTTGTTGGACACTGACAATTGTTTTTAACTAAAACTTGGGAATACTAATCTCAGACCTCTCAACGGGATTTTAGAAAAAACAAGTGACTGAGATATGGGAATGAGCAATAGTTTAGTCTTGAGACAAACGCCTGAAAATGAAGATTTAGAGAAGAAACTAGCGGAATTAGCCGATCTAGAGACAGAATTAATACAACGCGAGTTAAATTTAACAACGGTTCATGCAGAATTACATAGCTTTGAACGAGAATATCTGCAAATTGTTGGCAGTCGCTATATCGAATTAGAACGCATAGAGGCTCAAATCACTGAGTACATGGCGTATCTAGAATCTTCAAGAGATTTTAACCCCTCTGACGATCTCAAAAACTCTATCGGGAAGTTGCTAAACGCATTCATCCAGATTTAACAACGGACGAAGCAGAGAAAATCCGCAGACAGCAACTCATGGTAGAAGCGAATCAAGCTTATGAGGAAGGAAATGAAGAACAATTGAAAGCTATCTTGCACGATTGGGAAAGCAGTCCCGAATCGATTAAAGGAGAAGGAGTTGCGGCTAAATTAATTCGGGTAATTCGTAAAATTGCTCAATGTCGCGATCGTTTAAAAACAATTGAGAAAGAGATTGACTCTTTAGAACAAACCGAACTTTATCAATTGAGAAATCAAGTTTTCACAGCTAAAGAAATCGGACAAGATTTACTAGCAGAAATGGCGCAGCATCTTGACAAGCAAATTGCAGAATCACAACAACAATTAGCCGAGTTAAAAGAAAAATTAGGAATATAACCATGACTAACGACAATAATCAAAACACGATCTCATCAAATCAACAACAACTAATGAAATATCCTTCTGAATTAATTAAAAAAGGATTAAATCTAGCTAATAAAATTCAATCTCCTGATTTAGCAAAAGCTGAACTCTTCTTGCGATTGGCAGTAGAAAGGGCACAAGGAGGTGATTATCAGGGCGCACTTATAGGTTTTGAACAAGCTCTCAAGATTAATCCCAATTACTATGAGGTTTATATTCTTCGTAGTTTTTTAATTTATACTCCTTTGGGAAAATATGCAGCAGTAATTAACGATTATAATCAAGTATTACGACTTAATCCTAAGAATGCAGAAGCTTACACTAATCGTGGATACGCTTATGCCTCATTGGGAAATTATTTAGAAGCATTACGAGATTACGATCGAGCTTTAAAACTAGATCCCCATTGCGTTCAAACATATATTAATTGTGGACTTTCTCATGTCGCTTTACAAAACTATGAGAAAGCTATCGTGGATTTTACTCAAGCTTTACAGATTAATCCTCGAAATGCTGATGCGTACAATAATCGAGGATTAAGTTATTGTAATTTGGGTAATTATAAAATTGCTCTTGCTAATTTCAATCAAGCTCTAAAATTTGCTCCTAATCATATTAATGCTTATCTTAATCGAGGTTATACTTATATTCGTTTAGAGCAATACCTTGAAGGGATAGCAGATTTTAATAAAGCGTTTAAACTCGATCCTCAATCTAGCAAGCAATATTTTAAACATATAGAGCAACAACTAGGAGGAGCATTAGGATATCAAAACTGGGAAGAATTCTTAAATGAATTGAATAAAAAATTCTCTCAAGAGTTGTTTGACAAAGGTTGCGATTGCAATGAATTAGGAGATTTTCGAGGAGCTATAGAAGCATATACTCTAGCTTTGCAAATTAATCCTAAAAATATTTATTCTTATAATAATCGAGGATTAAATTACTTTTGTTTGGGATATTATAAAGATGCTCTCTATGATTTTAATCAAGCTCTACAAATCAAGCCTGATTATACAATGGCTTATTTAAATCGAAGCCGCGCTCTTATGTGTTTGGGTGAATATTTGGAGTCTATAGAAGATATTGAAAAAGCTTTAAGATTAGATCCTGAATGCTGCCACCAATTTTTTGAAGAATATTCACAAAATATTCATTATCTTTTAAGGCAATCGGATAAGCAAACTAGTCAAGCATTGCTCATTCACTGTATTCAAGGTTTATTGCTTCAAGGAAAATCAAGGCATGATTCAGGCGATTATTATGAAGCAATTGAGTCTTACGACCAAGTTATATCAATTAATCCTTATATTTCGGAGGTTTATCGAGCCAGAAGTTTATCTTATTCAGCTTTAGGATATCTAGCAGAGGCAATGGCAGATTTACAAAGAGCCATGAGTATTGATTAATTGTCCCTTGACTTTCTGGACAATAAATTTTGATTTTTACTAAATTTTTTTTTACTCAATCGACACTATGAACATATCAGAAATTCAACAAATTGCTGCCAAAATTGTTTTAACAATAGATACCCCTCAATCGGTAAAGCTTCAGGTAAAGCAAATTACGCTGGCTCAAAAACAATTACGCGCACTCAAAAAAGAAATCAACGCTAATATACGTAATATTAATCAGCAAGCTAGTCAAGCTTATTCTGATAGCCTTGTATCAGTTGGCTTAGATATTTTTGGTAAACATAAATGGGCAGGAAGAGTTAGAGCAGAAACAAGACGAGAAATTGAAAGAGATAAAAAAGAAGCTCGACAACCTTATTTAGAACTCAAGGAATTCATCGATCGCCTGATTCTAGAAGGAGATAAACTTAAATTAATAGCTGAAGAATACCTATTAAAAAATTAAGTAATGAAAGCTTTAAACAGTAGCTCGCATTTAGCGTATTGAATTAGAACGCGAGAGTCTTTAAAAAACGCAATTATACCTTTAATTTTTTAACCATTTTAACGTGAGAAATTCCCCCTTCATAAAAATGAGCGCCCACTATTTCAAAGCCTAATTTTTGATACATATCTTTGATATATTCTTGAGCGTGAATAATAATTTCGTTGCAATCGCGATTCTGTTCTAAAATTGCGATCGCTTCTTCCATTAACTTTTTACCAATTCCTTGTCCCCTAGCAGATGCTAAAACGGCTAATCGTTCGATTTTGGCAAGGTTCGGATTTAAATATCTCATTCTAATCGTTCCCACTGCGCGATCGTCTAAATAAGCTAAAAAGCGATAAGGTCGCTATACGGTTCTAGGTTAGCCTGATTTTGCGAACTTTAACGTTATTTAGGTAATGAAAGCTTTAAATAGTCGATCGCTACAAGGTCGGGTTTCACTATCGTTTAGCCCAACCTATGAAGTCTAGTTGGACGAAACGGCAACATACCCTAAATTACTGAACGTCCCACCATCCAAAAGCTGGCCCGACAAAGCGTATCACCACCCAAACAGCCGCTATAACGCCCATACCTACCCAAGCGCCTCTAGTTGTTACTTTGTAGAATTGGTCTGCTTGGTTCTTAGTAATTGGCAACCAAGGCAGAATTTTTTCTTCTTGACCGTATTTATCGCCTAATGCAGCTTTACGACGCTTAGAGTCACCCATAACCGATCGCTCGAATAAATCGATCCTAGCTTATTTCAATTCTTAATTTTATCACGCGCAGTTTGCTCCTTGGGAAAGAAATGTTGTTTCACTACGTCCAAGCGAGAACAGTGCCAGTAATCGATGTGAGAGATAATTAACGCTTGTTCGTTAAGTTTGAGTTCGCTTCTGCCAGGAATAGCGATGCGAGGTTGCCAAGGTAGAGGAGTCGTCCAATTGAGCGTCCATTCTGTATGAATCGTATCTTCTTCGCGTCGAATGTCGTGGAGATCCATTTTGACATTTTGAAACCAACTATTCATAAAACCAATCATCGCTTTGTAGCGATTGATGCCTCGAAATTCATTAAGTGGATCTTTGAAATAGACATTTTCAGCGTAGATATTATAAGTCTGATCCACTGGAAATCGTTGATAATCGTCTTTGAGAATTTCGATAACATCCATAGGTTTCAACTTTCTTTGAGTAGGGTTCGATGGGAAGTTGAGGGCGGATTTTTTAAGTAAGTAACTTGGGTTGGATAGGCAAATTCAACCAATCGCTTTTCAAATTCTTGCTTAATCCGTAAATTGATATGTTGTTGGGCATCCATATACTCGTTATAGTCGCTGGTATTGACGAAATAAACAACTTGAAAATCTAAGCTAAAATCGCCATAAGTAGAAAAGTGAGCGCGATCGAAGGTAATATTCTTTCTTTCTTCTACAATCTTTTTAATAAGATCGGGAATTTCTTTAAGAACTTCGAGAGGCGTATCGTAATCAACGCTAATTTGAAATTCAACTCGTCGCCGTTGCATTCTTTTAAAGTTACGAATGCGCGAACCCGTTAAGTCAGTATTTGCTAGAATTAATTCTTCCCCACTGATACTTTTCATTCGAGTAGTTTTGATGCCGACGTGTTCGACAGATCCGGCAAACTCACCAATAACAATGAAATCTCCTATTTCAAAAGGACGATCTAATAAAATCGCAAAATAGCTAAATAAATCTTGTAAAACACCTTGAGAAGCAAGCGCGATCGCAACGCCTCCAATGCCCAAACTAGCAACGACCGCAGAAATATTAAATCCTAAATTATCTAATAAAAAGATTAATCCGATTCCCCAAATGATGGCTCGAATAGCAGGGATAAACGCTTTGAAACTTTGTTCTATAGTGAGATTATCTGAAGGCGTATTGAGCCAATAAAGACGCAAGCCTTTCTCAATTACTAAATTACAAAAACGGATCCCTAAAACGGTAGCAATTCCAACCGCTAAAACATCAGTCGCCTGTCTCAAGATTGGATGTAAAATCAGATTGCCGATCGCGACATAAAATGTCCCTAAATACAATAGTGGAACCAAAGTATTTTCAATGAGTTGAATGAGCGCGTCATCGAACCGATTAATCGTTTTTTGCCCATTTTCTCAAACGAGTTAAGACAAGTCTTTGGATAATATTAGTTATGATAATTCCTATTATCAAAATAAGAAGGGCAATAGAATAATCTATCACTCGATTATTTAAGAATTCTAATTGTAAAAAATCTAATGACATATCAATTCTTTCAAAAAACAGAACAGTGGATCGCGTTTTGTTGATTTACCAAAAAAGCAAATTCAACCATTGAAACTAGAGTCAAGATAGAAAATAAAGATAAAAATCCCGATTACCAGAATTCTGAAGCGGAACAAAAGTCGTGTATTAATCAGTCATGTAAGACAAATGCACTAATCAAGAGCCATTTTGTCAATACAAATCATCAGTGCCACTCCTGGCCCAAAAACAACCGAAAGAATTCTTGAGCTTATCTTAGCTCATCCTCAAGGGATCGCGACCAAAGAATTGAGCGATCGCTTGAATCGTCCCGTTTCGATGGTCAACATCTGTCTCAAGTCTCTCATCGTTTCCAAACAGGTTCACGTCAAACTCAGCGAAAGCGGGATGCAGCAGATATATTATCCAAAATCGGTAACAGTAGACTTTGCAGCAGTTGTAGGGAAAAGGGGAAAGGGTAAGCTGAAATCTTGCACCATTCTCAATAAACCATCAGCGATTTAAATCGCTGCCTCCTAGACCAAGTCGTCTTCATACGACTGGATAAGTATTTCAGTCCATTTTAATGGACTTTATATATTAAGACGGGGAATTAATTAAGCGGCGGTTGTTGCAAAGAAGTGCAAGAGATGAGGTAAGAGGAAAAGCAAATACCCCGCTGTCCAGAAATCTACTAAAATTTTAGAAGTACGCGATCGCAAATGTTCCACAGTAAATAAAGATCGCGGATCTCAAACCGGATAGATAAATTTGTACCAGAAATTTTGCACAATGGTATATGCTAACTTTTGCGATCGCTGAATTTAGTTATTAGTTGTGATGTTGTAACTGATAACTGATGTACAGACGCGATATATCGCGTCTCTACCAATAACTGATAACTGAAGATGACTATCCGTATCCGTGGTGCAAGACAACACAATCTCAAAAATATCGATTTAGAGATTCCCCGCGATAAATTGATTGTTTTCACGGGGGTTTCTGGTTCTGGCAAATCATCGCTGGCGTTTGATACGATTTTTGCTGAGGGACAGCGACGCTACGTTGAATCGCTTAGTTCCTATGCGCGTCAGTTTCTCGGACAATTAGATAAACCGGACGTAGATGCGATTGAAGGGTTGAGTCCTGCGATTTCCATCGATCAAAAATCGACTTCTCATAACCCGCGTTCGACTGTCGGGACGGTGACAGAAATTTATGACTATTTGCGGTTATTATTCGGTCGTGCGGGAGAACCTCATTGTCCGATTTGCGATCGCAATATTGCTCCCCAGACTATCGATGAAATGTGCGATCGCGTCTTAGAACTTCCAGATCGTACCCGTTTTCAAATTCTAGCGCCTGTGGTGCGCGGGAAAAAGGGAACTCACAAACAATTGCTATCAGGTTTAGCGTCTCAAGGATTCGTGCGCGTTAGAGTAGATGGAGAGGTTAGAGAACTTTCCGATGCGATCGAATTAGATAAAAATTATAAACACGACATTGAAATTGTCGTCGATAGATTAATCAAAAAAGAAGGAATCCAAGAACGTTTAGCAGACTCTTTAGCAACGTGTTTAAAGAACTCTAATGGCGTTGCTGTTATTGAGTTATTAAATGAAGCAACTGAAGAATCAAATAACGGCAAAAAAACCCAAGAAATTGTTTTTTCAGAAAACTTTGCCTGTCCCGAACATGGCGCAGTCATGGAAGAATTATCGCCTAGATTATTTTCGTTTAATTCTCCCTATGGCGCTTGTCCCCACTGTCATGGATTGGGAACTTTGCGAACTTTTTCGCCAGAATTAGTCATTCCCGACCCTTCACAAGCGGTTTACGCCGCGATCGCACCTTGGTCGGATAAAGATAATTCCTATTACCTTTCCCTACTCTACAGTATCGGAAAAGCTTGTGGATTTGAACTGCAAACGTCTTGGAAAAATCTCACACCCGAACAGCAACACATTCTTCTTTATGGAAGCGAAGAACCTATCTATTTTGAAGACGATTCTCGCTTTGGAAAAGGACAAGGATATCATCGCAAATTTGCTGGAATTATTGCTATGCTGGATCGCAATTATCAAGAAACCAGTTCCGATCTTATCAAGCAAAAATTAGAGAAATATATCGTCAATCAAACTTGCGAAATATGCCAAGGTAAACGACTCAAACCAGAAGCACTTTCGGTTAGGTTAGGACAATATCGCATAACCGATTTAACGAATGCTCCCATTCGGGAATGTTTGGATAAAATTCAACACTTAAAATTAACTTCAAGACAAGCAGTTATTGGCGACTTAGCATTAAGAGAAATTAAAGCAAGATTGCAGTTTTTAATTGATGTTGGGTTAGATTATTTAACCCTAAATCGAACCGCCATGACGCTTTCTGGGGGGGAAGCACAAAGAATTCGTTTAGCGACTCAAATTGGTTCGGGATTGACGGGTGTATTGTATGTGTTGGATGAACCCAGCATCGGATTGCATCAGCGAGACAACGGACGCTTATTAAATACGCTAAAAAGATTGCGAGATTTAGGCAATACCTTGATCGTTGTCGAACACGATGAAGAAACCATTCGCAGTGCAGATTATCTCGTCGATATCGGACCAAAAGCAGGCGTACATGGCGGAGAAATTGTCTGTCAAGGAAATTTAGAAACGTTACTCAAAACCGAAGCATCCTTAACGGGAGCATATTTATCGGGAAGAGAGGTTATAGAAACACCAGCAACCAGAAGAGAAGGTAATGGATGTTTTTTATTTTTAAAAGATTGCTATCTCAATAATTTGAAACATATCGATGTCGAAATTCCCTTGGGGAAATTAGTCAGTATTACGGGAGTTTCTGGGTCGGGAAAATCCACTTTAGTCAATGAATTGTTGTATCCTAGCTTGCAACATTACCTCACTCGTCAAGTTCCGCTTCCCAAACAATTAGGCGCAATTAAAGGACTCGATGCTATAGATAAAGTAATTGTCATCGATCAATCTCCCATCGGTAGAACGCCTCGTTCAAATCCTGCCACTTATACGGGAATTTTTGATAGTATTCGCGATATTTTTGCCGAAACCATTGAAGCAAAAGCGAGGGGTTATAAACCCGGACAATTTTCATTTAACGTCAAAGGAGGACGCTGCGAAGCGTGTAGCGGACAGGGAGTCAATGTTATCGAAATGAATTTTCTCCCCGATGTTTACGTGCAATGCGAAGTGTGTAAAGGTGCGAGATACAATCGCGAAACATTACAAGTTAAATATAAAGATAAATCGATTGCGGATGTTTTAGATATGACAGTAGAAGAAGCATTAGATGTCTTTCAAAATATTCCTCGTGCCTTCAACCGCTTGCAAACTTTAGTCGATGTCGGATTGGGTTATATTAAATTAGGACAACCTGCGCCAACTTTATCGGGAGGAGAAGCACAGCGAGTCAAATTAGCCTCAGAATTGTCTCGTCGCGCTACTGGAAAAACGCTTTATTTAATCGACGAACCGACAACGGGATTATCGTTTTACGATGTCCATCATTTATTAAACGTCTTGCAACGCTTAGTAGATAAAGGCAATTCAATATTAGTAATCGAACACAATTTAGATGTAATTCGTTGTGCAGATTGGGTTATCGATTTAGGGCCAGAAGGGGGCGATCGCGGTGGAGAAATTATCGCTATTGGAACGCCTGAAGAAATTGCCCAGAATTCTAATTCTTATACGGGTCAGTATTTAAAGCAGGTATTAAAGCAACATCCGTCGATGATTTTATAACCACGCTAAGGATGAGCTTAATTTAGTTTGGTCGGTCGAGACGCAAAGCTTGTTCTAGGACAGCTTTTTCTCTTGCTCTTCGGACAAACGGCTGCAATTGCTCGATTTCTAAACCGCTCAACAGACTCAAATCCGCTAACTCAAGTCCCTTACTCGACATTTCTACACACCAAGTCTGTCGTGCTTGTTCGATCGCGGGGGGTTTCCCTTGAAGCGTTAAAAACCCTTCGGTCAAAATGCGCCATAAAGCCTGTAATTCCCCTTCAGACAAGGAGTTTCCTGCTGAGTTGAGAAACAAAGCAGGTCGATCGTCTTTACGACTTTTCAACCATTGAGTTAAAGGATTGTTGGTAGAAGAACCATAGCGTTTTCCCATAATCCATTGATTGAGGGGAACTTGTCGCACTGTACCATAATTAATCTGCAAAATATGTTGGTGCGGTTCGCTCAGAGAGTGCGATCGCTCTAAATAAATGATTTCAGTGGCAGATAAACCCGCTCCAAACAAAACATAGGCTAAAGCATAATGCTGTCGTCCGAGTTTCTTTGCTCTTTGGAGAATTGAATGAACTAAATTTCCCGGTAAATCGGCGACTAAATTCGTTTTTACTGAGGAAGATGGCGTTGTTTGTGGTGCGATTTCCCGTTCGAGCGCGCCTTGTAAAAACAATTCTACCAAACTCGCTAAAAAATCTTCTCGGTCTTCCCAAAGTGGATGTTCTTCGCTGGTCAACGCGATCGCAAAGTATCCTAATAACAACCCATTAAGCAAACTCGCTAATTTTTCGGCGCTCAAATGACTTTGCCAACCATTCTCCTCAAATATCTTTGCCAAACACTCAGCTACATAGCAATTAGCTTGACTCAATCCCCGACTGATTGCTAAACGAGTTTCAACGGGATATTGACTCGCATCGCCGATGAGGGAGCGGACGAGTTCGGGAACGCGATCGAGTGCCTGCAAAGTCACTTTAGCATAAGCTTTTAACGCCTCGGAAACACTTTCTTTAGAGATAGCTTGTTCGGCTAAGGTTTTTCCCAACTGAGTAAAACTCACAGAATCTTCGATCGCGGCTAACAATAATCCGTGTTTGCTGCCAAAATGACGGAATAAGGTAACTTCATTAACTTGTGCGAGTTCGGCAACGGCTTTCGTTGTCGTCTCCGTCACTCCGTTAGCAGCAAATAACTCCAATGCGGCATCAATTAGACGTGTTCGCGTTGATTTTCTTGGCTCCGACATAAGATCGCAAAAATGCAAGTAGCACTTGCAAAAAATAAAAAAGCTTGTTAGACTACTAAATGTAAGTAGCACTTGCATCTTCTGTCCATCATTATAACGATAAAGCTGTAACGGATTGAGAGGCGCATTGCAACTGTTTTTACTTTCTCTCTTTCACGAGAGAAAAGCTAATTAAAGTATTTTTGAGGACAAAATTGTGATCCAACAAACGATCGCCCCAGAGGGCAAGCAAACGCTTGCGCTCTCGCGGACAAATGTGGCTTTTTTCGCTGCCGTTCATGGTGTAGCGCTGTTAGCACCTTGGTTCTTTTCTTGGTCGGCTTTAGGCGTTGCGATCGCGCTTCACTGGCTGTTTGGTAGCATTGGGATCTGTTTGGGATATCATCGCCTTTTAACCCATCGCAGCCTTCAAGTACCGCAATGGTTAGAATACATCTTGGCAACCATAGGAGCAATGGCCTTGCAAGGAGGACCAATTTTTTGGGTAGCGACCCATCGCTTGCATCACGCGCATACCGAAGATGAAGAAAAAGATCCCTATTCAGCAAAGCGGGGTTTCTGGTGGAGTCATATGCTTTGGTTGTTGTACCCCCAAAAAGGTTTTTTCAACTACGAAACCTACAAAAAATCTGCACCGAATTTAGATCGACATCCCTATTATCGTTGGTTAAATCAGAATTTTCTGTTGCTTCAGATTCCTTTAGGATTGCTGCTGTATGGTTTGGGGGGATGGTCTTTTGTCATCTATGGGCTGTTTTTGAGAGCCGTTTTACTGTGGCATAGCACTTGGTTAATTAACTCCGCTTCTCATGCACGGGGCTATCGTAATTTCTCTGTCGATGATGGTTCTCGCAATCTTTGGTGGGCAGCCATTTTAACTTACGGAGAAGGTTGGCACAACAACCATCACGCTCGTCCTCGCATTGCTAAGGCCGGATATCATTGGTGGGAAATCGATCCGACTTGGTGGGCAATTCAAGTCTTAAAAACCCTCGGTTTAGCCAAAAAGATTGTTGTATAAAGTTCAAAGTACGTCTTCGACGTTCAAAAACACTTCCGACTTCGGTACAGACGCGATATATCGCGTCTGTACCGACTTCAATCATGGCTTCTGACTTTCCAATAACTGACGGGGACGAAAATTCATTACAATGATAGGGTGGCGTTCGAGATAGTATGACAACCGAGATTCAAACCGACTTAGAACAAGCTGTTACACAAAGACGAAATTTTGCGATCATCTCTCACCCAGACGCGGGGAAAACTACCCTCACTGAAAAACTTCTGCTTTACGGCGGTGCGATTCATCAAGCAGGTGCAGTGAAAGCGAGACGCGCGCAACGCAAAGCCACCTCTGACTGGATGGAGATGGAACAGCAACGGGGAATTTCGATTACGTCAACCGTCTTGCAATTTGAGTATCAAGATTATCAAATTAATCTCTTAGATACCCCAGGACACCAAGATTTTAGCGAAGATACCTATCGCACGCTGGCGGCGGCGGACAATGCCGTTATGTTAATCGATGCGGCGAAAGGGTTAGAACCTCAGACGCGCAAACTGTTTGAGGTTTGTAAACTGCGATCGCTTCCTATTTTTACCTTTGTTAACAAAATGGATCGCCCCGGACGCGAACCCTTAGAATTACTCGACGAAATCGAACAGGAATTAGGCTTAAAAACCTATGCTGTTAACTGGCCGATTGGCATCGGCGATCGCTTTAAAGGCGTATTCGATCGCCGAGCGCAGGCTATACACCTGTTTGAACGTCGCGCCCACGGCAGCCAGCAAGCCCAAGAACGGGTCATAACCCTCGGAGACCCCCAAATTGAAGAATATCTCGAAACAGAGCTTTATTACCAGCTTAAAGAAGAGTTAGAACTGATTTCGGAACTTGGAGGCGAGTTAGATTTAGAAGAAGTTCATGCAGGATTGATGACTCCCGTCTTCTTCGGTAGCGCCATGACTAATTTTGGGGTGCAATTATTTTTGGAAGCGTTTTTAGATTATGCGCTTAAACCCGAAGGACGAAATTCTTCTATCGGTCATATCGACCCTACTTATCCAGACTTTACGGGGTTTGTATTTAAGCTGCAAGCAAATATGGACCCCAAACACCGAGATAGAGTAGCGTTTGTTCGTGTCTGTACCGGAAAGTTTGAGAAAGATATGACGGTAAATCACGCGCGGACGGGTAAAGTTGTTCGCCTGTCGCGTCCGCAGAAACTCTTCGCACAAGACCGCGAGTCTATTGAAGTGGCGTATCCTGGAGACGTAATTGGGTTGAATAATCCAGGCGTTTTTGCGATCGGCGATACGATTTACAACGGCAAAAAACTAGAATACGAAGGGATACCCTGCTTCTCTCCCGAACTATTTGCGTACCTAAAAAATCCCAATCCTTCTAAGTTCAAGCAATTTCAAAAAGGAATTCAGGAATTGCGCGAAGAAGGTGCGGTTCAGATTATGTATTCGGTAGACGATTTTAAGCGCGATCCGATCTTAGCAGCGGTAGGACAGTTACAGTTTGAAGTCGTTCAGTTTCGGATGCTGAGCGAATATGGAGTAGAAACGACTTTAGAAGCCTTACCCTATAATTTAGCTCGTTGGGTGGCTGGCGGTTGGGAGGCGATCGAAAAGCAGGACGAATTTTTAATACGCTTACTGTTAAAGATAATTGGAATCGTCCCGTTTTGCTATTTAAAAATGAGTGGAATTTACAGCAAGTCAACGAAGACCATCCACAATTACAGTTGAATAAGATAGCGCCTGTGGGTTCGGGAATGCAACCAGAGAGTTAAAAGGGATGGGGAAATGGGGTTCAGATATGCAAACTTGAGTGATGAAAGATGCTCCCGCTAGTAAAATTAAATCGCAAGTTTGGGTGGTAGAAAATAGCAAAATCCATTCTCGTACCGATTATCTCGCCACAGAAGAACCCCTAGAAATTCGTCTAATTAACCCCCAACAAACTCTCGCAATTACCATGCGAACCCCAGGAGCAGATTTTGAACTGGCGGCGGGATTTCTCTATGGTGAAGGAGTTATTCAAAAAAGAGAAGATCTCGAAAAAATTAGTTATTGTGTCGATCGCGATCTCGATAAAGAACAACGCTACAACCTTATAAATGTTACCCTCAAAGATGGATTGCAGCTTAATTTACCATCTCTAGAACGTCACTTTTTTACAACGAGTGCTTGCGGCGTGTGTGGGAAAGCGAGTATCGAATCGCTCAAAATTCGCGGTTATCCGGTTATTGGAAATCAGCAAGCGATCGCTCCCGAAATTCTCTATAGCTTACCCGATAAATTGCGTTCTGCTCAAGGCATTTTTACGGCTACAGGAGGTTTGCACGCTGCTGCGGCGTTCGATTTTCAGGGACGACTCCTAAAGCTGCGAGAAGACGTAGGAAGACACAATGCACTCGATAAATTGATTGGTTCGGCTTTTTTAGCCGACGAATTACCCCTAAATGACTGTATTGTTATGGTAAGCGGGCGATCCAGTTTTGAAATTTTGCAAAAATGTATTGTGGCCGGCGTTTCTATGGTTTGTGCGGTTTCTGCACCGAGTAGTTTAGCTGTTTCTTTAGCTAAAGAATTTGGAATTACTTTAATTGGATTTTTGCGCGGACAAAGATTTAATATCTATTCGGGTTATGAGAGAGTGACTGTTGAAAGATAAACTCAAATTGCCTATTTTTGATCGCTCAAAGCTAAACGAACGCCTAAACCAATAAAAATCGTACCAGTAAACCAACGTTGAAATTTAGCAAAACTGGCGTTTTTTCGCAGCCATTCACCTGCTGAACTCGTTAGTAATGCCACGAACAGCAACCATAGAATCGCCATTATGATAAACATAATTCCAAGCGCGATAATTTGTAAGGCGATCGCACCGCGATCGGGATTAACGAATTGTGGCAGGAAAGCAAGAAAAAATAAGGCTAACTTGGGATTGAGGGTACTAGAAAGAATTCCTTGCCAAAAAACCGTTTTTAGATTTGTTTTTCTGAGCGCATTGACTAAGTTATGGGCATTGCGACTTAAGATTGTACGAAGACCCAGATAGACTAGATAAGCTGCACCAACGTACTTAACAATGCTGTATGCTAGAGCAGAAGTCATTAAAAGTGCAGATAATCCGATCGCGGCTGCACTGATATGAGCGACAAGACCAACAGAAATCCCCAACGCAGAGATGATTCCCGCTTTTCTTCCCTGACCGATGCTACGAGCAATCACATACAATGTATCGGGGCCGGGAGTGACCACTAAAACTATCGCAGCAACAAGAAATAATGTCAAATTAGAGAGATCGAACATTTTTCGTTTTAACTGCTATTCTAGCTCAGAACTATACAGCAGCCGATCGCGCTTCATCAACCTTAATCGTCGTTCCAGTAATATAATTCGCTTCATCGGAAATCAGAAAAGCGACTGTTTTTGCAAGTTCGGCGTAAGTAGTCGGACGACCGAACATCAAATCTGAAGGTACATTCCATCCTTCTAGTTCTTCCATACTATCTGCGACAAAAAAGGGAGCCACCGAGTTCATGCGAATCCTATTGGTTCTATAACGCTTGGCATAGAGTTTCGTGAATCCTTCCATCGCTGCTCGAATCGTACCGCTAAAAGGCGTTACTAAAGATGGTTCTTGGGAGTCACAGGCTGAAATATTCACAATAGCACCTCCTCCCTGTCGTTGCATCGGTTCTGTCACCAATTTTGCTATGCGAACAACGCTCAGAAAGAGCATTTCAAAATTTTCTACCCACATTTTATCAGAAATGTCAAGTAAATCGGGTCGAGGCGGGTCGCCAAAACTATTAACTACTGCATCTATACGGCCCAATCGCGCCAATGTTGTCTCGATTAATTGCTGTAAATCTTGAGGATTCGCGATCGAACCTACCGTCGCTATCCCACCTAATTCTTTAGCTAAATCGACAACGCTTTCGCTTCGTGCCATCAATGATACTGTATAACCTCGTTTGGCTAGTTCTCTAGCGCAACCCGCTCCGATTCCGCGACTAGCTGCTGTAACGATCGCAACTTTTTTGCCATTCATTTGTCTACTTTATAAATATTTCTCTTTATAAAATAAGCGATCGCGATTTACTTTATAAAGATTTTTCTTTAGTTAAGAGTCACTTTCATTAACCCTTCGATCGCGATTTGTGTGGTAAAGCTTGCTATTTTTTCTAGGGTGGAGTTTTCTGGAACTTCGATCTGACCGTCAATTAGTAGCATCGATAAGCCATGTACCATCGACCAGGCAACATAAGCTAATTGGGTGGGATTTTCCTGGCGAAATTCTCCGGCTTTTTGTCCTTCTTCGATGACATTTACCAAAATTGTAAATGCTTTGGTAGAGACTTCCGTCAAAGCAGGATACTGTCGATCGTTATTTTGAGAGTAGCGGAACATTACTTCATATTCGGAGGGATGGGCGATCGCGTATTTCACGTATGCAATTCCAATTGCTTGTAATTTTTGAGAATGCTGGTTAGGAATGTTTTCTAGCGAGGCGAGCAAAAATTGACTCATCTTTTGAAACCCTTTTTCGGCAACGGCTGCAAGTAGCGCGTCGCGATCGGCAAAATGTCGATAGGGTGCGGTATGCGATACGCCAATTCGTCTTGCTACTTCTCTAAGCGACCAATTACTTATGCCTTGTTCGGTAACTAAGGCGATCGCTTCTTCGATTAAAGCCTGACGTAAATCCCCGTGGTGATAAGTTTTCTTTGAACTCATAAGACTTCTTAACTTTTCTTAACTCCACTCTCGTCGATAGATGTTGACAACGTAAACATATAAAGATTAAACTAAATGTTGACAGTGAAAACATCTAATCAATACGGAGTCTTTACCATGTCACAAAAATACAGTAACGAAGATCTTCAAGAACTCCTGAGACAGGCGACGATTCTCCAAGAAGAAAATAATATCTCGCGGGAGCAACTGATAGAAATTGCAGCCGAGGTTGGCATATCAGCAGAAACCATAGAAAAAGCCGAGCAAAAGTGGTTGCGCCAACGGGAATCGGCACAGAAACAAGCCAAAGCGCGATCGCATCGTCGTCTCGGATTTCAATTACATCTCATTCCTTACTTAGCGACGAGTGTATTCATGGTGCTGCTAAACCTAACAACGACACCTCGCTGTTTTTGGAGTATCTACCCCATTCTTGGCTGGGGTTTGGGAGTGACGCTGCATGGTGCGTGTATTTACCGCAAAGAAGTTAAATTGTCTTGACGTTTTGAAGAGGCGATCGCATTAAACACAATAACATTTACGAAGAAATAATTATGAATACCTCATTTATCATCGCCGAGGTAAATGGATTAAGGAAGGCAAAGCAACACACGCATACGTATCGTTTCCATCACTAAAAGATCCCCAAGCAAAAGCACATACGGCAGAAATTATTGCTTGGGCAGATTATGAAACCTTTGCTCGCTGGCGAGAACAATCTTGGTTGAAGCGAGATGAAGAGTATAAAGCACTCAAGCAGAGATTGAGTAAAGCATTAATTGACTTAGTAGAGCAACATTATCCAGGATTTGCAGAAATTATTGATTACCAAGAACTTTCAACACCTCTAACTAACGAACATTTTACAGGACATTATCAAGGGGGAATTTATGGATTAGCGATCGCACCCGAACGTTTTGAGGCAAAAAATTTAGCTTGGAGAGATCCCAAAACACCCATACCTGGATTATATCTAACAGGAGTAGACTTGATGATGATGGGGGGCATTGTGCCTGCTATGCTGGGAGGATTGTTAACGGTCGCCAATTTACCACAAGGAATATCTGTTCCTCAAACCTTTATAGCATCAAGACGATTTTGAGAGAGTCATTTATACTGAGAAAAATAATTTAAATTCTACGTTACGAATAAATAGATTACATTTTAAATAGTTGTAAAAGCTTGTCTAGAATACAGCTAGTTAATGAAATACTCTAACGAATTTATTTTTCAACTCCTCGACCTTTCTAATTTATTAGAAGTGCAACCAGACTTAGAACAAGGCTTGCGAGAGGTGGTCTGTCTGAGCGCTCAAATTCTTAAAACCCAACGTTGCTCTATTATGCTGCTGAGCGAGCCAGAAACACAAGGCAATGGCTGTGGATATTTGCGAGTTTTTACCCATTATGGCAATTTGCCTGCATCTGCTTACGAACAAATCACGCCACTCAATGAAGGAATCGCGGGTTATGTTGCCGCCACGGGAAAACCTTTATTAATTGAAGATATCACGCGATCGCAATTTGTAGAAGCTGCTCGTTATTTAGATGAATCAAATAAAAGTTTAATTTCCGTACCAATTCTGTTCGCTGGTAAAATCATTGGCGTAATTAATACAAGTAATCCGATTGCTAAAAAGAGTTTTGACGAGCAAGATTTAGAAACCACGAAGATTTTTGCTTTATTTGTCGGTAAGTCGATTCATATTGCTCAAATGCAGAAAATATTGCGCTCTAAATTCGTAGAACTTGCAGTTATTCGTGAATTAACTGAAGAAATCCCTTTAGAAGAAGCGATCGCGATCGCTCCCAATCCTACTAAATTAGCTAAAATTGTTGCCAAATCTTTTTATCGAGAATTGACTCAAGCAGGTTTTGGGGCCAATCAAGTTATCGAAATCGCCACAGAAGTTTTAGATCTCTTACAAAAAAATATAGAGCGGCACAAGAAAAAATTATTGCGATAAAAATTTGGAAAAATTGCTTGACGCTCAAAGATTTAAGTTTAAGCTACGCGAACGTAATTCTAATAAAATAGTGGAAAATGCCCCCACCAATCCTTATTTGTAGGTTATGGCAAGCATTCTCCACCCTATAACAACCAGGTAACTAGTCTTGGTCACTGGTCACTGGTCGCTGATTAAGTTACCAACCTTTTTCTGATTGTGATAGAACGTAGGAAGCAACATCATCGATCTCTTCTTCTTTTAAGCGTCCGCCAAAAGCCGGCATAGCATTTTTTCCTTTAGTGACTTGGGTTTTGATCGCATCTAGAGAATTCATGCTATATTTCTCCAAATCTCCCTTTTGTAGTGTTTTGGTAGCATTGACCACATTTTTTCCACCTGCATGACAAGCAGCACAGTTAGCAGAAAAAACTTTAGCACCATTTGCTATATCTCCAGCTAGTACAGGACGAGCAAAGGTTAAAGTCGCGACAGCTAGCACCACAATGATTAAAGACAAAAAACGTTTCATTCAGTTCTCCTCTCGGTTGTATATTAAAGCCGTAAATTATCGTGCGCAACGGGAAAAATTTTGTCAAAAGACAACCTGTAGAACTTCTGTAGTAAAATTATTTAAGGGACTAGAAGCAAATTTAAGGACTCCTGTCAAAAGACAACCCGTAAAACTTTTTTAGTCGAATAATTTTACAGAGCTAATCAAAATGTCAAAGAAGTTAGGTTTATTACTTTCCACCATTTTGCTAGTCATTGCTAGCTTTGTTCTTTCTGTTGCTCCCGCTGCCGCAGAAACCTATACAGTTAAAATGGGTGCTGATAGTGGAATGCTACAATTCGATCCCCCTACTGTCACCATCAAAGCAGGCGACACCGTAAAATGGGTAAACAACAAACTTGCTCCTCACAACGTAATGTTTGATGGTAGCAAAATGGATTCAGCAGTAGCAACCAAGATATCTCACAAAAATCTGGTTTTCTCGCCTGGCGAATCCTTTGAAACAACCTTTAGCGAACCTGGCGAATACTCCTACTATTGCGAACCTCATCGAGGTGCAGGAATGGTCGGCAAAGTTATCGTGCAATAGTCAATCGCGATTTCTATAACTACAAAAAAGTACCCTGCAAAATAACTTTGTGGGGTATTTTTTATAGCGATGAGGTACAGTTTTAGAACAGGGAATAGAGGAAAAAATTAATGTATCTCATCTAAGTGAGAATTGCTGTATCCTCAGTATCTAATCTTGTTAATTCTGATTAATTTACTTCAAAATTTGCACACAGTAAGATTAGAAGAAATAGCACGTCGCTTTCCTGTCCCCATTCAGCAGCAGTTTTGGTTTTCTTTTAATGTTCTACTTTTTGACCATAACGTTCATACCAATCAGGAGTTAAAATAGTTTGGTCAACTCTTCGTCGTTATAGAACACTCCCAGTTCATCTCTCAAACGGAATATATCTATTGCCTTTGGGGAATGCTGCCCTAGCCACTCTTACTGTTGCTTCTGGAACCGGAGGTATAGATTGAGGGTTTGACGTACTCCCGCCACTAAGCTCCTAGCGTCGCTATAGTGGGGGATTCTAAGAATCACTTCTTAGGTTTTCTCTTTCGTTGAGTTCCCTTACTTGCCTTTGTTTCCAAAGATAAGCAGAGGGGAATCTCTCCAGAGACTTGAAATTCGATGCGCCCCATCGTATTTGCCCATTGTTTGAGGGCTTCTTTAAGAATATTAATCGCTGCGTTTTCGTCTCTATCTGCGATGTAGCCACAGTGCGGACACCTGTGAGTTCTGGTACTTAAGGTTTTAACTACTTTTTGTCCGCAATTAGAGCAATTCTGGCTGGTATATCTTGGATTAACTGCTATAACGGGAACGCCATAAACCACGCCAAAATATTCAAGCCATTCTCGAAAACGATACCATGCAGCATCAGATATTGATTTGGCTAGACAATGATTTTTTACCATGTTACGCACTCGTAGGTTCTCAATCGCTACCAAATCGTTAGACTGTATGACGCGCTGGGCTAATTTACATACCCAGTCGTTACGTCTGCGTGATCCCTTAAGATGCGCTCTACCTAATTTATTTCTGGCTTTGGTTCGATTCTTGCTTCTCTTTTCTGTTTTAGATAGACGACGTTGTAGCCGTTTAATTTTACGCTCGTCTTTTCTCAAGAATCTAGGATTGTCTACCTTCTCGCCAAAGTTATCGGTATAGAAATGGTTTAAACCTAAGTCTAATCCTATTTGTCTGCCTGTTAGTTCTTTGTTTTCCTCCCGTTGATGGTCGATTAAAAATTGAGCAGAATAACCGTCGTGTCTTCTAACTACCCGAACCCTCTTGATTTGGTTGAGTAGGTAGAAGTGCAAGTCTCGGCTACCCCAAAGCTTAAAACTACCAGCAGAAAACCCATCGGTGAAAATTAGATAACGTCTGTCTTCTGAAAGTTTCCATCCGCTAGTCTTATACTCTATCGAGTCTCTAACTTGATATTTTTTAAACTTTGGGAAACCCTTTTTCCCAGGGATTTTAGCTTTGCAATTACGATAAAAACGCTCGATTGATGCCCAAGCTCTCTCAGCATGAGCTTGTCTAGCCATTGAGTTTAATTGGTTAGCCCAAGGAAACTCAGGATTATCCGAAAGTACTTTGCAATAGGCGTAGGCATCATTGCGATTTTTAATTTGACCATCCATCCAAGAGCGGATAATAGAATTACGCACAAAACGACCAGTGCGAATAGCTTCGTCGAGCCGTTCGTACTGATTTTGTGTTCCTTCTAGTTTGCTTTCGTAGATAATCACTTTTATCGTTATTGCTTACGATAAGATTATCACAGATATCTAAGAAAAAAAGTCGTGCTTCGCGTTTGTTTGTCGGGATTCATCCCGCCACTAAAACATTGGCGGGACTCGGCTCTGCCTCGAGCTAACCGCCTCGTTTGTAGTGGGGGCATTCTCCCGACATTTTTGGTAAACACATAAGCTCACCTTGACCCGATGAGTTTATTTTAGATTATTGATATTAAAACAAAATTATTGAATTGTTTTTTACTTGTGCGATCGCCTAAAAGTGTTTTTTGAATTAGCCAACAGTATCCGATTCGAGGCTCAACCCCAATATGCTTCCTAAAATTAGGTAATTCAATTTTTAGCCAGGCTTAAATACTCAAGTCAAAGTTTTCCAGGCTTGAGTTACAATCTCACTAAGCCAGAGTCTTTGTACGCGATCGAGAATTGGGTCGTTTTCCAATACCTCAGCCGTTAAATCTTCCAGCGATTGTCCCTGAGAACGTGCCATTTTAACTAAACCTGCGATCGCCACAGCAATTATCTCTTCATCAACGGGTTTTTGACGAAGGGCGACTATTTGTTCGGGATTGACTGGAATGGCATGATTCATAACGGCTTTACAAGAACCTCTGGTAGTTTGACGATTAGTTGTAAGATTGTAAACTTTTTTAAAGTCGTTTTAAGGATTTAGTATAAGAGAGTCTATCTTATTTTCACCACTAATTGAGTCTGTATTTTTTAGTATTTATTTAGATATAGAAAAAATAAAAATGCGTGAAATCCTCTATAGAGAAGTTACAGCACAAGATACAGCTAGCGTACTTGCTTGGCTACACTTAGAGTGGCAACCGACAATTGGCAAAAAAGTTATTACTCCCGATGGCATTCGCTTACAATTTTCTCAAGATACTTCAAAGCGATCTCAAACAATTCCTGAAAGCGAACTCTCCATTTTTGTTTGGTCTGTGCAGAGAACGACTTATCTAAAAGTCTTTCGCTGGGGAGAACAAGATATTCGAGAGCAAAATCGAATTGTACAACAATTGATAGCCGATTTGAGCGATCGCTTTCCTCAACGATACCCTAAACCTCCAGAGATAAATCTAAAAAAACAATCTATATTTGAGGCTTTAGACCCCTACTATCCAAAAACAGTTCATTTCTTTCAAAAGATGCCGAAAGGAGAATACGATCTTCAACGGGCTTACTGGTGGGAACAACGCTGGCGCGAAAGCGTTAACAATCCCCAACAACCAAAGCAAGTAGTGTTTAAGAAGTCGGAAGTAGGGGCGAACGGTCGTTCCCCATCTCCTGAATATGACCTAATTTATATTGGAGGGGCATTAGGGGCGATTCATGCGGCGGTGATGGCGAAGTTAGGATATAAAGTCTTAATCATCGAACGCTTGCCGTTTGGACGAATGAATCGCGAGTGGAATATTTCTCGTTCTGAGTTTCAAAACCTCATCGATTTGGGATTATTTACGGCCCAAGAATTTGAAAGTCTTATCGCCAGAGAATATGTCGATGGATTCAATAAATTTTTTGATGGCAATTTGCCACCCCATTTAAAAGCTGCCGTTTTACATACTCCAACGGTCTTGAATATCGCGATCGCATCGGATAAATTACTCGACTTATGCGGCGAAAAACTGCGTCAAGCAGGCGGGGAAATTTGGGACGAAACCGAGTTTATTCGTGCAGATATCGACTCAAAACAAGTCGAAATTCAACTAGGACACTTGCCCACAGGAGAACTCAAACAGGTAAGCGGACGCTTGCTAATCGATGCGATGGGAACGGCATCGCCGATAGCATGGCAACTTAATGGCAAGCGTACTTTTGATAGCGTCTGTCCCACCGTAGGGGCTGTTGTGGAAGGATTTGAGCCAGAAGTTTGGGATGCGAACTATGGCGACGTTCTCAACTCCCACGGGGATATTTCGCGCGGACGACAACTGATTTGGGAGTTATTTCCGGCAGCAGGAGAGGAACTGACAATTTATCTCTTCCATTACCATCAGGTACATCCTGAAAATCCTGGCTCTTTATTAGAAATGTATGAAGATTTCTTTACAATTTTGCCAGAATACCGACGCTGCGACATGGAAAAATTAGTCTGGAAAAAGCCGACTTTCGGGTATATTCCAGGACATTTTAGCGTGGGAAGTCGCGATCGCACCGTAGCCTTTGACCGTTTGCTGGCGATCGGCGATGCTGCCTCGCTGCAATCTCCTTTAATTTTTACCGGTTTTGGCTCTCTGGTCAGAAATTTAAGCCGCTTGACTGCATTGCTCGATATTGCCTTAAAACACGACCTACTAAGCACAGAAGATTTAAACCAGATTCGCGCTTATCAAAGTAATGTTGCCGTTACCTGGCTGTTTTCTAAAGGAATGATGGTTCCAACAGGGAAATCTCTACCTCCCGAACGCATTAATGCCATGCTGAATACCTTTTTGGTTTGCTGGCTGACGAACCCCCAGAAGTCGCAGAAACCTTTATTAAAGATCGAACCACTTGGTTGATGTTTACTCGACTTGCTCTCAAAGCAGCCAGGAAGAATCCGGCTTTACTATGGTGGATTTGGCAAATGGCAGGAAATAAAGATTTATTGCGCTGGCTTGGTGCTTATTGGGAATTTACTTTCGATGCGCTTAAAAATTGGTTTTTCGGTGGATGGCTTTCCAATTGGCTGAAGCAGTCGCAACCTTGGCTAGAAAAACAATATCCGGCTTTGTGGTTGCGATTGCTGAGTTTACAATCTGGTCTGAGTCTTCTGAGAAAGATGTAGTTTAAGCGATAGGGAATGGGTAATCATCTAATTTTTTTGCCATCTCATTCACCGGAGTTACAACCAGCAGAACGGTTATGGACTTTAGTTGACTTGCCTAATTTCTTAACCTTTCAATAATGAGAACCTAAAGCTAGTCAAGCTAGGATTAAGTAAAATAGCAGTCCTTATAACGATTAGCTTGGAGTCGTCATTGGCACAATAGCCGAAAGATAAATAACTTATTTATGCCAAAAAGCAAGACCGCGATCGCGGAAATTAATCTTAAAGATCCTCAATACTATCTCAATCGAGAGTTAAGCTGGCTGGAGTTCAACAATCGAGTTTTACACGAAGCGCTCGATCCGCGTACTCCTTTATTAGAACGCCTCAAATTTTCTGCCATTTTTAGCTCTAACCTAGATGAATTTTTTATGGTACGAGTGGCAGGATTAAAGCAGCAAGTCAAAGCAGGCGTAACTAAACTCACCCCAGACGGTTTGACTCCCTCCGAACAACTCGAAGTTCTCAGCGATCGCCTACGTCCTCTAGTGACACGACAAGACCAACATTTTGAGTACGAACTCAGAAACGAATTAAATGCCCAAGGCATTCATCTGCTTAATTACGTGGATCTGACTCAAGAACAGCGAAACTATCTCCATCAATACTTTGAAGAACATATTTTCCCCGTTCTCACGCCGCTAGCGATCGATCCGAGTCATCCTTTTCCTTACATCTCCAATCTGAGTCTCAATTTAGCAGTTATCGTCAGAGATCCCGACACCGACGAGGAATTATTTGCCCGCGTTAAAGTCCCCGCCGGAATTTTAACGCGCTTTGTTCTCCTACCAAAAGAATTGCGACAGGAATCTTCTGATAAGGTATCGATTTGGACGGGAGTTCCCCTAGAACAGATCATCGCTCATAACCTCGAATCTCTCTTTCCTGGAACCATCGTTCAAGAATGCCATCCTTTCAGAGTGACTCGCAACGCCGATCTTTCAGTAGAAGAAGACGAAGCAGACGATTTGATGCTGGCAATCGAGCAGGAACTGCGCAAGCGACGAGTGGGCAAATCTGCCGTGCGCCTAGAAATTCAATCTTCTATGCCTGAAAATGTTAAAGATAGGCTCATGCAAGACTTGAGGCTAGAAGACGTAGATGTATATGAAGTAGAAGGATTGCTAGGACTCAAAGATTTAATGTCTTTTATGTCCTTACCTTGCCCCGAACTCAAAGATCCTCCCTGGAATCCCGTCATTCCCGCTTGGATATCTCGCGCCCAAGAACCCCGCGATCGCGATGAAGATTCCCAAGAAGGCGAAGATATTTTTACACTCATCCGTGCTAGCGATCGCTTGCTTCACCATCCCTATCAATCATTTAACGCGACGGTAGAAGAATTTATCTCGCAAGCAGCACGAGATCCAAAAGTCTTAGCGATTAAAATGACGCTGTATCGCACTTCTGGAGATTCGCCGATTGTCAACGCACTAATCGCAGCGGCGGAAAATGGCAAACAGGTAGCTGCTTTAGTAGAATTAAAAGCGCGTTTTGATGAAGAGAATAACATTACCTGGGCAAAGAAATTAGAACAAGCAGGCGTACACGTCGTTTACGGATTGGTAGGATTAAAAACGCATACCAAAATCGTTTTAATCGTGCGTCAGGAAGGTAACAAACTTCGTCGTTACGTCCACATCGGCACGGGAAATTATAATTACAAAACGGCGAAACTGTACACCGATTTGGGATTGCTGAGTTGCCGGGAAGAATTGGGAGCAGATTTAACCGATTTGTTTAATTTTTTGACGGGTTATTCTCGACAAAAAGCTTACCGCAAGTTACTGGTTGCTCCAGTTAATATGCGCGATCGCATGGTATCTCTCATTCTCCGCGAAGCAGAACACTGCCGTAAAGGTAAAAGCGGTCGCATCGTCGCTAAAATGAATGCCTTGGTCGATCCTAAAATTATTGAAACGCTTTATGAAGCTTCCCAAGCTGGTGTAAAAATAGATCTGATCGTCAGGGGGATTTGCTGTCTGCGTCCTGGGGTGGAAGGAGTCAGCGAAAATATTCGCATCATCAGTATCATCGGTCGTTTTCTGGAACATTCGCGAATTTTTTATTTCAACAACGATGGCGAGGAAGAAGTTTACATCGGTAGTGCCGATTGGATGACTCGCAACTTAAGTCGTCGGGTAGAAGCGGTTACGCCAATAGAAGATACGCAGATTGCTAAAGAATTAGAAGAGATTTTAGGCATTATGCTCTCAGACAAACGACAAGCTTGGGAATTGCAACCCGATGGCAGCTATATTCAACTGCAACCCCCTGACAATGGTCGCGAACAGAGTTCCCATGTTAGTCTCATGGAAATAGCCTTGCGATCTGCCGGAATGTAATCAGTGGAATTATGAATTATGAATTATGAATTATGAATTATGAAAATTTTGAACTCATGATTGATTCCTTCTGCCTTCAAAAAGGCTTTCGACTTCTGCGATCGCTACCATTCGCAAACTACCGGGTGCAGCAACGGTTAAACCGCGACGAACGGGTTTGAGGGGACGATTATCTGTCAAGGCTAAGTCAAAACGAGATAAAATCGTTGCCAATACTACCTTCATTTCCATCATCGCTAATGCCATGCCGATGCAACGGCGATTGCTTCCGCCAAAGGGGAAATATTCGTAAGGTGAGAATTGTCGCTCTAAAAAGCGTTCTGGCTTAAATTGCTTGGGTTCGGGGTATAAATCTTCGCGATGGTGGGTTAGATAGATGCAGGGAGCTAATACCGTACCTGCTTTAAAATGGTATCCCATTATCGTTAGCGGTTCTTTGAGAACGCGCGGAACGACAAATACTGCAATGGGATAAATGCGCAGGGTTTCTTGACAAACGGCAGTTAGATAAGGCAGTCGAGAGATAGCATTAAGATCGGTTTTATCGGGGAGATTGGCTAGTTCTAATAGCAATTTTTCCCGTACTTGGGGAAGAGAATGAATCCAATATAATGCCCAAGATAGCGCAGAAGCAGTGGTTTCGTGTCCGGCGACCAAAAGCGTCATCAATTCGTCTCGCAACTCTTGGTCTGTCATCGGTTGACCGTCTTCGTCGCGAGCAGACATGAGTAAGGTTAGAATATCATCCCCGTCGAAACGATTTTGCGTGCGGCGATCGCGTATCTCTTCATATAATAAGCGATCTACTTCTGCTTTTTGCCGTAAAAAACGTCCCCACGGACTCCACTCGCCCCAATCTTTTTGCAGTATGGGAAAGAAAATCATAGTGGCACTTGCAGGAGAACCAATCGAGTCCATCATCGAACTCAGCAGTTGTCGCAGTTGTCTGAGACGTTCTCCTTCTTGCAAACCAAATACCGCTTTTAAGATAACGCTTAAGGTAATCTCTTGCATGAAGGAACGGACTTTGAAGGGTTTGCCCACTTGCCAAGCAGCGGTGACTTGTTGGGTAATCTCGCAGATAAGTTGATTGTAAGTTCGGATGCGATCGCCGTGAAACGGTGGCATCAGCAATCGTCTTTCCCGTTGATGTCTTGTACCATCGAGAGCTAGGAGCGAATTTGCCCCTAGCAACAAGTATAAGATTCCTCCCCGCATGGCAGTATCGAATTGATAAGCATCAATTGTAAAAATTTCTTGAATTGCTTGAGGATTACTGACGTACACAAAAGGATTTTCGTCATTACCAACGCTAAAGAAATCTCCGTAGCGTTTTCCATAATCATCTAAATAATCGATGGGACGAAAAATTAGCTTAAGCGTCCGCAGAAATCGAGGCATTTGAGGACGTGGAGGAAGCTTAGTTGAGATTTCTGGTGCTTGAGGCCTATCTTCTAGCATAGTTTTCTCCAGGTCGGTTCTGCTGTTTAGACTTTACTTTTTTAACAAAGGGTCAACATAATTCGTAATTATTTGGCGATCTTTTATTCAACTAGAGCCGTAAGTTGGATTTTTACGCTCGTCAAAATAAATTTTCGATAATTTAAGACTTTTTCTGCATATTATCGCGATCGCCTCCCCAACATTTTAGTAGACGTTAAGCTTACTAAAAATGCCTAAAAGATATGTTATATACTGTCGATCTACTTAATTATCGGCACACCTCTAGAGGAACTTGGCAAACCAAGCAACGATATCAATGCAAGATCCCGAACAAATGATCGATCGATTTTCTAGACGCATTTATCTAAAAGATCGAGTTGGAAGTGCTTACATTGCCCCTATTCGAGAATCTAATCGAATTTTGCGAAGTATTATGGAATATCTCGTCGAAACCTCTCCAAATAACAGTTCGGAAGATTGGGCCCGTTCTTTTCTAAAATCGTTTTTGGGAGCGCATAAAATTTATCGTCTTTTGGTCAAGAGCGTATCTTATGAATTTTTAATTAATCTTTATCTTGTTTATTTAAAAATTTGTCAGGAACTATTTTTTAACTATTTACAATCGGTTTGTTGGCACGCTGCTATCAAAATCAATCAAATGTTTAGATCGTCTAATAATATCGATCTGCATTATTCTATAGAAGACTGTTTTACGATTGCCTGTATTTCCATCTATCAGCCAACTAAAATTTTTAAAGGGTTTGATTTTCAAGATCGTTCTTCCCTTGAAGGTTATGCTTTCAACACGCTCAAACGAGTTATAAAAAATCAAATTGCCAAAGAATTAAAATCAAAATCAATTAAGCTCTCTGATAATGGTTTATTGCGCAATCTCGACAAAAAAGAATTAGAAAATATTCTGAAGGTTAATCAATATTCTCGACATGAAATAGAATTATATAGTTTAGTATTGCAATCCTTTAAAGAATTATTTGAAGAACTTTATCCTGCAACAAGTAGCGACGGAACTCGAAGTAAAAAGCCTCAAACAACCCCACTTGACGATCGCCAACTCAGCCAGATCGCTAAACGATACAATCAACAAATTAAACGATTGGGAATTCAAAGTAAATAGCTAGCGCTCAAGATATTCAAAAAATGCTAGCAGTTTGCGTCCAAGCTGTTAGAAACAAAACTAATTTAAAATCGATCTCTATAGAAGAACCAGGAACTGGAACAATTGTAGATTTTACTTCCAATCCCTTAGAGTCTGTTGTCAAGCAAGAAACAAATAATGAATTAATGGAATTTAGAAAGATTATCTTACAAGAATTAGAAGCTTTAGATAATCTTGCCAAACAATCTTTACTCCTTTGGTTGGGCTTGGGAATTAACCAAGAAGATTTTTTGGGCATTCTAAATTTAAGCAAACAATATCAAGTTGCTCGCAAATTTCAAGGTTATCAAAAAATCATTTTAAAAAATTTATCGCAATTTACTTTTAAAAAGTATAAACAGCAAACATTAAGTGAAAAAGATATCAATCAAATCATTGATAATAACTTAAGCTATATCAAAGAATATTTAAAATTTTATAGTCGTGAATTTTTTGAAGAAATTTTATGGGAGATTATTACTAAAGAAGTTGATCGCCAAGAAAAATCTATTTTAAAACATCATTTTGAGGAGTTGAAAGCAATGCCTAAAGAGAAACTTAATCTTGATGAAACTGATAGAATTAAACAAAAAATTAAAGTTCGATTTGCTGGAAAAATCGAACAAAAATTACAGATTTCATTATCTATTTTTAAATCTTCTAACGAAAGCATTGAAAATTTTATCGAAATGTGCTTCCAAGAAAATACAGCAATATTATATTAATTACCAGGAGATAATTTCATGATGGCTACTATTGACGATTTAGCATTTATTTATCCAGAGCAATTATTGATAGAATTTACGAGCGAAGACCGAGAAAAAGCTTGGCAACAAACGCAAAACCAAAGTTATTCTAATGCTTCTGCTCGTTGGAATGCCTATCTCAATTGTCTGTGTTTGAATTTATTTTTGTCTTATCTTGAAACTGAATTAGATAGACAAGAAAAACCTGCTATTTTACCTTCCTTAGAATCTCTTTCTAGTATTTGGGAAATGGTTAATGGAGGAGCAATTCAACTAGGACAAACGCGACTCGTTTTACTTCCTAGCGAACAAAGTTATTCGAGTGAATTTCGCGTTCCGCGAGAGTGGTTAGAAATTCCCCATTGGGCAGGTAATTATTATCTGGCAGTTGAGGTTAATTTAGAAGAAAGTTATCTACAAATCTGGGGATATACTACCTACGAACAATTGCGCGAGCGAGGAACTTGCGATCGCGCTGACGAAACTTATTCAATAGATACAGAGGATTTAATTGAAGATTTAAGCGTCTTGTGGGTGGCGAGTGAACTGTATCCGAGTCAAAAACCACAGGTTAAATCTTTACCTTCTCTAACATCGGTTGAAGCAACAAGTTTAATCGAAAAACTACAACAAAATACCCCTTATTCTCCTAGATTAGAGGTTCCTTTTATCCAATGGGCAGCATTATTAGCAAACGATATTTTTAGGCAACAATTGTACCAACGACGCATACATTTTTCGGAAATATCTCATCAAACTGCAATTAATCCCGTGCAATGGTTGCGATCGTCTTTTGAATCAGGTTGGCAATCTATAGAGGCATTCCTTAATAATAATTCAGACAATTTAGCTTATAGTTTCCGACAAGGACAAAAACTTAAAGAAGTCAGACAAGTCGCAGTTGAAGGAGTTAAATTAATCGATCTGGGCGTACAATTAGGCGATAGATCGGTTGCTTTACTCGTTGGTTTAACGCAAGAAACCGATGAAAAAGTTGGTATCCGCGTACAACTTTATCCCGCAAACGGACAAACTTATCTTCCCCACAAAATTAAACTAGCATTACTTTCCACTTCGGGAGATATGCTGCAAGAATCTGAAGCAAGAATTCAAGATAATATGATTCAACTGAAACGTTTTACTTGTCCGATTGGAATTAACTTTAAAATTCAAGTCGCTTTAGATGATTTTAGTATTATAGAAGATTTCCAGATACAGTAATTCAGGAGTTTAGGAGTTTGGTTGTTCAGGAGTCAATCTTCCTCATTGTCTTTGCTAACTGGTCACTGGTAACTGGTCACTGATAAAGGGCGATCGCAATAAAATTCCAGAAATTTTTTATGAGTAAACTAGTTATATTAAATCTGGGAAGAGGCAACTTACAGGAGGGATTTCCTTTTGTTACTGCCCAACTGCAATCCGAAGATAATGCCCAATCCAGACAATATACAGGAAGCTTGCCGCAGAACCCCGAACTAATCGATTGCTATCGCCGTTGGCAATTATTATATGAATTACTTTATCAAGCGCGATCGCTAAATGTTCGCGGAGAAAAAAACTTAATTAGTATTGATGAAACCGATGTAACTCACGTTTCCGATGCTGATTTTGAAGACCTTTGCCAAGAATTACAAAATCGGATCGATCGCTGGTTAGATGCAGAAGAATTTAGAGACATTTATCTCCCACTCCAAAAACAATTAGAGCCGAGTCAAGCCATTCGTTTTATTATTCAAACAGAAGACGATTGTCTCAGAAAAATTCCTTGGCACACCTGGCGTTTTTTTCCGAGATTATCGATTAGCAGAAGTTTCGTTTAGTCCCCTCAATTTCGATTCTGCAACAAAGATTAGAAAACCCGCTCAAAAAGTCAGAATTTTAGCAATTTTAGGCGATTCTACAGGAATTGATGTAGAAACAGATCGAGCTTTATTAAAAAATTTACCCGATGCAACAACCGTTTTTTTGCCCGAACCCGATCGCCAAGAAGTATCCGAACAATTGTGGCACAAACAAGGATGGGACATCTTATTTTTTGCCGGACATAGTTTAACCCACGAAGGCGGCGATAGCGGACAAATTTTTATTAATCCTCAAGAAAGCATCTCGATCCCACAGTTGAAAAATGCTCTAATAGAAGCGATCGAACGAGGATTGCAACTAGCAATATTTAACTCGTGCAATGGGTTAGGATTGGCGCGACAATTAGCAGATTTAAACATCCCTCAAATTATTGTCATGCGCGAACCCGTTAGCGATCGCGTAGCACAAGCATTTTTAAAATATTTCTTAAACGAATTTTCTGACGATCAACCTTTTGATGTTGCTGTACGCAAGGCACGAGAACGATTACAAGGCATCGAAGGGCAATTTCCTGGGGCGAGTTGGTTGCCCGTCATTTTCCAAAATCCCGCCCATACTCCGCCTACTTGGAAAGACTTGTGTCAAAAACCAGCACCCAAAATTAAAGCTAAAAATTCTTGGCAAGCGGTTATCTTAGCTAGTTTAGCTTGTACCTTAGCAGTCATGGGAGGACGGGCGCTAGGTTTATATCAAGAATGGGAATTGAAAAGCTTCGATCGCCTCCTACAACTCAAAACCGCCATCAAATCGAGTTCGGAAGGACGAGACGAACGATTACTAATCGTCGAAGTCACCCAAGCAGATACAAGCGCTTTGGGGGGTGAATATCCCCTTAGCGATCGCACCTTAATGCGTCTCCTACAACAACTCAACCGCCACCAACCGCTAGGAATCGGCATCGATATCATTCGCGATCGCCCCGTAGGAGAAGGATGGCAAGCGTTAGTAAAATATCTCAAGCAAAAATAAAAAATATCCTTCCTCCTTGTTCTCATCCTAGTAATAGCGATCCTGGTATCGCCTCGCCAACGAGAAACTCATCAGCACAAACGGGTTTTATTGATGTCGTTAAAGATTCCGATGGCATTGTGCGCCGCCATCTACTCGCCGTCGATCCGCCAGATCGCTCTCTGTGTCTAGCATTCTACGCCCTCAGTACCAAACTTGCCTATCGCTATCTCGAAGCAAAAGGATATTCCCTCAACTTTCCCAATATGAATACTTGGGAATTTGCTAACCCCGATCGCAAACCCTATCGCTTTAGCGTCTTAACTTCTTTTAATGGATTTTATCAACAACCCGAACAAACGCAGGGACATCAAATCTTACTCAATTATCGCTCATACACTTCTATCGACGAAATTGCCAGACGAGTTACCGCGACAGAGGTTTTACAAGGAAAAGTCGATCCTCAATTAATTCGCGATCGCATCATTCTCATTGGCGTAACCGATCCCACCCTTGCAAAAGATGAGATCGCAACGCCTTACAACCAAGAAATTCGCGGTTTAATCTTACAAACGCAAATGGTTTCTCAGTTACTTAGTGCAGTTGAAGATGGACGACCGCTATTACGATTTTTTCCTCAGTGGGTAGATGCAATCTGGATTTTTATGTGTGCTTCGATTGCGATCGCGTTGTTATGGCGCTTTCCTTCTTTGATTGGATTGGGGATAGTAAGCGCTTTAATTATTAGCGTCTACGGAATTAGTTTTATTATTTTGCTACAAACTTGCGCGATCGTTCCTCTGATTCCTGCGGTTATCGCTTTAATTCTTCCGGGAATCGGCACAACTATCTATATTCTCTGGCAAAGCGATCGTAAAAACTTACATTTATAAATTACACAGGTGAGTGAGAAATGAATAATAATTCACTGCTGTTTTATATCCTCGTCTTTTATTTGCAAATTAAAAATTAATTGGATAACTTCATTAAATATTCATCATTTTTTCGGCTGAATTAACCATTTCTTAGCATCATCTTAATCTCAAAAGCTAATGCTAAGAATGCAAACTTTTCCAGTGTCTGTATCGAAATGAACCAACTGCGATCCTGGTTGTTTCTGGGAGGATGTTCTCTAGCACTCTCATTAACAAATATTGTTTTCTCCATCGCTCCTGCACATGCTGTCTCTTTAGTCAATTCAGTAACAATTCCCGCAGATACTCCCGATTTATATCCGCTCAATGGCAGTAGTGGCGGCGCAAATATCAATCGCTTGGGGATGTTTTCCGACCTTTATTACGATCGCCACAATCAAGTTTATTACGGTTTAAGCGATCGCGGCCCTGGCGGTGGAGTTATCGATTATCAAACTAGAGTGCAAAAGTTTTCTCTCGATGTCGATCCCACAACTGGGGGAATTAGCAACTTTAACTTGTTAGAAACTATTCTCTTTACCAAAGATGGAGAAAACTTTAATGGACTAAACCCCGAACGCCTTAACGGAGATACTAGTAAGCTAGGTTTGAGTTTTGATTCCGAAGGATTTGTCGTTGCACCTAACGGCAATTTTTATGTATCCGACGAATATGGGCCTTCGGTGAATGAGTTTCGTCCCGATGGATCTTTTGTGAGATCGTTCCAGACACCAGCGAATTTACTTTCTAGGGCAAGTGACGGTACGCTCGATTATGTAGGGGATCGAGATGTCATTACTAGCGGTCGTCAAGACAATCGAGGCTTTGAAGGCTTAGCGATGAGTCCAGATGGCTCTAAACTATTTGCTATGCTGCAAGATCCTTTAGTTAATGAAGGAACCAACAATGACGGACGGCGCAGTCGTAATTTAAGAATTGTAGAATTCGATACTAAGTCTGGTCAAAGCACCGCTCAATATATTTATCAGCTAGAAAGTTTTGCAGAAATTAACGATCGCATCCCTGGCACTGAAGATGATTTTAGCGCAACTAACCAAGGTCGCAGCATCGGTATCAGCGCGATCGCAGCCATTAACGAGCTTGAGTTTTTGGTACTAGAACGCGACAATCGAGGACTGGGAGTAGAAGACCCAACCGCTAGCGCTCCAGTTGGCAGCAAACGAGTCTATAAAATCAATTTAGCCCAAGCAACTAATGTCAGCAATCTCAGTTTAGCTGGCACGAACAATCTCCCCAGCGGAGTCAACCCCGTCAGCAAATCACTCTTTTTAGATGTTGCCGACGCTCTAACTCAAACAGGTCAAGTCCTTCCAGAAAAATTAGAAGGCTTGACAATTGGGCCTAAACTGGCGGATGGTTCTCATAGCATTCTTTTGGGAACAGATAACGACTATAGCGTTACTCAAAACGATAGTGACGTACAATTTGATGTCTGTACGAATGGGACGACTGCAACTGAAGTTGCGATCGATAGTGCTTGTCCTGATGGACAACAGTTAATTCCTGGGTTTCTCTATTCGTTCAGAGCTAAGGCTGACGAACTCGGTGACTTCATTTCACCTCAAAAGACTCCAGAACCAACTGTTTTAGGGGGATTACTGCTGGTAGGATTAGCTAGTCTGTCTCTCAAGCGCCGTTACTCTTCAAAGATGTAAAGGCGATCGCCAACAAGTCTCCTTTCCAGTCTCAGTCTTTCAATTTCTTGCCAAGCTATTTTGAAACAACTCCGTCAACCTTTATCCCTCTTTTACAGGAGAGGGATAAAAAATTAAATTATTTGGAAAATATAATAACTCTCAAGTATAATGGAAATTGTGTTTTTTTTGCTGGTGTAGCTCAGTGGTAGAGCACCCGCCTTGTAAGCGGGCGGTCGTCAGTTCAAATCTGTCCACCAGCTTTGAATTTAAGCCTTTCCGGTCGTGTGTATAGCCAGAAAGAATCCTTATTTATTTAATCGAATGGATATCAAGTGGATATCTTTCCGGTCGATCGGATTATGAATAAACTATTAGTGCAAATAGAGAGACGAGCGCACTACTCTCTATTTTCAATAATATCTATTGCCTATTACCTTTTAAATCAATAAAAACTCATCCAAATCCGGCACATTAACCCAACAGCGTTGTTCGTTCGATTGATGCGTCAAATCCATCAATAACCCTCTTTTGTCACTCTCCGAAATCAATTCATAATAAATAAGTTAGTTTACCCAGAAGAATAAAAGGGTTGAAATTGATTCATGCTCTCAATAAGCTGATGAAATCCCAGCAATAAACGACGTGAGGGAAAAACATCTAGCCAAGGAAAAATTAACCACAATAAAATAGTGGGTTGAATGATTAAACGAAGATTATTT
>JAAUUT010000033.1 GCA_012031035.1 Candidatus Altimarinota bacterium | reverse complement strand
TCATTCCTTTTTGCCTAATCGGAATCTGGGTGACGATTGACCCCGTTTTGCGATCGTGGGGACTATCTTCAGATGGGACTTGGGGAACCTGGGAAGTCTCTTCTGATGCCGATGGGTTGCCGAGAGCGCCCATTAAAACAATGGTGATAGTTGCATTTGTGCTATTACTTCTGCAAAGTATTTCCCAAGCCATCAAGTATTTTGCTATTTTGATGGGATACTCCCAGGTAGCGCAGGCTCTCAAAGCTGAGACTGAAGAGAATATACCTTTTGAGTAAATAACTTGACTGGAACTTAGAGAAATGGGATATGAATGGTTAGCGATCGCAATGTTCGTCGGCTTCTTTTTCATGCTGATGAGCGGCTATCCGGTAGCATTTTCCTTTGCTGGAACCGGAATCGTTTTCGGCGGCATCGGGTTGCTAGTTGGGGCGTTCGATATCAATCGACTGTTACTATTGCCGAATGTATGGTTTGGCACGATGTCCAACTTTACCCTGTTAGCCATTCCATTTTTCGTGTTTTTGGGTGCAGTCTTTGAAAAATCGGGTTTAGCAGAAGAGTTATTAGAAACACTCGGTATTTTATTTGGTTCGCTGCGGGGTGGAGTTGCCCTAGCAGTAATCGTCGTCGGTACGCTATTAGCCGCAACGACTGGCGTAGTAGCCGCTACCGTAATCGTCATGGGAATGATTTCCCTACCCGTGATGATCCGCTACGGATACGACAAACAACTCGCTACGGGGGTTATTGTCGCTTCGGGAACGCTGGCACAATTGATTCCACCGAGTTTGGTACTGGTAGTATTAAGCGATCAACTCGGCGTATCAGTGGGCGATCTTTTCCTTGGCGCTTTAATTCCTGGGTTGATGCTTTCTGGGTCTTATGTACTATACGTCCTGACCTTCGCTTTCCTTAAACCAAACGTTGCCCCAGCGCTGCCTCTTGAAGTCCGCAAGATTGGTGGTGTAGCTTTAGCTAAACGAGTGGTTAAAGCGGTTTTGCCGCCCCTATTGCTCATCTTTGCGGTGTTAGGAAGTATATTTTTGGTCTGGCCACCCCTACTGAAGCTGGAGCAGTTGGTGCGGTAGGGGCTTGCGTCCTAGCCTCTCTTAATCGACGACTAAACTGGAACCTACTTCGCGATTCCGCCCACTCGACGGCGGTTGTCACGACGTTAGTCATTATGATTTTGTTTGGTTCTTCTTTGTTTAGTTTGGTCTTCGATGCTTTGGGAGGCAAAACCTATATTACCGATCTGCTGGTTAAACTACCTGGCGGGTATATTGCTTTTATGGTTGCAAGCAATATCATCATTTTTATACTGGGCGTATTTCTAGAATTTATTGAGATTTGTTTTATTGCTATTCCCTTATTAGTTCCTGCGGCGCAAGCACTGGGAATCGATCTGGTCTGGTTTGGCGTAGTCATGGCCATCAACTTGCAAACCGCTTTTATCTCCCCGCCAGTAGGCTTCTCGTTATTCTACTTACAAAGTGTTGCCCCCAAGGAAGTTAGCACCCTAGAGATTCACAAAAGTGCTATTCCTTTTATGGTTTTGCAGTTTGTCGTATTACTCCTCGTCATTATTTTTCCGCAAACTGTTCGCTGGTTGGTCGATCTATCATTTCAGTAGCAATTTAAAAGATTTTTATCTGACATGGTGGAACCCCTCGAAAAACCGACTGATTCTAATAGTCTGAGCCGAACCGTTCGCTTACTCGGCTTTATTAGCCTTTGTACCGATCTGGCTAGCGAAATGGTGTACCCCCTCACTCCAAGCTTTCTAACTCGCGTCTTGGGCGCTCCTGCCTGGACTGTGGGCATTGTCGAAGGCGTGGCAGAGAGTACCGCCAGCTTACTCAAATTTTATTCGGGTTGGCTGTCGGATCGAGTAGGGCAGCGCAAACCTTTTGCTGTAGCGGGTTACGGACTGGGAGCGATCGCCAAACCGCTCATTGCTCTTTCTGGTGTTTGGGTTCAGGTACTGGGGGCACGGTTTTTAGATAGAGTAGGTAAAGGATTGCGAGCCGCACCTCGCGACGCTCTTATTGCTGAGAATTGTTCTGCTAAGCAACGCGGACGGGCTTTTGGCTTTCATCGCAGCATGGATACCACAGGCGCACTTTTGGGCCCTTTGCTCGGTTTCTGGTTTCTACAACAATATCCCGGTCAAGTTCGATGGCTTTACGGAATTGCATTTCTTCCAGCTTTATTAGGAGTCGTTATTTTAACTCTTTTGGTAAAAGAGCCAAAAAGCAAGAGCTAACGCGCCTCAATCTAGCCCTCAGTTTACCCTGCACGGACTCAGTCCTTCTTATCGCCGCTATCTCCTCATCATCGGTCTATTCAGTCTCGGTAATTCTTCCGATGCTTTTCTCTTGTTGCGATCGCAGGATTTAGGAATCACTACCGAACAAATGCTTTTGCTTTATGCCGTTTTTAACGTTATGGAAGCTTTTTTTGGGATGAGCGCCGGAAACCTTTCAGATCGCGTAGGTCGTCGTCCGCTACTGGTTGCTGGATATCTAGTCTTTGCTCTCGTTTATTTGGGCTTTGCAACTGCTCAAAGTGCTTCCGTTGTCTGGGTTTTATTTGCATTTTACGGACTCTACTCAACCTTAACACAGGGCGTACAGAAGGCATTTGTTGCCGACTTAGTACATCCAGAACAGCGCGGCGCAGAAATAGGAACTTTTTATATGTTGGTTGGTTTTGCCGCTTTGCCTGCTAGCTTGATTGCTGGTTGGCTTTACACTAACGTCTCGGTTGCTGCACCATTCTATTTTGGCGCGATCGCAGCAATGTTATCTGCCTTGCTTCTGACGAGCAGTAAGCTGCTAACAAATCTTTAGTATAGAAACTGTATTTGCTGTAAGGTTAGTTCTAACTCGTTTTTCTGTTTGAATTATTGTTACTCGAATATGATAAATGACCTGAATAACTATTTTCTTACCGATTACTTGCTCAAATGACTATTCTTGAGTTAAAACAAGTCAGTCTAGCTACTGCGATCGGTTCTCGTTACTTGTTGCAGGATATTTCTTTTACATTATCAAGTGGCGATCGCATTGTCATTATCGGTGCTTCTGGTGCGGGAAAAACCTCTCTGTTACGTCTGCTGAATCGATTGCAAGAGGCGACTAACGGTTCTATCGAATTCAATAATCAACCGTTTAACCAAATTTCAGCCATACAACTGCGCCAACAAGTCGTTCTCGTTCCTCAAGAAGCAAAATTGTTAGGAATGAGAGTTCGAGAAACCTTAGCTTATCCCCTCGTTTTACAGCAGTTACCAAAACGAGATATTCAACAGAGAATCGAAACTTGGCGAACTAAATTACATATTCCTGAAGCGTGGTTAGAACGCAACGAGTTAGAACTTTCCGTAGGACAACGACAATTGGTTACTATTACTCGTGCCCTAATTATGCAACCTAAAATCTTATTACTCGACGAACCCACTTCTGCTTTAGATGTAGGTAGCGCCAACCATCTGATTGAGGTGTTAGCTGAATTAGGAGATACGTCTGGAATGGCGATTGTTATGGTCAATCACCAACTCGAATTAGCGCAAAAGTTTGCTCGACGAGTCTTATACTTGCAACAAGGACAATTGTTAGAAGATAAAGATAGCGATCGCGTTGATTGGCTAGAATTGCGAGACAATTTAGATCGCATGGAAAGGCAAAAAATGGTCGATGAAGAGTTTGATAAATTTTAATTTTATCGACTTCAGTTAAAAACTTCGTAAGGTAAGCAATCCCTATAAGAAACTGTGGATAAGGGGTTTAAGATTTTGGGTCTTGTCTACCATGCTTACTGTATCGTCACTAAACTACTGTTTCCTTTCATACACTTCAGGATTAACGCAATTAGGTAAACATTCTCCTTGCAATCCTGCGATAAGATTTTGTGCGGCCATTAATGCCATTTGCGATCGCGTTTTTATCGATGCACTGCCAATATGAGGCACAATAAGTAAGTTAGGCAAACTCAACAAAGGACTGTCAGGGAGAATCGGTTCGGGTTCGGTAACGTCTAAAGCGGCACCCGCAATTTTACCCGTATGAATAGCATCATATAAAGCGTCTGGATTAACAATCGCGCCTCTTGCAGTATTGATGAGAATAGCAGATGGTTTCATGGAATCGAACTGCGGGCGATCGAACAGGTAATATGTTTCTTGGAATAATGCTACATGAATGCTAACAAAATCCGATTCTTCTAATAATTGCTCGAAGGAAGCATATTCAACGCCTAATTCTCTTTCTAACCCTATCTCGCATCGATGGCGATTCCAGTAAAGCACCCTCATATCAAACCCTTTAGCACGACGCGCAACCGCTTGTCCGATGCGTCCAAAACCGACAATGCCTAACGTTGCACCTGCTACATCTGCTCCCAACAATAGCATTGGTTCCCAAGTCTGCCAGCGTCCTTCGCGCACGAATCGTTCCGCTTCTACAATTTTACGGGATGCTGCCATCAGTAACGCCCAAGTTAAGTCAGCCGTCGCCTCTGTTAGGACACCTGGGGTATTGCCTATGGGAATGCCTCTTGCTGTTGCTGCTGCTACATCGATGTTGTCGTATCCAACCGCCATCTGACTGATGACTTTTAAAGATGTTCCTAATTCTATGAGATTTTTATCGATGCGATCGGTTAACAAACAGAGTAACCCATCGATGTCTCGAATTTTATCTTGCAAAACTTTATAAGGAGGCGGTTGGCGTTCCGTCCATATTTCAATCGATGCACGATTTTGTAGCAAATCTAATCCAGCATCGGGAATGCGGCGCGTGACGAAAACTTTGGGTAAGGACATAAATTCAAATATCGTTTGCTGGTAGACTATTCTATCGTTGCAATCCAGTAGAATTTTATTTAATGGCTCAACTTAAAGCTTTAATTTTTGATGTCGATGGGACGCTAGCAGATACCGAAAGAGACGGTCATCGCGTAGCATTTAACCAAGCATTTGCTGAAGCAGGACTCGATTGGTATTGGTCGGCGGAACTTTATGGAGATTTGTTAAACGTTACTGGCGGTCAAGAACGAATTTACTTTTATGTAACCAAATATCGTCACGATATCGAGCAAATCGATACTCGCATCGCTGCAAATCTCCATGCTGCCAAAACCGAACATTATCGACAACTCTTAGCAGGCAGTTCGATTCCTTTGCGTCCTGGGGTGAAACGATTGATTCAAGAAGCACGTTCTCAAGGAATTCGCTTGGCGATCGCAACGACTAGCGCCTTACCCAATGCAATCGCTTTATTAGAGCATACCTTAGATCCATCCTGGTTTGAAGTTATTGCTGCTGGCGATATCGTTGCAGCGAAAAAACCCGCCCCAGATATTTATCATTACGTCTTACAAAAGATGGATTTAGATGCTTCTGAATGTCTCGTTTTTGAAGACTCGTTTCACGGGTTGCAAGCTTCTACCCAAACAGGATTAAAAACCGTGGTAACGATAAATGATTACACCAAACACCATGATTTTTCCCTGGCAACTTTAGTGGTAGATAGTTTAGGCGAACCCGAACAACCCTTCATGGTTATAAGTGGCAATGTTGGCGAAAAAAGCTATGTAGATATGGAATTGATTTATCAATATTTCTGATTTGAATAATCTTGCCAATTTTTTAGAGATCGACGCATAATATCATTTGCGATCGCCCAATTACATATCGTACAAATCTTTTAATTTCTTGTCTCATCATCGCACCTAAATACTGAGGAGTTTATCTATTCATGCCATTTGTTCAGATAACTAATAATCCAACTTCTGAGTGGAGGATTGGGGAACGATACTTTAATTGGCGGACTGGGCAATGACATCTTAACAGGCGGTGCGGGAAGCGATCGCTTTACCTTCACCTCTCGCCTTCAAAAACTCGACCGTATTACCGACTTTGCTGCGGTGGATGCTATTGTTGTCTCGGCAAAAGGGTTTGGTGGCGGATTAATTGCAGGCAATTTTATTGCTGCTTCTCAATTTGTCAGAGGAACGGCGGCTATCGATAGGGGAGATCGCTTTATATACAATAAAACTAATGGTGCATTATCTTTCGATCCTGATGGTACTGGTTCGCTTGCGCAAATTCAGATTGCAACGCTTAGCAATTCACCATTACTTACTAATAATGACATTCTAGTGATTACTTAACAGCGATTGGTGAAAAGGTGATTGGTGAATTGGTATCGGTGATTGGGAGAGCGATCGGAAATGAATTGATAATTTTTCTAGTCACTGGTCACTCTTTACTGTTGTCTTTTCTTCACTGATAACTGATAACTGATTAAAGTGCCATCATCAATTCTTTTTGATATTGTTTAGTCAGAGGGCGATCGAGTCCGAGCAAGTTGAATAGTGCAACCATTGCTTTTCTCGCCCCATCATTTTTGTAGCGACGATTTTCTTGAACGATTTGTAAGAAAAGCTGCAATGCTTCCTCATAGTCTTGAGATAACGCCGAACGAGCAGCACGAGCATATAATCGATCTAATTCGCTATCTCCTGCATTCTCGATCGCTTGTTTGAGTTCGATTAACGTCTCAATTGCCTGTGCTTTAGGATAAAATTCCCGATTATCTTGCTTAATTGTACGGGCTATTTTCTCAGCTTCTTCGAGTCGTCCCATTCTCACTAAAAAGCAAGCAGCTTCAATAACAAGGCGCGGATTGTCGGGATATTTGGCAAACAACTCATCAAACCATTGTTTTGCTTTGGGTAAATCTTGAGATGCGATCGCATCTTTGGCTTTTTCTAAACCGATTTCTAATTCTGAGTGAAGATTAAATCTCGCCAATAACTCTCTCAATTGTGCTTCTGGCATAGCGCCAACAAATCCAGGATACATTTCTCCTTGAGAGACGACTCTGACATCGGGTACGCCTTCGATCGCGTACTGACTGGCTAAGTCTTGGTTTTTATCAATATCTACCTTTGCCAAAATAAAATCATATTCTTTAACTAGTTTTTCTAGGACGGGTTTTAATAGCTGACAAGGCCCGCACCAAGTCGCATAAAAATCAATCAATACAAGCGTGGTGTAAGATTCTTCGATAACTTCGCTATTAAAATTACTGCCGTTGATTTCGATTGAATATCCCATGTCTTAATCTTCTTCTTTCTCTTCTCCTGGGGCGATTTCGGAAGATTTATTCATTTCTTCCTTGAAACCGCGTAACGTTTTACCCAATGCGCCGCCGAGTTCTGGAATTTTTTTCGGCCCAAAAATAATGAGTGCGATCGCGGCAATAATTGCGACTTCCGGCAAACCTAAACCAAACATATAGAATTCTCCTAAAGCTATGGTTAATTTATGTCTTAGTTAATACCAATAAGGATCGGTTTTAGTATATCTTTTTATTTGAGACATCAAGATTTGTTATGTTAGAACCTTCACAATCCTCAATTCGCCAACAACAACATCCCCTGATTCGCCAGTTGGCTGATATCATCTTAACGTCTTGGCAGGAGTACCTCGATCTCTCTCCCTACGAATTGCCAGAGGGACTAGGCTATGTAGAAGGAAAACTCGAAGGCGAAAAACTGGTCATTGAAAATCGCTGCTATCAAACGCCCCAGTTTCGTAAAATGCACTTGGAACTGGCAAAAGTGGGTAAAAATCTTGATATTTTGCACTGCGTTATGTTTCCCAACCCCGAATACGCGCTACCGATGTTTGGCTGCGATATCGTGGCGGGACGAGGTGAAGTAAGCGCCGCGATCGCAGATTTATCACCTACCAACCCAGAACGGACGCTTCCTCAAGCTTACCAAACTGCTCTACAAGCTTTACCCAATCCTCAATTTTCCCAGCCTCGCGATTTACCCGTCTGGGGAGATATTTTTTCAGAGTTTTGTCTGTTTATTCGTCCGACTACTCCAGAAGAAGACAGTCAATTTCTCGATCGCGTCAAACAATTCCTAAAAATTCATTGCCAGCAAGCAACGCGATCGCAACCCGTCCCACCCCAACAAAAAGCCCTGCATTTTGCCGGACAGTACAATTACTGCACCCAACAGCAAAAAAACGATAAAACTCGTCGCGTTTTAGAGAAAGCTTTCGGTCATGAGTGGGCAGATAAATACATGACACTGGTATTGTTCGATCTGCCCGAATTACCAACAGAAGAAAAAGCAGAATGTTAGGAATAGGGGATTGGTGATTGGTGACTGGTGACTGGGGATTAGGCAACAGGCACTCTTGCAATAGGCAATAGGAAAAAAGGGAAAGCTTCGCCCCTGGAAAGGGAAAAGGGAAATAGGGAAAGGATAAACTTTCGTGTATTTTTCCCTCTTGTCTTCAAAATTCCCCCTTGTCTCCCTGGTCACTGGTCACTGATATAGCAGTCAGCCATCAGCAAAAACCTTACTATTTCTAGCTTGTAGCTTTTTGAGATGTCCTAACCTTAAAACGTAGTGCTATAACTGTTCTCTCTTCCCTGTTGCCTGTTGCCTGTTGCCTTGCTTAAATTTTTGCCTCTTCTTTAACCAACTTATCCCAACCCAATTCTTTAAGGTTATTATTGCGACGCAGAGGACGAGTTGCTAACTCAAGAATATCGCGAGCGTTAGTAAAGCCGTGAATCTGAGCAAAGGTAAATTCTACAGACCATTTAGTATCGATTCCACGAGCTTCTAATGGGTTAGCATGAGCCATCCCCGTAATAACGAGATCGGGTTTTAACTCATAAATACGCTGAATTTGATTGTAATTGTCGGGTTTCTCGATAATCTTAGGCAGAGGAACGCCCATTTCCTGGCAAGTCTTCTCCAGTAATGCCAATTCTGCTGCTTGATAGCGTTTGTCCATGTAGGGAATGCCAATTTCTGGACAAGTCATGCCACAGCGAATCAGAAAACGTGCCAAAGAGATTTCTAAGAGATTGTCTCCCATAAAAAAGACGGATTTGCCGCGAATCAGCTTGATATAATCTTCCAAACCTTCCCAAATTTGCGCTTCTCTTTCTTCTAATCCCTTGGGTTGAATACCAAAGACCGAGCAAATTTTCTCAATCCAAGCGCGGGTTCCATCGGGGCCGATAGGGAAGGGTGCGCCAATCAATTTGCACTTGCGACGGCGCATGAAGGTGGTAGCAGTACGCGATAAGAAAGGATTGACCCCGCTAACATAGTAGCCTTCTTCGATGACGGGTAATTCAGTGTAACGCTTGGAAGGCAACCAACCAGAAATTTTAATTCCTTGCTTTTTCAATTCGAGGGTAAGATTAGTCACAACGGGGTCAGGAAGAGAACCGAATAGGACGAGTGGCGGATGGTCGGCGTATTCGGACTCGGTATTAACGTCTTCTTTTTTGCGACCGAAGTTGAGCAGTTTTTGAATGGCGTTACGGTCTTCTTTTTCAGATTCTGGCCCTTTGTCGGGACATTTGTGTACCATTGCGGCTAAAACGGTATCTTCTCCTTGGGTAAAGGCGTAATCTAAACCGTTTGCTCGTGCAGTCACGATAGGAATGCCAATTTCTGATTCTAACTTGGGGGCTAATCCTTCCAAGTCCATTTTAATGATTTCAGTAGTGCAAGTCCCGATCCAAACGATAACGCTAGGATTGCGATCGCGTTTAATCTGCACGCACAACCGTTTCAGTTCTTCATAATCGTTCAATTGTGCGGAAATATCCCCTTCTTCCAACTCTGCCATCGCATAGCGCGGTTCGGCAAAGATCATGACTCCCATCGCGTTTTGCAGGAAGTAACCGCAAGTTTTCGTGCCAATGACTAGGAAAAAGCTATCTTCAATCTTTTGATACAGCCAAGCAACGCAGCTAATCGGACAAAACGTATGATAATTTCCGGTTTCGCATTCAAAGGTTAATGCGGTTGGTTCTTGTGTAGCGGTCATTTAATGGTTTCCTCTCTTATTTTCTTTAAATACTCGGTATCGGCATCGGTTAGTAAAGGAATTGTTTGAGCTTCTTGAGATGTTGCAGCTTCTGCTGCGCGTTTTTCGAGTTCAATTCCTGGATCGAAATTCAATCCCATCAGTTCTACAAGCTTCTCTGCATTAGAATTAAGCTCGCAAAAAGGCAACATTAATTCTGCTAATCTTGGCTCTAAAGCAGTAATTGCTCCTAAAATCAAATCAGCACTCGGACGCGTTCCTTTATCGGGAGTGCTAACCCAAGCGTTCCTAGCATCCATCAGTGTTTTTATCCAGGAACGGTTTATTTGATAGTAGTCCAACCATTTAGGCTTCAGAGTTTCCTTGAATTTCTCAAAAAAGCTCATAATTTCCCGAAAAATAAATGAATGGGAGATTGATAGGATGGCTAAAGATTGCTTAGAATCTTCCAGAAACGCGATCGATTCAAGTTAATTTTGTCTACCATGGTGGACATTTTTATATCCTGTCAATCTAGATAAATTTGTGCGCCATGGCGCACAAATTTCCTCATCAATTCCCTTTACCAGTTATCAATCATCAGCGAATAATAAACCGACTTGAACTGGTCACTGGTCACTGATAACTGTTTTACACCATCATTAGATCCAACTCTTCTTCCGTCGTCTTCGGTTGTTGGGGGTTGAGGTAGAAATCCGATAACAGGCTGAATAATTCGCGATCTTGAGCGTCGTTAGGAACTACCCCTTCAGGATTGGCGATTAGCTGGTCGGCAATGTTGAGATAGTAATCGCAAACATAATTTAAAGAGCGATCGCTTTCTGCCATTTCAAATAACGTCTTACCCTTAACGCGAGAAACACGGATATCTTCAATTAATGGCAAAATTTCCAAGACAGGCATGGGGACGTGAGAAATGTACTTATCAATTAAATCCCGCTTAGAAGTGCGGTTGCCAATTAAACCTGCCAGACGGAGTGGATGAGTTCGTGCTTTTTCGCGTACCGAAGCTGCGATGCGGTTAGCAGCAAATAGCGCGTCAAATCCATTATCGGTAACGATGATGCAGTAATCAGCATAGTTGAGCGGTGCGGCAAAACCCCCACAAACTACATCGCCGAGAACGTCAAAAAGAATAACATCAAATTCGTCAAAAGCGTTGAGTTCTTTGAGTAGCTTAACCGTTTCGCCAACAACGTAACCCCCACAACCAGCACCTGCTGGAGGCCCGCCTGCTTCTACGCACTTAACGCCAGCATAGCCATCGTAAATTACATCTTCTGGCCAGATGTCTTCGTAGTGGAAATCTTTTTCTTGCAGCGTGTCAATAATAGTGGGAATTAAAAATCCGGTTAGGGTAAAAGTGCTATCGTGCTTGGGATCGCAACCAATTTGAAGGACTTTTTTTCCTCTTTTGGCAAGCGCTGTGGATATGTTGCAGCTTGTTGTAGATTTGCCAATTCCGCCTTTTCCGTAAACCGCTAGTTTTAAAGTCAAAGTTTTTTTCTCCCCGTGCAAGCGAATAAATTTTTTTTTTGCTTATCGCTACTTTGCCTTTCGGTGTTAGCAGCAGATTTTTATCTCATCAATCGCATTATTGAGCAAATGATGTCGAAAGAAAAGATGTCTTTTAAATAAATTAAGCTCTAAATCGTATTTTTTTAGATTATCTTATTATTTTATAATTATTTTATCGATTTAATTCTTTTTAAAACTTAAATATCTGAAAAATAAAATATTTTGTTATTAATTTATAATAAATAAAAACAATAAGCAAATTTTTGCTTGATGCAGCGATCGCGATGGAAGTTAGCGCTGAAAAAGGCTTAACAGAAGAAGAATAAAGACTTTATGCCAAGATCGAAAGCGATTTAACAATAGATTGCGATCGCCCTTAAAATGTCTATAGGTTCCCCAATCAAAGTCCTAGAGTTCCTTTAAGATCGAGGTTGCTAGATTTTTATCAAGAATAGTTACAGTTTTGAAATTGGTTGTCTATTGCGCTGAGCGATCGCGCAAGTAAGAATAGAAACATAACTTGCTGTGAATCGCGATCGCGTGCCAAAAAAGAATCATGAGTAAATATACTCGTATGGGATCTACTTTTGTTGGTTATCTATTTGTTATTTCTTTAGTGCTAACCCTAATCATTTACATATTTAGGGGTCTAGGAATTCTGACTTTTATTCCTGGTGGCATTATTTTGGTTCTGATGGCACTTTCGTTAACAACGGGTATTATTTACGGAATTAGCAAAATGCAGCGTTTTTAATGGTTATAAAAAGCAACCAGAAGAAATTATTATGGAAAAATATATTTGTTCGGTCTGCGGTTATGAATACGATCCAGAAGCTGGAGATCCAGACAATGGAATAGAAGCTGGTACTTCGTTTGAAGAATTGCCCGAAGATTGGGTATGTCCAGTTTGTGGTGCTGGCAAAGAAGATTTTCAAGCAGCGTAAAACTTAAAAAATAGTAATTTTATAATTCTTGACTAATAACCAATTAGCTCCCTGGCGATCGCCATTATCTCGCGCTTTACACCTCAATCGTTCTCAACCTTACTCTCGTTACCTACAACTGGCAACCGTCAGAACAGACGGACGACCAGCAAATCGAACGGTTGTCTTTCGCGGATTTTTAGAAAATACTAACCAATTACAAATAATTACCGACTCTCGCAGCGAGAAAATTCCCCAAATAGAACGACAACCTTGGATAGAAGCTTGCTGGTACTTTACCAAAACTCGCGAACAATTTCGTCTTCTTGGTAAGCTTAGTGTAGTAGGAGTCAATGATGCTGACGAAAACCTACAAAAAGCTCGCAGATTAGTTTGGCACAATCTTTCCGACGCAGCGCGATCGCAATTTGCTTGGCCTACTCCCGGACAACCAAGAGATGAATCATCAGCTTTCTCGAACTCGCCGCTTTCTGCTAGCGAACCATTAGCGAATTTTTGTCTTTTATTGCTCAATTCAGAACGAGTCGAACATCTAGAATTACGAGGAGAACCACAAAATCGCTGGTGCTATTCTTTAGATGAGTCGCAAGGGTGGTTAGTAGAACAAATTAATCCTTAAACATATTGTTCGTTATTTGGAAGAGGGTTAAGGAAAAACTAGATTTTTTCCTTATATTAAAACTACGTTTACAATTCATGTAGTTTGCGAACGAGCAGTTGAAGTTGACGATCGCGGAGTTCATAAGTTTTAGTAATATCAAGGCGACTGAGAAAGTCGATATCGTGGGAGATTACCCAAAGGGCACCAGAAAACCCATTTAAACCGTCGATAATGCGATCGACCGTCTCTAAATCCAAATTATTTGTCGGTTCGTCTAAGATTAACCAATCAATTTCTGAAATGCTAACGATCGCGATCGCCAATCGTGCTAACTCTCCACCACTCAAAACAGAAGCAGGTTTATTAACTTCATTGTTGAAAAACAAAAAATGTCCTAACTGCTGGCGAATTAATTGATAGTTGAGGTCGGAACTTGCTGCTTGCATATTCTCAAGTACGGTGCGATCGCGATCGACTAAGGCATAAGCTTGGTCGAGATACACGACTTTCATCGCAGGTGAAATAGAAATCTCACCAGATTCTAAGCTAGCTGGAGACTGACTCATCTTGAGAATCGCTTTTGCTAAACTCGACTTTCCCGAACCATTTGACCCGATAATAACAGTGCGATCGCCCCTCGATACCTGAAGCTGAAGGTTTTGAATTAGAATGCGATCGCTCATCATCAAATTAACCCCTCGAATATCGACTAAGTTTCTGTGCTTGTGACTTCGTTCTTCGAGTTTGAGTTGGGCGACTTTTGTGGTTCTAATTTTGGTTTCCACAACTTTTTCAGTTGCCTTCTGTAGCGCTGCCTCGTGTTTTTTCTTCGCCGTACCTGCCGTAACCTCAGCCTTTCTTTTTAAAGCACCTGCAACAATTTTAGGCATGGTACCCGCGCGTTGGCGACCTTGCTGGCAAGAGCGTTCGGCTCGCTGTTGTTCTTGTGCTGCCGAAGTTTTAGCCTTTTTCAGTTCTTTTCTTGCCACTTCATGAGCGCGTAAAGCGGTTTGATGTTCGGTTTCTTTACAGGAGTGATAAAAGGAATAATTGCCGCCATACACTTTAATGAGTTCCGGCGTTAATTCCCAGATAATATCCACGACGCGATCGAGAAACAAAGGTTTGTGGGAAACGACGACAAATGAACCCAAAAACCCTTGCAATGCCTCCTGCAATTGTTTTAAGGCAATAAGATCTAAGTGATTTGTTGGTTCGTCGAGGAGTAGAATATCGGGTTGTTTTGAGAAGGCAACCGCCAACCAAAGTTTTGTGAACTCGCCACCACTTAAACTGCTTATTTTCTGAGATAAAGAGATTTCTGTAGCAAATTTCTCCTCTAGTAATGTTGTTACCGTCCACCACTCATCCAAACGCGAACTCAGCCAGTCTAGGATTGATTCATTTGAGATTGCGATCGTCTCAATTTGCGGTAAATAATAAATGCTACCCGTACTCGTTCTCATTCCACTTTTGGGAGTTAGTTGTCCTGCTAACAGTTTGAGTAAAGTTGATTTACCGATACCGTTTCGACCTACCAAGCCAATGCGATCGCCTTCTTGAATTGCAATACTAATCCCTTGAAACAATGTTCGTGGAGTTGCAAGATCGTAAGTCAGATTGCTGGCGTTAAGAATTGTTTTCTTTTGCATACTTCTGCTTTCTCTAAGTTTACCGAACAGTCCTTGTGGTGCTGGACTGAGAGCAGTCTTGAGAAGTCGCTAACGATCGCGATCGCCCTTTCAACTAATGAGGTAGAACGATTGAGATAGATCTGTTTAATGTTTGTTAGCGACGAGCAGTAAGCTTCATGCAATCTTAGGTTTTTAACAATATATTACAAGTGTAACCTATTTTTTGAGGCGATTGAGTCCTAATTTAACAGAACGCGATCTTAAGTCGCATCGCGAGCGCGCTTCATGTTTTTAACTGACAAGATTGATAATGACTTAAAGTAATTACAATCTCGTCGATCGCATCGCGTAATTCCGATACGGAACGATTCGATTGATTAACCATAATACTCAAGATTAAAGGTTGATATCCATTCAAAGTTAAATATCCTGAAAGAGAGACATTTCCCGATAGCGTTCCCGTTTTTGCTTGTAAATTTCCTTCGACTAAAGTATTTTTAAAACGACTTTCTAAAGTACCGTTAACGCCAGCAACCGCAAGAGACTCTCGATAAACTTTTGCATGGGGAGTTTTTGCCATTAATCTTAACGTTTGCGCGATCGCTTCTGGAGAAACTAAATTATGGCGAGACAATCCAGAACCATCGACTAAAACATAGCTATCAGGATCGACACCTAATTTAGTTAATTGTTGTTGAACTGCTTCTATTCCCTTGAGATTATCTGATTCACTGCCTAAAATTTGTAATAGTGATTCTGCATACAAATTATTGCTTTCCTGATTGGTTTCTTGGATTAATACAGCTAGAGGCTCTGATTCAACAAAGGCTAATTCTTTTTCTGATGAATTGGTTAGCGATCTCTTAACTACTAATCCTTGTTCTATTTCAATTCCTTCAGTTGTTAAAATTTGAAGCAATGATTCTAAAAAATATTGAGATGGATTGATAATTGCTAAATCCCAAGTATCGGATTCGGCATTAACTGCCATTTCTCCTTTAATTTCTAAAATAGGTCTTCCAAAAATACCTCTAACTTCTACATTATTTGGTGTTTCTTCAGGCGCAGTTTTAGTTTGATTTTCAATTTGCCATTGTCTAGCTGCTATAGAGTCTGACCATTCTAATTTTATGGGTTGTTCGTTCAGTCTAGGGAGTGCAGTTAAGGTAACTGCATTTTCATTTAAGTTTAAACTATTAATTGACGTTCCATAAGAGAAAAAGATATCTTCCCATTCCCAGCTAGCATTAATCCCAGTTTGTTTAAAATAGCTATCTTCAACCATTACTTTTAAACTTTGACGAACGCCTTGATTTTTAAGTTGTCGCACTAAATCCTTTAATTGCTTGGTAGTAAAGCTGGGATCGCCTTTGCCAACAATTCGTAATGTTGCTAAATTAGGAATATTTCCCGTGCCATAAACTGAGGTGCGGATGCGAAATTGCGCTCCCAATTTCAGCAAAGCAGCAGCAGTTGTTAATAGTTTGACATTGGAAGCAGGGAGAAAGTATTTTTGGGAATCTAAGGAATAAAGAATTTCTTGAGAATCGAGATTTTGAATTAGAATCCCCCAACGCGATCGCTTAAATTCAGGATGATTAATAATCTTATTTATTGCTGCGTTTAAATTTATAGGACAAGTAGCTGGATCAATTTCATTTTTAGAAGAATTTTGAACTGAATTAGCTAAAGTTGTAATGGGATAAACTTGAACACCTAAAAATAAAATGACTGGCAAAATAGAGTATTTCAATGTAAAAATATTTTTGAGATTTTCGATAGTATTAAATCTCCAATTATTTCTAGGCAAACTTATATTTAATCTCATGAACTCTTGATATATCTCCGTATTTCTGTGCTTTTGCGAGCGAGCCAAACAAACTTTAGTATTAATTATTAAATAATAGATGTTCCACCCTACAACAAAACAGAAGTAGACTAGAAAAATAAGAGGTAGGGAGTCACTTAAAAATTATGAGTTACGATTTCGATCTATTCGCGATCGGTGGGGGTTCTGGAGGAATTGCCAGCGCTAGACGCGCTGCCGAATATGGAGCAAAAGTTGGCATCGCAGAATGCGATCGCCTGGGCGGAACCTGCGTCAATCGTGGTTGTATACCGAAAAAATTAATGGTTTATGCTTCTCATTTCCCCTATCAATTTCGAGAAGCGCAAGGGTTTGGTTGGAGTCCGGTTGAAAGTAGCTTCGACTGGTCAAAAATGATTAACGCCGTTAACAACGAACTGGATCGCCTCAATGGAATTTATCAGCGGATGTTAGACAACTCCAAGGTACAACTTTTTAGGGGATATGCAACCTTGCTCGATCCCCATACCATCGAAATCGGCGATACAAAAGTAACGGCAGATAAAATATTAATTGCAGTAGGCGGCCATCCAATCAAACCCGATGTTCCAGGAATCGAACATACTATCGTCTCGGACGATATGTTTAACCTCAAAGAACAACCCAAACGGATTGTCATCATTGGCGGCGGTTATATTGGCGTGGAATTCGCTTGTATTATGAATGGTTTGGGTTCCGAAGTAACGCAAATCATTCGTCGAGAAAAGATTTTGCGAGGATTTGACGAAGATATCCGCACTTCGATACAAGAAGCGATGGAAAAGCATGGTATCCGCATTGTAACCAATAGTAAGCTTAAAATTATTGAAAAGACATTAGATGGGTTAAACGTTCATTTAGAAGACGGCAACACGCCTGAAATAGTCGTTGCTGATGCAGTAGGATTGGAGCGACGGGACGCAAACCGAATATTGCTAAGTTGGGTTTAGAAAATGCGGGTGTAGAAGTTGTTCGAGGCGCGATCGCAGTTAACGAATATAATAAAACGTCTTGCGAAAATATTTATGCAATTGGCGACTGTACAGATCGCATCAATCTAACTCCTGTTGCTATCAATGAAGGTCGTGCCTTTTCCGATACGCATTTTGGTGGAAAATCACGCTTGATGAGTTACGAAAATGTCCCTTCAGCCGTCTTTAGCACCCCAGAAGCAGCAACCGTAGGATTAACTGAAGCAGAGGCAAGAGAAAAATATGGCGACGATGCGATTAAAATTTATCGCGCCAAATTCCGCCCTACTTATCATACGTTGAGCGGACAAGATGAAAAAACGCTGATGAAATTGGTCGTGGATCGCGCCACCGATAAAGTTTTGGGAGCGCATATGGTTGGCGAAAGTGCAGCTGAAATTATTCAAGGCGTTGCGATCGCCATTAAAATGGGAGCCAAAAATCCGATTTTGATGCGACCGTTGCCATCCATCCTACCGCCGCCGAAGAATTTGTGACGATGAGATAGTCAAGAACGTCCTTCGTTCTTCGGAAGACAAAGGAGAATCTTTACTTTCGACTTCCGACTTCATATAAAAATCCCCCACCCGAAGGCAGGGGATTTTTTAATTACCTAATCTAAGGCTATCATTTAGCCGAACTTACCAGCAGTTGAGGCAATCACAAAGGCTGCGTAGGTAAAGATATAGCCAATTGTAAAGTGAGCTAGACCAACCACACGAGCCTGAACGATAGAAAGAGCTACGGGCTTATCCTTCCAACGAACTAGGTTCGCCAAAGGAGTACGTTCGTGAGCCCAAACAATCGTTTCGATCAACTCTTGCCAGTAACCGCGCCAAGAGATGAGGAACATGAAACCAGTTGCCCAAACAAGGTGTCCGAAGAGGAACATCCAAGCCCAAACAGACAGGTTATTGACACCGTAAGGATTGTAACCATTGATTAACTGAGCGGAGTTTGCCCAGAGATAATCGCGGAACCAACCCATCAGTAGGTAGAGTTTTCATTGAACTGAGCAACATTACCTTGCCAGACGCACAAGTGCTTCCAGTGCCAGTAGAAAGTTACCCAGCCTAATGTATTAAGCGTCCAGAACAACGCTAGATAGAAAGAGTCCCAAGCAGAGATATCGCAAGTACCGCCACGACCGGGGCCGTCGCAAGGGAAGGCATAACCGAAGTCTTTCTTGTCGGGCATCAGCTTAGAACCGCGAGCATCCAACGCGCCTTTGACCAAGATCAAAGTGGTGGTGTGCAGTGCCAGCGCGATCGCGTGGTGTACTAGGAAGTCGCCAGGGCCGATGGTCAAGAACAGAGAATTAGTTCCGCTGTTGATCGCATCTAACCAACCAGGAAGCCAAACGTTACCATAATTGGGGTAAGCCGTGTAAGCTACGCTATCTGGATTGGAGAGTAGAGTATCGAATCCATAAAGCGCTTTCCCGTGAGCCGCTTGAATCCACTGAGCAAAAACAGGCTCGATCAGGATTTGCTTTTCAGGCGTTCCGAAAGCAACTACTACGTCGTTGTGAACGTATAAACCCAAGGTATGGAAGCCGAGGAACAAAGATACCCAACTTAGATGCGAGATAATCGCTTCTTTGTGATCCAGTACCCTCGCCAACACGTTGTTTTTATTAGCTTCTGGATCGTAGTCGCGTACCCAGAAGATAGCACCGTGAGCAAAAGCGCCCGTCATCAGAAATCCAGCGATGTACTGGTGATGGGTATAAAGCGCCGCTTGGGTCGTGAAGTCCTTAGCCATAAAAGCATAAGGAGGCAAAGAGTACATATGCTGTGCCACTAAAGAAGTTACAACCCCTAAAGCAGCTAAGTGAATTCCTAATTGGAAGTGCAAGGAATTGTTGTAGGTGTCGTAAAGTCCTTTATGACCTTCGCCTAGTTTTCCGGCTGGTGGCTTATGAGCGTTGAGGATCTCTTTCATGCTGTGTCCGATACCCCAGTTGGTACGGTACATATGACCAGCAATGATGAAGATAACCGCGATCGCCAGGTGGTGATGAGCAATATCTGTCAGCCAGAGCGATTCAGTCTGAGGATGGAATCCGCCTAGGAAGGTCAGAATTGCTGTTCCTGCACCCTGAGAAGTTCCAAATACATGACTAGCAGTATCTGGATCTTGAGCGTAAACTCCCCAATTCCCCGTGAAGAAAGGCAATAAGCCTGCTGGGTGTGGTGGAGTAGACAGGAAGTTATCCCAACCAACGTGCTGCCCTCTTGATTCGGGAATAGCAACGTGTACTAAGTGACCCGTCCAAGCCAGAGAGCTAACGCCGAACAAACCAGCTAAGTGGTGATTCATGCGCGACTCGGCATTTTTAAACCAAGAAAGACTGGGACGGAACTTGGGTTGTAGATGCAACCAACCAGCGAACAAGAACAAAGCAGACAGGATCAACAGGAATATTGCTCCCTGATACAAATCGCCGTTTGTTCTCACGCCTTGGGTGTAAAACCAATGGTAAACACCAGAGTAAGAGATATCGACTGGGTAAGAAGCACCGCCTTGAGTGAACGCATCGACGGCAGCTTTACCAAACTGAGGGTCCCAAATCGCATGGGCGATGGGACGGACGTTTAAGGATCTTTAATCCATTGCTCGAAATTACCTTGCCAGGCTACGTGGAATAGGGTGCCGGAAGTCCACAGGAAGATGATAGCGATGTGACCGAAATGAGAGGCAAAAATCTTTTGGTAAAGATTTTCCTCTGTCATGCCATCATGGCTTTCAAAATCGTGGGCTGTGGCGATTCCATACCAGATCCGACGAGTGGTAGGATCTTGGGCGAGATCCTGGCTAAATTTTGGAAATTTAGTTGCCATAGCTTTTTAGGAAATTCTCCTCTCTAAATCAATGAGGCTATTGCAGAATTGCTGCTCATTTCCTGTTTTAGTTATCTACTTTAACTGAAGTTACAGTAGATGACAAAATTAAGAACGGTTTCAAAAATGGGTTTTACCCTCTATCTTACCGTTTTGATTTAAACGTTGAGCTTAGATTGGTTAAGTTGTCAATCGCTGCGAACAAAGTTTAATTTCCCCGACAGGATTGACAAGCTTAACATGTGTTTGAAGTCCTATTAAAAGGAAAGAGTTCTGGCGTGGAAGAATGCCCAGGTTGTGACAATTCCCCCTAACAAGTAATGAGCTACCCCTACAGCACGACCTTGAGTAATACTCAACGCACGAGGCTGAATAGAAGGAGCTACTTTGAGCTTGTTATGCGCCCAAACAATAGATTCAATTAGTTCTTGCCAGTAGCCACGACCGCTAAATAGGAACATCAAGCTAAAAGCAAAGACAAAGTGACCGGCTAAGAACATAATTCCATAAGCCGAGAGGGCTGAGCCGTAAGAATTAATTACTTGAGCCGCTTGCGCCCACAGGAAATCGCGCAGCCAGCCGTTGATAGTAATTGAGCTTTGCGCCCAGTTGCCTAAAGTCACATGCGTTACCGTACCGTCTGGTGCAACTGTTCCCCAGACATCAGATTGCATCTTCCAGCTAAAGTGGAAAATAACAATCGATAGGGAGTTGTACATCCAGAACAAGCCTAAGAAGACGTGATCCCAACCCGATACTTGGCAGGTGCCACCGCGACCAGGACCGTCGCAAGGGAAGCGGAAGCCTAGCTCGGCTTTATCTGGAATCAGACGCGAGCTACGGGCGTACAGCACACCTTTTAGCAAGATTAGAACAGTAACGTGGATGGTGAACGCATGAATGTGGTGTACCAAGAAATCAGCCGTACCAAGTGCAATGGGCATCATTGCTACTTTGCCGCCGACAGCAACTACATCGCCGCCAAACGCATAACTAGCTGTTGCTAAAGCGTTGGGAGCAGTATTGCCAGGAGCTAGAGTATGAATATTCTGTACCCACTGAGCAAAGATAGGCTGTAATTGAATTCCGGTATCCGAGAACATATCTTGAGGACGACCAAACGCCCGCATCGTATCGTTGTGGACGTAAAGACCGAAGCTGTGGAAGCCCAGGAAGATACATACCCAGTTTAGATGAGAAATGATAGCATCCCGATGGCGAAGAACGCGATCTAGCAGGTTGTTAACATTTTTAGCTGGGTCGTAATCCCGCACCATAAAGATTGCGCCATGAGCGCCCGCTCCCACAATTAGGAAGCCGCCAATCCAAACGTGGTGAGTGAAACAAGCTAACTGAGTAGCATAGTCAATCGCCATGTAAGGATAAGGAGGCATCGCGTACATGTGGTGAGCCACAATGATGCTCAAAGATCCGTACAGAGCTAAGTTAATTGCTAGCTGAGCGTGCCAAGAAGTCGTCAGGATTTCGTAAAGACCTTTATGACCTTCTCCAGTGAAAGGGCCTTTGTGATTCTCTAGGATTTCCTTCATGCTATGACCGATACCCCAGTTGGTACGGTACATATGTCCGGCAATAATGAACAGTACGGCAAGTGCCAAGTGATGATGTGCCGTATCAGACAACCACAAGCTACCCGTTACTGGATTCAAACCACCCTTAAAGGTTAGGAAATCTGAGTAGACTCCCCAGTTTAAGGTGAAGAATGGTTTTAGTCCTTGAGCAAAACTTGGGTAAAGGTCGCTCATCAAGTTTGGATTTAAAATCCATTCGTGGGGCAGAGGAATATCTGCTACTGATTGGATTGCTCTACCGCCAATCGTCAGCGGTTTACCAGCATCGATCGCGTCTAGACATGCTGTAATAGGCAGCGAGACGTGAATCTGTTGACCGGCATAACCCAAGCATCCTAAACCTAACAAACCTGCTAGGTGATGGTTCATCATCGACTCGACATTTTGGAACCATTCCAATTTAGGCGCTCTGACGTGATAGTGGAACCAACCAGCAAACAGCATCAAGGCAGCCATCACTAAGCCTCCTATCGCCGTACAATATAGCTGATAGGAATTAGTGATACCGTTGGCACGCCACCAGTAGAACAGACCAGAAGTAATCTGGATACCGCTGAAGCCGCCGCCGACATCAGCATTTAAGATGCTTTGACCGACGACTGGCCAAACCACTTGAGCGCTAGGCTTGATGTGGGTTGGATCGGTCAACCAAGCTTCAAAATTAGAAAATTTAGCGCCATGAAAATACATGCCGCTTAGCCAGACAAAAATGACGGCTAAATGACCGAAATGTGCGCTGAAGATTTTCCGCGAAATATCTTCAAGGTCGCTGGTTTGACTATCGAAATCGTGTGCGTTGGCGTGAAGGTTCCAAATCCAGGTTGTGGTTTTGGGACCTCTTGCCAGAGTCCGATCGAAGTGACCTGGCTTGCCCCACTTCTCAAACGAAGTAGGAACCGGATTTTTATCAACTGTAACTCTGACTTTCGCCTCTTTTCCGGGAGGACTAATTGTCATGAGGGTTCTCCTCTCTCGACAATGGACTTTAAAGGTTTTCTATTGATGATTCGTCTAATAGAAGAAAAGCAAAAATTGGGCTTTTTTAGCTTTTCATTTTTTTGCTTAGTATGCCTGAGTTTAATAGCTTCTAGGCTAAAGCATCAATAGATGATGATAAGTCTTTATTCTGTTATATGTCGGTGGTGCTTAACAATAATTAAAATTCACTCAAATCTTGATATTATCAAGGTTATTAGCAAAACTTAACCGAATAAAAGTCAAGGGAATAGAATATTTTTGTTACAAAACGCAATATTTAGTTCATCTTTCATTCACTTTTCAAAAATCCAAACGAAATTAAGTGTCGAATTCGGCTATATTGCCATAGGGATAGCTATTAAGACGATTGCTTAAAATGAATAGGTAAAATAGTCAACTAGGAGGGGTTAGTATGCTGACTTTTAAGTATCGATTTTTATCTATAAAATTTATTTGTTTTTGGGTATTATTAACCTGTTTAAATTTTGGTTTGATAAGTTGTAGCGATCGCATTGAAGTTGCTCCCCTATCAAGTTCAGAACAGCCTTCAGTCTCGATAAATGCAGGAAAACTCTTAGAAGTAGCGCCAGTAGCCACCGTCCAACAGCTACGTCAAAGCTTGGATCGCTATCAGCCCCAAGTCACCATTCTCAATCCCCAATCCGAGCAACTCTTTGAAGACACAACAGTTTCTGTCGATCTTCAAGTTCAAGATTTGCCGATCTTCAAAGATGACGAATTACAAATGGGGCCTCATCTAAAATTAATTTTAGATAACGAACCCGCTCAAGAAGTATATAATCTCGACCGACCCGTTATTTTAGAAAATCTTACCCCAGGAACTCATACGCTAAGGGTCTTTGCTTCTCGACCCTGGCATGAAAGCTTTAAAAACGAAGGCGCTTACGCACAAACGACATTTCACATCCTGACAAAAACAGGAATTAACACGCCCGACCCGTCTCTTCCTTTGTTAACCTATAGCTATCCTCAAGGGGAATATGGAGCCGAACCAATCCTGCTCGATTTTTACTTAACTAATGCTCCTTTGCACGTCGTAGCTAAAGAAAATTCTGCCTTAGCTGATTGGCGAATTCGAGCAACAGTTAACGGTCAAAGCTTTGTTCTCGATAACTGGCAACCTGTTTACTTAACGGGTTTTGAGAAAGGAAAGAACTGGATTCAGCTAGAATTTCTCGACGGAAATGGCGATCGCATCGACAATGTTTTTAACACTACCGTTCGTCTGCTCTCCTACAATCCAAAAATTCAAGATACGCTCTCCAAATTAATGAAAGGCGATCTTTCGCTAGAATACGCTCGTAGCATAGTCGATCCAACTAACGAAGCCAAGTTAATTCCAACCCCTTCGCCAACCCCGACCGTCGAACCAGAAGCGACCCCAGAAGTCACTCCAACTATAGAACCCGAAGTTTCTAGTGAACCTACTGTTTCAGTCCCAGAAGAAACCCCAACTTCTCAACCAGAAATTCCCGCACAAGCGATCCCAACCTTAGAGTCAGAAGATTCCGTTGAATCGCCCAGTGTGGTTTCTCCAGAAGATTCCTCAGCATCTAAACAACCATCAATCGAACCGATTGTAACTCCTGTCCCTCAAGTTGAATCTATACCCACAACACAGCCAGAAGTCTAATCAAGTCGTACTTTAGCTTGTTCCTCAAGAAAAGCCAACGAGCCTTAAACCAAGCATTTCTGGGGAACAATCGGCTTTACCAACGATAGAAACTTCTATAGCCCATGAAAAACGACCCTCAAGACAGTATCTCTGTCGGAAATCGCCTTTTCAACCCCATACAACAACTGAAGCTTGGTTTTGGCAACTAGCAACCTTTTGTGGAGATAGAATAAACGATTGAAATTAGTCATCCCTCCATCGAAGGAAATGTAAAATAAATTAGCGCTTCGTCGAGCAAATAATTGTAAAATAACCAATTATTAAGTCTAAATCTTAAAAATTTTGACGTTAACAAAAAACCTAGCTATAGTTTTAGGTGTTTAAAAACTATCTTGTTTAGGATTAAAGCGAGGCTATCGTGTTTATGCAAAAATCTCAGGCATTAACCGGACTTCTGGTATTAGTTTCTTTGTCTGCCGTCTCAGTAACCCCGGCGATCGCAGAAACAAAACAAGCAGAACTTTCTACCCCTGGCGTAGAAATGCAGCTTGCTCAACTACTCGGACATGAAACTTACAAAAAAGAAGAGCAATTAAAACTTTCTGACTATACACTTGGTAGAGTTAGAGGGAGAGCAGGCACGCTTTTGTCAATCGAGTTAATGGACACGAGCGGCGAAGAAATTACAGAAGGAGATGGCAGAGTCATCATGTCAGGCGATGCTAATCCCGGCGACGACGTGCTTCTCAAAGAAGAAGACGGAGAGTATGAATATGTCAGTCAGGCTCAGCCTTACTGGATTACCAAATTGCAAGAAGATTACAAATGGAAGATGGCGGCTGAAACTAAAGGAACTGCTTTGAGCGAACGTACTGCTTCGCTATGGCAGACGCTCGCCCAAAATGAAGGTCGCACTGTAACCATTTCTCCTCTAGAGCCAGCACCTGCTACTGCTCCTACGGGAGGGGAATATCCTGAAGCCGAACCCGTTCGAGGAATGTGGTAATTTTCAACGTCTAATAGTTAACTTGTATGTATTAATTTAAGGCGATGCAGGGCTTTCAGAAAGTCTAGTATCGCCTATTTTTTGAATCTGTTAGCATCAATAGAACTCGCGTTAATTAATAAGACTGATAAAGAATGATTCGAGTTCCCAAAGGATCGTAAGCATAAATTTCTCTACCGTGAGAGCGATCGCGATTTCTCCTGGCGGTGGATATCCTATTTCAGTTAAATAAGCGATCGCATTTTCTAAATCTTCAACTTCTAAACACAAACTCGTACTACTCTTCGCTGAATTAGCAAACTCTTGGTAATTGCTTTTTTCTGGTTTGAAAATTCCTAAACGTAAACCCGTTAACTGAAATTCTGCGTAGGTATCGGGAAGATAAACTTTGGGTTGGCTAGCAAGCAAGCAACTGTAAAACTGTACTAACGTCTTGCAATCAGTCGTAGCAAGAACAACAAAAGCATCCGTGTATCTAAGAGTCATTTTTATCCTAACAAACATTCCAGACACGGAGTATAACAAAAAATCAGGAAAGCTAATCTTAGATTTCAATGTTGATTTAAATCTAAAGAAAAAAAGGAAGAGGTGTAATCTTCCCCTTTTTCTTTTTCTCTTTCCCTGACTTACGAAAGAAATTTAATGAGTCAAAAGAAATAAGAAACTCTCAATAATTGAATTGAATTTTTACTTGGCGTGTGAAATTTGAGTTTAACTTTTTTACTTATTATTTGCCAGTAACCTTCTCTACAATTTCTTTTGCTTCTCCTAATATTCCAGATTCTTCAGGATGTTCTTTGTAGTAGTCTTTGACATTTTCTTTGTATTGTTTTTGTGCTGCTATTTTTGGTTTTTCATCAATTTCAATTGCTTTTTCGTAAACTTGTTTGGGATCTTGCAAAGATTGGTCTTTTTCTATTTCTGTCAAAGCTTCATTTTTACCCATTACTGCATAGCTTGGTTGAGTTGGCAGACTAAACCAACTTACTAAATTGAACAAGCTTACTAAAGCAATAAGTAAAGCTCCCTTACGAAGCATTTTTGTAAAATCCAAAATAAATTGTTGCATACAAAAACTCCTTTTTTAAACTTAAATTGTTTCCAAATGCAAAGCAAAGATTGTATCAATGACAACTTTTGCTAATGATAAGAAGGATTGTATAGAGCTACATAAATCGAATCTTCTATCTAGGGACACATATAAGAAATCTTTTTTAAAAGACAAGATAAAGGGGATTGTAATTTTTTGATAAAGCTCGACGAGATTAACCTTTTGGTACTAGGCATTTGGGGTAGCAAGCGGATAGCATCAGTATTAGTCCGACTATTTTAAAATTAGAGATCAAATCGAGCCGAGAGTGAAGACTAGCAACAAAGATCCTTGGTTAGCTGTTAACTTTTCTATGTTTTTCCCAGGGTTAGGGCAGTGCTATGCTGGCAAACCGATCGCGGGAATAATATTTTTAGTGACTCAAATAGTATTACTCGCGATCGCCCTGTGGTCGATCTTCGCGCCTGATGGAAATACAGTAATTGGATTAATCGAACTCGCGATCGCCGCAATTTTTTATGCAATCAATATTTTAGACGCTCATCTGAGCGTTTATTTTCAACAAGGCAATCCTACTCTAGAAAAAATCCCTCGCAAGCAAAAAAATCCTTGGTTTGCCGTCTGTGTTTCTCGCGTCTTACCTGGATTAGGACAGTTATACACCGACCAAGCCGTTTCTGGTCTATTATTTTTAAGCGCTACGCTATTTTTGCTTAAACTCGACGATTTTTTTGCCCCACTCCTGATTATTCCACCGCTATTAAAGGCTATTTCTACTTATCACGCTTATATTACCTTTCCACAGGAGAAAAAAAACCCTTTTTATCGTTCCCTAGTTGCAGTAATGGCAGGGTTGCTTTTTTGTTGGGGAACTATTTGGAGTCAGATTCCTCCCTGGCTAAACCAACGAATGTTTCTCATTCCCAGCCAATCTATGATACCTACTTTACAGAAAGGCGATCGCATTTTTGTCAATCCCTTAGAAAACGAGTTACCAAAAGCGGGAAACATTGTTGTCTTCAAACCTTCTGAAAAACTTAAGGCACTCGATGAAGAGTCCGCCAACCAAGATAATGTTTATTACGTCAAACGACTGATTGCGACACCAGGACAAACAGTTCGCATCGAAAATGGTATTGTTTATATTAACGACCGACCTTTAAAGGAAAATTATATTGCTGAGCCTCCTGAGTACCGATGGGGGCCGCAGACTGTACCAGTCGATTCTTATTTCGTTTTGGGCGACAATCGCAATGACAGCTTTGATTCCCATTTGTGGGGATTTTTACCCAAAGAATATCTGTTTGGAAAAGCTTATAAAATTTATTGGCCTCCCAAAAGAGTGCGATCGCTTCTAACAGTAATCAGTTATTAATGATAATTGATCAGGGAAGTAAGAATGATAAATAAATTCATCATTCTTACTTCCCATCTATCAACAATTATTCGTGATAATTGGTCATCGATCGCCGAAAAAGTTTCCTGTTTCACCCACTCTTCAACCCACAATCGCTGAATGCAACCCGAAGCCCTACAATTTTTATTAGAATCCGTTGCTAAAGGCAGTATCAGCCCAGAAAATGCTTTAGAAAAGCTCAAAAATTTGAGTTTTGAGCCAGTTGAAGATTTTGCGAAAATCGATCGCCATCGGCAATTAAGAACGGGTTTTCCCGAAGTTATTTGGGGACCAGGAAAAACACCTGAGCAAATCGCTCAGATTATGAAGGTGATGAGTCGAGAGACTCCTGTTGTGATGGCTACCCGTATCGAACCTGCTGTTGCAGAACTCCTTGAAGAACAAATCCCAGGTTTAATTTATTACCCAGTTGCTCGCATTTGTGCCCTCAAGACAGCAGAACCCTTAATTAAATATGCCGGGGTAATTTCAATTATTACGGCGGGAACGGCAGATTTCCCCGTTGCAGAAGAAGCGGCTGTAACAGCACAATTGTGCGGGTTTCAAGTCAAGCGTTTGTGGGATGTAGGAGTAGCAGGAATTCATCGATTGTTAAGTCATCGTCAGGTTATTGATGAGGCTGACGTTTTAATTGTAGTAGCTGGGATGGAAGGGGCACTTCCTAGCGTCGTTGCAGGGATGGCAGAGTGTCCGATAGTTGCAGTTCCAACTAGTGTGGGATATGGTGCGAGTTTTGGAGGAATTGCGCCTTTGTTGACGATGCTCAATTCCTGTGCGGCGGGTATTGGGGTGGTTAATATCGATAATGGTTTTGGGGCCGCTATTCTAGCTGGACAAATTTTGCGCGTTGCAGATAAATTTGTCAAAAATCGCGATCGCGCTAAGTACGCCAACAAAGCTAATTGTTGGGACTTTATGCTTCGTGGTAGGCGATGAAGGACGAGAAGAGAATCTTTGCTTTAGGTTTTGCTTAACCAATGAGGAACGGCACAACCCGCTCGTGCGATCGCAAAATCAAATACTGCTACTTGAAAAAAATTAAATTATATAAAAGGAAAAGGTTATATTTTTAAGGTTAACGAATACTTAGAGAATTGTTATGTGGCGATCGCTCTACTTCAATAATAATTAATATTTTTGACAGCAAAACCGATTTATTATTGTTACTCTAAGTAAATAAAAGGTTAAATAATCAGGAATTCTTTTTGATGTCTGTACTCAACAGTTCTTGGCAGCATGATTTCATTATGAGTAATGGAATCCAACTTCATTATGTCACCCAAGGCGAAGGAAAATTAATGTTAATGCTGCACGGGTTTCCTGAATTTTGGTATTCTTGGCGACATCAAATTCCTGAATTTGCTAAAGATTACAAAGTTGTCGCGCTTGATTTACGAGGATATAACGAAAGCGATAAACCTCAAGCATTAGAAGCTTATAATATTAAAGAATTACGCCAAGATATAGAAGGCGTTATTACAGGATTAGGATATGAAAATTGTATCTTAGTCGGACACGATTGGGGAGGCGCGATCGCGTGGAATTTTGCCTACAATTATCCTCAAATGGTCGAGCGATTAATCGTGTTAAATATTCCTCATCCCGCTAAATTAATAGAAGGATTGCGAATGCCTCAACAATTACTTAAAAGTTGGTATATCTTTTTCTTTCAACTCCCTTTTTTCCCAGAGTGGTCGCTACAGGCGAACGATTATCAATTTATTGCGGAAGCTTTGCAAGGGATGGCAATTGATAAAAACACTTTTAACCAAGCCGATATAGAAGCTTACAAAGATGCAGCCGCTAAACGGGGTGCTTTGACAGCGATGGTAAATTATTATCGCAATATTTTCCAAGGCTTATTGCAAGATTCTAGAAATGAAATAGAAGAATTAGAAATTCCAACCTTGATGATATGGGGAGAAAATGATGCGGCTTTGAGCAAAGAACTGACTTATGAAACCGTAAAATATGTTAGAAATTTAACAATTAAATACATTTCCAATTGCAGTCATTGGGTACAACAAGAACAGCCACAATTAGTTAATCAATATATGCGAGAATTTTTAGAAAATGAAAGTTAAGTAAATTAACCAAAAAATTATGGGAAAACAAGCAAAACTAAAAAAAATCAGAAAATCTGGACAAGAAGAATCGATAACTCAATTGCCAGAAGAAAACGATCGCGATCGCTTTATCGAACAGATCGAAAAACAAGGCTATTCCTTCAAACAAATTCAACACGCTCCCGAAGTCCCCACAAAACGCACAGAACCACAGGTTTAATCAATTATCAGTAAAGAATAGGCAATAGAGAATAAGACTTATGTATATTGTCTTCCTGGTCTGTCTTGTCTTATACTTCGTACTTCGGTACAGACGTTTTCTTAAATCTTGTACGTCCCGTCGCGTCTGTATCGACTTTTAGTTTCAAATAACACTTTTTAATAACAGTAGTTTAAGAAAAGTATAAATATACAGCTATTCCCCATAAAGACAATGCGACAATACCCAGATACACTCTAGATTTTGGGTTTGTAAAACATCAGGGGAGGAAAATCATGAAGCTAGCATCGCGAGTCGGTCAAGTAACGCCATCTCTAACATTAGCGATCGATTCTAAAGCCAAAGCCATGAAAGCCGAGGGGATCGATGTCTGTAGTTTTAGCGCGGGAGAGCCAGATTTTGATACGCCACAACACGTAAAAGACGCAGCTAAACTAGCTCTAGACCAAGGAAAAACTCGCTATGGCCCGGCGGCGGGAGAACCCAAACTCAGAGATGCGATCGCCAAAAAATTACAAAATGACAATCACTTAAATTATCAACGCGAAAATATTATTGTCACTAATGGCGGCAAACATTCTTTATTCAACCTTATGCTTGCCTTAATCGAACCTGGGGATGAAGTCATTATTCCGGCTCCCTTTTGGTTAAGCTATCCAGAAATGGTTAAGATAGCAGGCGGTACGCCAGTAATTGTCAATACTACCCAAGCAAGCGGCTATAAGATAACCCCCGACCAACTCCGTCAAACGATTACCCCTCAAACAAAATTATTTGTCCTCAATTCCCCCTCCAACCCAACGGGAATGGTATATAGTCCCGATGAAATTCGTGCCTTGGCTGAGGTGGTTATAGAAAGCGATATTTTAGTTGTTTCTGACGAAATTTACGAAAAAATTCTTTATGATGGAGCCGAACATTTAAGTATTGGCGCAGTCAGCGAAGAAGCGTTTAAACGAACGATTATTAGCAATGGTTTTGCCAAAGCCTATTCTATGACAGGCTGGCGCGTCGGTTATTTAGCAGGGCCGCTCGAACTGATTAAGGCGACTATTACCATTCAAAGTCATGCTACTTCAAATGTTTGTACCTTTGCTCAGTATGGCGCGATCGCAGCTTTAGAAAACTCGCAAGATTTCGTCCAACAAATGCTTGATGCTTTCATTGGACGGAGAAAATTTATCTTAGAACGTATCAGTACCATTCCGAATCTAAGCTGTCCTAAACCCGATGGCGCATTTTATGTATTTATCGACATCAGTAAAACGGGAATGACTTCTATCGACTTTTGTAAAGAATTATTAGAAAAGCAAAATGTTGCCGCCGTTCCTGGTGTAGCTTTCGGGGCCGACCAATGTATCCGTCTTTCCTACGCAACCGACATGACCACTATCGAAACAGGATTGGATAGACTCGATAAATTCGTGCGATCGCTTTAAATCAGAGACGCGATATATCGCGTCTCTACACCAGTAGGGGCGCATGGCGTGCGCCCTCTAAAAATATCTGTTTGAGTTCAAACCTACGATCGTCTCTCGATAAGAATTAACTTCATTTAATCGATTTTCATAATTCATAATTCATAATTCATAATTTGAAAAACTAGCGTCCCAAATCGTGCATCGCATTAATAATATCGGCACACTTATCTGTAACTCGTTGTAATTCTTCTCGTTTAGTCGAGGCTGGGGGAGCGATTATCTCCCCAATTCTGACTGTAACGGGAACGGGATTAGGGAAAGGATTACCTTTCCCTAAAATTTCTCCGTCCCCCATAAACTAACGGGTAAAAGGGGAACTTGTGCCTTAGCAGCAATCATCGCAGCCCCCAATTTTGGGTCGCTAATACGACCGTCAGGAGTACGAGTTCCTGTCAGAAAAATCCCTGTTACCCAACCTTGTTCTATGGCGATTAAAGCTGCCCGAATCGCACCGCGATCGCCTGTCGCTCGTTTGACGGGATAAGCCCCGTATAGTGTAATCGCTTGCTTGAAGATAGGAATGTCAAATAACTCTTCTTTTGCCATATATGCCACCGGACGGCGCAAGCAACTCGATAAAATAGGCGGATCGAAATAGCTACCGTGGTTGCAGACTGCCACAAATGCACCTGTTAGCGGTACGTTGTCCGATCCATAAGTGCGACCTCGAAAATAGAAGTGCAACGTGGGGACGATGACCAATCCATTGAATAAGTTATACAACACTAAGTTAATAACGGGTTCTCGTTCTCTGCGTACCATCATTTATTCTTCTTCTGTCGCTAATTGATAAATTTGACGGCGAGGGATATTGGTAAGTTGGGCTAATTGACGACTAGCTTGCGATCGCGTCATTCCTTGTTCGATTAGTTGTTTGAGTTCGATTTTCAATTCTTCAGGCGATAAAACCAGGTTTTCTTCGTTTGATGTTCCCGCCACGACCAGGGTAAACTCTCCTTTTGGCGTGCGTGTTGTATAAAGTGCGATCGCATCTTCAAGGGTTCCTCGCCAAAACTCTTCATGTACCTTAGTTAACTCTCGTGCTAATACAATTTGTCTATTTTCCCCTAAAATGCTGGCTAAATCGCTAAGAGTTTCGAGCAAGCGATGGGGGGCTTCATAGAATATTAAAGTACGAGTTTCATATTTGAGAGAATTGAGGCGATCGCGTCTTTCTTTGGCTTTTACTGCGATAAATCCTTCAAAAACAAAGCGATCGCTAGGCAATCCCGATGCTGCTAATGCCGTCACTGCTGCGGTTACGCCAGGTATAGGAATCACCGTAATACTTGCTTCGATACAAGCTTTCACTAACTCATAACCAGGATCGGAAATTCCAGGCATTCCTGCATCGGTCACTAATGCGATTATTTCTCCTTTTTTGAGGCGATCTAACAACTCTTGTTGACGAGAGAGCTTATTGTGTTCGTGATAGCTGATTTGTGGCGTAGTAATTTGAAAATGTTGTAATAACTTTCCCGTGTGACGAGTATCTTCCGCCGCAATTAAATCTGCCGTTTGTAAAATTCGTATTGCCCGAAAAGTTATGTCTTCTAAATTTCCTATTGGCGTTCCTACGATATATAGCGTTGCTGGTTGTAGATCTTTGGGCATCTTGTGATTTCAATAAATTTTATAGCTTACGCATGAATTTTAAAAAATACAACGACTGTTACGAACATCAATTCATTAGTATCGGCATTAGCAGTCTCATTCCCAGCCCAAATCTACGCCCAGAATCGCTTTTTGCTGCTGATAGGGCACTTTATACCGCTAAAGAACGCGATCGCAATGTGTACGTAATACACATTGCGTAGCCGCTAGTTGAATGGCTTAAACGTAACTGAAAGAAGCGCTACTAAGCGAAAGATTATTGGCATTTTGTACCACTGCAATCAGTTCGTCTTGACTCGACGTTTTTAGAAAAATGGCTGTCCCCGTGGGCAATCCTTGCGGAACCGTTCCCAAAGTATAACTCGCTGCATTTCCCCGAAGCTGTATTACATCTCCCGCAGACTGACTAAAGTCTTGAATGAGAGCATAATCTGCTTCTCCACGGGTATTATCTTGACCATCATTATAGTAAACGCGATCGCGATCGCCTACTCTGAAGGTGTCAGCACTTGCACCACCTACTAGCGTATCAATCTCGCGTAGACCAGAGCCTTGTTGCGAGTTAGCAGCAACGCCAGAAATAACATCTTGGCCATCTCCACCCGTCAGCGTATCTTTACCCACACCGCCAAAGAGAGTGTCGTTTCCTGCCTCACCATCAACGCGATCGCTTTCTGTACCGGCAAAGAAATTATCATTACCCCCTCCTCCTTTGAGAGTGTCGTCTCCTGCGTAACCATAAAGATTTTCATTGGCGTTATCCCCAATGAGATTATCGTTGCCGTTTGTGCCTTTGAGATCTTTAGAAGAAGCGACAGAAGGAGTTGACGAGTTGGTCTGCGCTACATAAGTTCCTGGATTGGGATCGCCCGCACCAAATACTTGAGTCCAATAGTGACGATAGTTAACATTTCCGGTGTCATTGGCTAAGTAAGAATATCCTACGCCTAGATGCGTGAAGCTTGCATTGAGAATGTTGGCACGATGACCGGAACTATTCATCCACCCATTCATGACTGATTCTGGAGTTATCTGACCGGCAGCAATATTTTCTCCATAAGTCCTCCACTCATAGTTACTTCTATCAATTCGCATACGTACAGTCGAACCATTGGGGTCGGTATGACTGAAAAAGTCTCCGTTTGCCATGCGATTTGAGTGACCGTCTGCGGCAGAGTCTAACTTTTCTACAAGAATTAATGGTTTAAGATTTTGCTTCGATCTTTCTTGGTTGACCAGTTCGAGGATTTTTTGGTCAAATTCATCTGAATTCAGTAGATTTGTTCCACTTGGAGGAGTTGGGGTCGGGGTCGGGGTCGGGGTTGGAGTCGGAGTCGGAGTCGGAGTCGGAGTCGGAGTCGGGGTTGGGGTTGACAATCGTTCTGCGCTACATAGGGTTTCGGATTAGGATCTCCCGTACCGAATACTTGAGTCCAGTAGTGACGATAGTTAACATTTCCGGTGTCATTGGCTAAGTAAGAATATCCTACGCCCATATGTGTAAATTTGGTACTGAGAATGTTGGCACGATGACCAGAACTATTCATCCATCCATTCATAACCGACTCTGGAGATGTTTGACCTGCGGCAATATTTTCTCCTAAACCCGTCCATTTATAGTCAGTTCTGTTGACGCGCGCCCCTAGACTCGAACCATCGGGATCGGAATGACTAAAAAAATCTCCGCTTGCCATGCGATTTGAGTGACCATCCGCAGCGGTATCTAAATCTTGAACGAGAATTAATGGTCTAAGATTTTGCTTGGATCTTTCTTGGTTGACTAGTTCGAGAATCTGTTGGTCAAATTTATCTCTATCTAATAGAGCCATTATTTCCTCCTATGATTACAAGTGAGCGTTCGAGTTGATACGATATCCTAAAAAGTGTCAAAAAAGTGATTAGCCAATATCCAATAAATTTATAGAAGCACGAGATTTTACTGTAAATTTGACTTTATTGCCTCGATCTTTTTAATAAAAAAATTTAAAATTCTTAAACCATCAAGAATTCTATCGAGTAAGGTAAGTCAATAAACATAACTATCGGTAGGTTAGGTTATGTTTAAAAGGAGGTTAGCACCAACGTTACCGTAAATACCAAATTTTCTTTGTTGGGAACTACAAAAAACAAACTGACTAACCAATTCAAGTTTTGTATTTAATATAAGTTTATTTGTGTAGATTAGTTGATGCGATCGCAAAATTGTTAAATAAGTAAAATTTAAAATAAGCTTAAGAATTATAAAAAAAAATTTATCTTATGAGCGATCGCAATTAAGAACTTATTTAGAAAAATTTTGTATTGTTTTAAGGATAATAGTTAAAAACTATTTATGAGAATTAAAAAATCACCATCCTATCAAGCACCTATTAAATAGAGCAATAAAAGTTTAGCAACTTCTTGCTCGAACTGAGGATTATTTACAAAGTCAGGATGCTCGATGACGGCTGAATGACATAACGATTCAACCGTGCGGCTCAAAATGAAAATAGTCATCTCAATATTTTGCGGATGAATGCGTTGGCGTAGCCTCTCGTGTGAAGAATCGCTCCACCGCGTAAGATATACCCGTAACATTTCTGTAATGCGTTTTTCCGCCTTCTGCATTTGCTGCAATCGTTCGGAGCGCGGAATCTCTTCATTCAATACTTGATGGAGACGCGGGTTGATAGCATGAGCCGCAATTACCGCTTTCACGAGTTCGGGGATTGCTATTTCTAGTGGCGCATCGAATAAATTGGTCAATTTTGATTCTACTAATTCAGCAATTTCATTGGAGTGTTGCTCCATCAATGCAGCCATTAACGATTCTTTATTGGGAAAATACTGATATAGCGAGCCGATACTAATCCCCGCTCGTTCTGCAATGCGATTAGTGTTGGCTTTGTCGTAGCCTTCTTCGGTCAAAATGTGAGTTGTTGCTTCTAGAATCGCCTCGACTGTCATTCGAGAACGGTCTTGCTGCGGTAGTTTGCGAGGATTAGTGGAGCGTTTTCGCGGCATCGAAATCTTTCAAGTAAATGCGAGTTGTCAAACACGATTAATTACTCATATTATACGAGTAATTGCTCATATTTATGCTTGGCACTATGAATTCACCTCAATACCGCGTGTTTGTTTGTACTAAGCAGCGTCCTGCCAACGCTCCAGAGGGTTGTTGCTGTAATGTAGGCGCATTGGAGATTTACCAAGCTTTTCAAGCTGAAATTGACAAGCGGCAATTGGGCGATCGCATTGAAGTTCGTCGATCTGGGTGTTTGGATTGTTGTGAGGCGGGAGCCATTGCATTAGTCTATCGACCTCACCAGAACGAGTTTTCTTGGCTACCTACCAAACTCCGGCTGAAATTACGACGGTGGTTCGTTCCCCAACGATGCTTGTACGGTCATCTTACTCGTGCAGACATTCCTGCGATCGTTGAGAGCCATTTCATCAAAGGACAGGCACTGAAACGATGCCAAATTTCCACGAATTAGTAAATTAGGGAACTATTATGACAACTACAGCAAAGGCGTTAGATTGTGTCTATTTCATGCTGGTCAAAACGACGATAGCTTGGCTGCAACTTTCGGTAAAAGAACGATTTGAGTTTCTTGAAACGACAATTACACCGATTCTCAAGAAGTACCCATCAGTGAAAATGCGATTCTTTGATTCTGAAGCATTTTCGGGACATTATACCGATGTTTTGATGTGGGAGACATCTGAGGTAAAGGATTATCAATTTATCGTTGAGGAACTTCGAGAAACGCTATTTTGGGGAACGTATTTTGAAATTGTTGAGATTATTCCCGCGATCGAAAATGCTTATGCTTTTTACTACAAAGTCGATCCTTTATCTGGAGCGTAGCTAAAGACGCAGCATAATAATACGTTGGGACAGCAAACCAGAAGATAGTTGATTGAGAGGAGCGGAGTATTGAAGTGACGACACTAATTCATCGTCGTGTAGAAGCTGTCCGCCAAGGCAACAATCCCACAGTAATTTGTCGCGTATTGTCAGGTTGGATCGTGTTGGGCGACGTGCAATTCTTGCGCGGTTATTCCCTTTTGTTACCCGATCCAGTGGTTCGAGATCTTAATTCTTTGAATGGCGATCGACGCAATCAATTTTTGCAAGATATGGCAATGTTAGGAGATGCCTTGCTTTCTGTGACGGGTGCTAGTAGGATAAATTACGAAATTTTGGGTAACAGTGAAGCAGCCCTGCACGCTCATGTCTTTCCAAGATACGCAGTCGAGCCAGAAGATCAGCAACGAAAGCCAGTGTGGTTTTATGATTGGGATAATGCACCAAAATTTAAATTAGAACGCGATCGCTCGCTCATGAACGAGATTGCAGAAGCGATCGCGCAATACCAAAGCTGAGTAATTAAGTTATTAATTCTATGAAAAGTTCTGGGCTTTTTATCGGTTTATCAACGTTAGATTTAATTTATTTAACTCAGAATCTTCCAGAACCCAATCAAAAAATAGTAGCTCTAGACCAAACTATTGCTGCTGGCGGCCCTGCTACTAATGCTGCTGTAACCTTTAGTTATTTGGGTAGTTGCGCCACATTATTAAGCGCGATCGGCATTCATTCAATGAGTCAAATGATTTGCTCCGAGCTAGAAACTTATGCAATTAAACTTATCGATTTAGATCCTAATCGTTCTGAATTACCTTCAATTTCTTCGATTATTGTTACTCAAGCAACAGGAGAACGAGCGGTTATTTCGGTTAATGCAACCAAATTTCAAGCCACTTCCGAACAAATTCCTTCAGATATTTTAGAAGATGTTGCAATAGTTTTAATTGATGGACATCAGATGCAAGTTAGTTATGCGATCGCGCAGCAAGCAAAGGCAAAAAACTTCCTATAGTAATCGATGGCGGCAGTTGGAAAAAAGGATTTGAAAGTATCTTACCTTATTTCGATTATGCAATTTGTTCGGACAATTTTTACCCTCCTAATTGCCAAAATCAACAAGAAGTTTTGACTTATCTTCAAGAAATTGGAATTCCTCATATTGCCATTACTCAAGGCGATCGACCGATTCAATATCTGAATCAAGGAAAAAAAGGAGAAATAGAAATTCCGGTTGTAAAAGCGGTAGATACTTTAGGCGCTGGCGATATTTTTCACGGTGCGTTTTGTCATTATATTCTTCAAAATGACTTTGTTCGGTCGCTTACTTTATCTGCAAAAATTGCCTCTTTCTCGTGTCAATTTTTTGGCACTCGTCAATGGATGAAATAAGCAGTTACACCATATCTGAAATTTCTCATTTAAATAATAAACTGAGAAAAATTTCGCGATCGCCCTCAAATAAAAAATAAATTATGGCTGACTTCAATGGCACAATGATGCAATATTTTCACTGGTATTGTCCCGATAATGGAACCCTTTGGGATGAGGTGAAAAGCAACGCTAAAGAATTAGCTGATGCAGGTTTTACGGCACTGTGGTTACCGCCAGCTTATAAGGGAACAGGGGGTAAAAGTGACGTTGGCTATGGTGTTTACGATTTATTCGATTTAGGCGAATTCAACCAAAAAGGCTCAATTCGTACCAAATATGGAACCCGCCAGCAATATATCGATGCTATTGGCGCATTAAAAGCTGTTGGAATACAAACCTATGCCGATACCGTTCTCAACCACAAAATCGGTGGGGATGCTTCAGAAACCATGAAAGCAACGCCTTTTCCTCAAGATAATCGACTGCAAGCTAAAGGCAATCTACAAGACATTAAAAGCTACACCCATTTTCACTTCCCCGAACGACAAGGCAAACATTCATCTTTTGAATGGCATTGGTGGCACTTTGACGCATTAGATTATAACGAATATAACAAAGACGATCGCGGTACAGTTTATCTACTCGAAGGCAAACAATTTGATGACTATGTTGCCTTAGAGAAAGGTAACTTTGCTTATCTTATGGGATGCGATCTCGATCTTCAAAATCAAGAAGTGCGCGACGAGATTACGCGGTGGGGTAAATGGTATCTCGAAACAACAGGAGTAGATGGGTTTCGGTTAGATGCTATTAAACATATTGCCGCCTGGTTTTTTCCACAATGGTTGGACGAAATGGAACGATTTGTCGGCAAAGATCTGTTTGTCGTGGGGGAATATTGGGTTCCCGATCTCACTTCGCTGCACTGGTATATCGATTTAGTTGGTGGAAGAATGTCTGTTTTTGACGTGCCATTGCACTACAACTTCCATTATGCGAGTAAGTCGGGTGGAAACTTCGATATGCGGAATATATTAATGGTACGCTGATGCAGCAACGCCCGACTCACGCCGTCACCTTTGTAGAAAATCATGACTCTCAACCGCTGCAAATGCTTGAATCGGTTGTCGAACCTTGGTTTAAGCCTCTAGCTTACGCTATTATTCTGTTACGACAGGAAGGCTATCCCTGCGTTTTCTATGCTGATTATCACGGCGCGGAATATGAGGATTGGGGACGAGATGGCAATCGTTATAAAATTTTTATGCCCTCTCATCGTTGGATAATTGACAAGTTACTTTATGCTCGCAAATACTATGCTTATGGGCCTCAGTATGACTATTTCGACCATTGGAGTACCATTGGTTGGACGCGACTAGGCGACGAAAAACATCCTCAAGCAATGGCGGTTATAATGAGCGATGGTGCAGAAGGTTCCAAGTGGATGGAAGTCGGCAAGCCTAATGCCAAGTTCATCGATCTGAGCGAACATATTCGAGAACCTATTTATACTAATGATAAGGGTTGGGGTGAGTTCCGTTGCCAAGGTGGTTCAGTCTCGGTTTGGATCGAACAAGATAAGGAATAAGAAATAGGCAATGAAGAACGGGAAGAAACGAACTGTTAAGCGTTTTCGATTTTAATTTCCATTCTTGTTAAGCTGTTCCACATCTAGATTTCCTATTAATGAGTGAAGAAAGACTTCTTAAAACTCTCTCCCCGTCCCCCAGTCTCCCAGTCCAAGCGTCCAACTTTTATGGCAGCCTAAATGTTTAACAGCTTAGGATCTAGAGTCCCCTATCAAGTTGTGCTGGGTTTAAATCTAAAAGCCATACGCTGTTTCTATTACCTGTTCCCTGTTGCCTATTTTTCTTATTATGTCTGTCTCGAATAGTTTAAATTCTTGGCTGCAACTACTGCAACAATATCGAGCGATCGCGATTATTCGTTCTCCTCAAATAGAGTTGGGTTACTCGATGGCAAAAGCAGTTGCACGAGGCGGAATGCGTTTAGTTGAGATTACTTGGAATAGCGATCGCGCACCCGAATTAATTAGTCAATTGCGATCGCAACTTCCTAACTGTACGATCGGTACTGGAACGATTCTAACCGTTGACCAACTCAAAGATGCGATTTCCTGCGGCATTCAATTTTGTTTTACGCCTCACGTCAAACCCAAGATAATTGAAACTGCGATCGCCTTCGATATTCCTATCGTTGCAGGTGCGCTAACTCCTACAGAAATCGTCACTGCATGGCAAGCAGGCGCGAGTTGCGTTAAAGTTTTTCCTGTCGATGCTGTAGGTGGAGTTAGTTATATCAAAAGCTTACAAGGCCCGCTCAAGGAAGTTCCGCTAATTCCCACAGGAGGGGTCACTTTAGATGATACTTCTCAGTATATCGCAGCAGGCGCGATCGCAGTTGGTTTGGCGGGTCAATTATTTCCCAAACACCTTTTAGAAGCGAGAAATTGGGATGCGATCGCTCATCAAGCAAAAATGCTTCAACAACAACTTTTTAAAGAGATGTAAGTCACAGATTGGTGTGATTTACATCATTTTTAAAAAACGAGCAAAATCATAATTTATTAAAATTTATCTCACAGAAGACTGAAAAAATATAGATGAATATAGAAGTTGAACAACTCGCCATGCTCGATAACCATGAAAGTTAATTTCATAAATTCTCTCAAAAATCTTAGTTTAGATATTAACAATCCAGAAAGTTTTGACGAACTTCTTTCGGAACTTTATTGGTATGCTGATGCTCAACTGCAACGAGCAAAAGAACAGCAGCAAACTGAAGTAATTATGCAGTGGGAACATCGCGTTCAAGCTTTAGATATGGCTTGTCAAGCTTTAGACGCAATTAATGAAGATGATAGTTATTATTTAGTTTATTAAATTTGTTGCGATCGCAAATTATTTAGGCAGTCCGAATTTTTCTAGGGAGTAACGATTGTACTAGAGATCCAACTCAATTGCCGCCATTTTATTCAGAATTGTTGTGGTTCTACTGTGCCCTTTCATCTATCATCTTACTCTAATGCAACGCCTCAACAGGAACGATCGTGCTTTGGCTAACTAAAACAGGCTTGTAAAATCCTAAAGTAGCACTGTATGATTAGCACTAAGCTTATTGAAAATAATTATTAATAATCTATGACAAAAATTATCACCGATGCAGAATGGGGCGAATTGTGGGAAGAAAATCGGCAAAATGGTAATATTTTCTACAAATCATCCGCTCTTGAAACGATTTATCAAGGCTATCTTCCAGACATCGGTAATGAATATGACTCATACATAAAACTGAGAAATGGACTAAACATTTGTATATACGAGTGTAAGTTTACTGACGATCTTGTTTGGCACAAAGATATTAATGACAATTATCAATTTGGTTTAAGCTTTTTTCTGTCAGGAAAAGTGAAAATTCATCGTCACGGTTTAACCGATGAAACCGAGGAATTAGTAGGTAGATATTATTCCGAATGCAACGGCGAGATTAAAGAAACGGAATGGTGGCAAGCCGGAGAGAAAATTTCAAGAATTTATATTGGATTTAAACCACAAGAATTCTTTCAAAGTTTTGGCGAGGAACTTTTACAACAGATTCCCGTTGAAATGCGTCAAGGTATGGCAAACAATAGACCACAACCTTACTATTACTTAGGAAAAACAACACGAAAAATGCAGCAAGCCTTACATGAGATTTTACAGTGTCCCTATCAAGGTTTGATGAAGCAGATGTATTTAGAAAGTAGGGCAGTAAATTTAATAGCGCTGCATTTGCAACAGTTTCAAGATAACAGTTTTTGTCAAAAAAACTCTTTTCCTAAAAGCTTAAGCGATGTTGAGAGAATTCATCAAGCTAAAGAAATATTACTGAGGAATTTGGAGAATCCACCTAGCCTTGTAGAGCTAGCACAACTTGTCGGTTTGAACGACTTTAAATTAAAGCGTGGTTTCCGTCAAGTTTTTGGGACATCAGCTTTTAAATACTTACATGACTATCGACTCGAACAAGCGCAACAATTATTAGCAACAGGAGATATGAAGGTTGAAGAGGTTGCCTCAAGGGTAGGCTTTGAGAGTCGCAGCTATTTCGCGATCGCATTTCGCAAAAAGTTCGGTATTAATCCCAAAAAATACCAGCCCAATTGCTGAAAATCCCTCTAGCTTCAAAAAAAAATCCGTCAAGCGTTCAAATTCAAAAGACGAATCGCTTATTATACTCATTCAGCTAAGAAGATTTCTTAAGAAAATTAGTCGGTATGATTCACGATTTTTACATTATGCGAAGCTAATCTTCGCCTGTCAATAGAATACCGGAAATCTGACGAACAGTTGGTGAGAAACACAAATGCAAAATTATATCAATTAATTGTTATTACTTCTGAGGAAATTTTTTTGGGTGTGAGAGGATAAATGAAATTAGAGAGATTGCTTCAAAGCTTAGTGCTGACAGGTGCAATTGTAGTTGCGATCGCCTCTGGCGCTGCCCTCCGGGCAATCGCCACTTCTGCTAAAAGTGAGGAAGTACAAAAAGATATTCGAGGCGAAGATTTTACCCAACTAAGCGAAATTAAATTTCGTATTAGTCGCGATTACGCTCCCCGTAACGCTTTTGGCGATCGCATTTTAGGACAAACACTAGATAACCCCCCTCCAACTCCCTTACAAGGGTAGGTTTTTTACAAAGGGAGAAGTAAAAGCTCAATTAAGAGGTAAAAGTAAAACAGAAGTAAATGGCAACTTGTCACAGATGAAATTAAATCAACATCTTAAAGAATGGAAACAAAC
>JAAUUT010000149.1 GCA_012031035.1 Candidatus Altimarinota bacterium | reverse complement strand
AACTGCGATCGCGTCGATTTAAATTCACATATTACAGCAGTCGTAATAGCCGCCGCTTAATTAATTCCCCGTCTTATAGATAAAGTCCATTAAAATGGACTGAGATATTTATCGAGTCGTATGAAAACGACTTCTTCGTAATTGGTAATTATTGGATTACTCTCTACTATTGCCTTGTGCCTAATCCCTAATCACCAATCACCAATCTCTAATCACTGGTAACTGAAAATGGCGATCGCAATTGAGACAATCTTAACATCCGATATTATCAAACCCGCTCGCTATCTGGGAAACGAACTGGGAGCGATTCATAAACCTTGGGACAGCGCGAAGGTACGCTGGGTTTTAACTTATCCAGAAGTATATGAAGTTGGGGCATCTAATTTAGGACATATCATTCTCTACAACATTTTAAATGCCCAACCCAGACAACTGTGCGATCGCACCTACTTACCCGCCTCAGATCTCTCGGCTAAATTACGTTCTACCCAAACTCCCTTATTTGCTTTAGAATCTCGAAAAAATCTTACTGAATTCGACATTCTCGGTTTTAGTCTGAGTTACGAACTCGGAGCGACTAATATTTTAGAAATGCTCGATCTAGCAGGGATTCCTTTAACCTGGCAAGAAAGAGAAACGGGAAATTATCCCCTCATTTTTGCAGGCGGACAAACAGCGACTTCCAATCCCGAACCCTATGCCGATTTCTTTGATTTTATTGCTCTCGGAGACGGGGAAGAACTCTTGCCAGAAATTGGTCTTGTCGTAGAAGAAGGCAAAGCGGCAGGATTAAATAAAGAAGCATTGCTCTTAGATTTAGCACAAGTTCCTGGCGTATACGTCCCCAGATTTTATGATGTAACTGATGATGGTTCGATACGCCCCAATCATCCTGACGTACCAGAAACGATTCTGCGACGGGTAGCCACCCCTATACCAGCTTACGCGATCGGATTAGTCCCCTACATCGAAACCGTTCACGATCGCCTGACCGTAGAAATTCGTCGCGGATGCACTCGCGGATGTCGTTTTTGTCAACCAGGAATGCTCACTCGTCCTGCGAGAGATGTCGAACCCGAAGCGGTTATTGACGCGATCGAAAAAGGAATTCGCGCTACGGGTTACAATGAATTCTCGCTATTATCTTTGAGTTGTTCCGATTATCTCGCTTTACCATCAGTTGGCTTAGAAGTCAAGAACCGTCTCAAAAATGAAAATATTTCTTTATCTTTACCCAGTCAACGAGTGGATCGCTTTGACGAAAACATCGCCAATATCGTCGGTGGAACGCGACAATCTGGGTTAACGTTTGCGCCAGAAGCAGGAACTCAACGGATGCGCGACGTTATTAACAAAGGACTTACCAACGAAGAATTGTTGCGCGGGGTAAAAACCGCCGTCGAACAAGGTTGGGATAAGGTCAAACTCTATTTTATGATCGGCTTGCCAGGGGAAACCGATATCGATGTTATCGGTATTGCTGAAACCGTGCGTTGGTTGAGACGAGAATGCCGTATCGAAGGGAGAAAGCGCCTCGATTTTAATATTACAATCTCCAACTTTACGCCCAAACCACACACCCCGTTTCAATGGCATTCCGTTTCGACAACTGAATTTATTCGCAAACAAGAACTCTTGAGGGGAGAATTTAGCCGCCTCAAAGGAGTAAAGGTTAACTATACGGATGTCCGCATCTCCGCGATGGAAGACTTTCTAGGACGGGGTGACAGACGCTTAGCTTCTGTCATACGTCGCGCTTGGGAACTGGGTGCGGGAATGGATGCTTGGTGGGAAAATACTGCCAAAGCATATGCTGCTTGGGAAAGCGCGATCGCAGATTCGGGATTAACCTGGAAGTATCGGCAAATCGAGAATGGCGAGTGGAACGTATTTGAGAAGTCGAAAATTGTAGAGACGCGAAATTTCGCGTCTGTACCGAAGTCGAAAGTTAGCAATTTAGAAGTTCAGAATTTAGAATCCGAAATCCAAAATCCTTTAGATGCACCCTTGCCGTGGGACTATATTAATACAGGAATCGATAAGCAATGGCTTAAAGAAGACTTACAAAGAGCTTTAGAAGCTGCGATCGTTCCTGACTGTTCTTTTGAAGGTTGCTCTCATTGTGGGGTTTGCGGACTAGATTTCGGACACAATATCGTTGTCGAAGCGCCGCCGATTCCTCAATTTAGCGGACATTTTCAACCCAACCAAAATCGAGTTCAACGGTTCCGCGTTTGGTTTGGCAAGCTTGGTGAAATGGCATTAGTCAGTCATCTAGATTTGGTACGCCTGTTCGATCGCGTCGTGCGTCGTGCAGCATTACCTATCGCTTTTACCGGAGGATACCATCCAGGGCCGAGAATTTCCATTGCCAATGCTCTACCGTTGGGAGTAACTAGTAGTGGGGAAATTGTCGATTTTGAATTGACTGATTGGATGGAGATAGAAGAGTTTCGCCAAAAATTAATCGCCCAGTTACCCGCAGATATCCCCGTTTATCGAATCGAAGAAGTTGAGGTAAGAACGCCGCCTGCAACTGCTTTGTTAGAAAGGGCCGAATATGCAATAAAAGTAGACAGCGAACTACTTTCTAGGGAACAATGGCAAAGTTGGATCGATACCGTTTTAGCACTTGAAGAGATTGCTTGGGAAAAGACGACAAAATCTGGTAAAAAGGCAATAGTGAATTTGCGCGATCGCTTGTTTGACTTAAATCTCGATTCCCAAGAAAATACAACCGAACCGTTTGTAATTCTGCGTTATCTGGGCAGTTGTCGCAACGATGGAACGCTCTTACAACCCGAACACGTTATTTTTATGCTCGAACGAGTTTGCGATAGAGAGTTGCATTTATTAAGCGTCCACCGCCAGCAGATGTTTTTTGGGGGTGGCTAAATATAAATAAAATTCGCCCCCCTAACCCCCCAAGCTTGGGGAGAACCGGAATTAAAAGTCCCCCATTATTGGGGAGGCACGGACGGCGTTGGCGTAGCCCGTCCCTTCAGGACGTACCTGCGTCGCCGTATTGAGTGCCGTCGGATTTAGGGGGCAAATAGATAACTGTAGTTCTAGAAATTCATACTTGATCTTGAAAAACTTCGTTTTTTGCCAATAACAGCGATCGCCATGCGCCCCTACAACGATTAATAACTAATCTATGAAAATTGCTATTTTGTCCCAAGATTCTTCTCTGTACTCGACGCGACGAATCAAGGAAGCAGGAGAATCGCAAGGGCACGAAATACGAGTGGTTAATTATCTGCGGTGCTATATGAATATTACCGCTCATAAACCGATGGTATTTTACAACGGTCAGCCATTGGAAAATTTTGATGCGATTATTCCTCGCATTGCTGCTTCTAGAACCTTTTACGGAACTGCTGTAGTGCGCCAGTTTGAGGTGATGGGGGTATTTAGTGCTAACGAATCTCAGGCAATTTCGCGATCGCGCGATAAACTTCGCTGCTTACAAATTCTAGCTCGCGAAGGCATTGGTTTACCCGTGACGGGATTTGCTCACGATACCCAAGATATCGATGGGTTAATTAAAAGCGTTGGCGGTGCGCCTCTGGTGATTAAACTCTTAGAAGGTACTCAGGGAATTGGGGTAGTCTTAGCGGAAACCCATCAAGCGGCAAAGTCGGTAATTGAGGCTTTTCGCGGGTTGGATGCCAATATTTTAGTTCAGGAGTATATTAAAGAGGCAGCAGGAGTCGATCTTCGTTGTTTTGTGGTCGGGAGTAAAGTTGTCGCCGCCATGAAACGCCAGGGAGCAGAAGGAGAATTTCGCTCCAACTTACATCGCGGCGGGAAAGCTGAGAAAATTAAATTAACCCCAGAAGAACGCAGTACGGCAGTGCGAGCAGCAAAAGCAATGGGATTGAGCGTTGCTGGAGTCGATTTACTGCGTTCTAATCATGGCCCAGTAGTAATTGAGGTGAATTCTTCCCCAGGATTGGAAGGTATAGAACAAGCATCTGGCGTGGATGTAGCTGGAAAAATCATTGAATTTGTGGCAAAAAATGGGGCAAATGGAGTAACAAGAGATCGCATTCAATATTAATGAAACGAGATCGTTCGATTGAAATTGCTGGAGTGACAATTGAACCAGGAAAACGCCAGCGATTAGAAATTCCGGTGGCGCATCTCCCCACACAAACCCCAATTTCTCTTCCCGTTATCGTCGTTAATGGCAAAAAAGCAGGCCCGATACTGTGGTTGAGTGCGGCCATTCACGGCGATGAAATCAATGGGGTAGAAATTATCCGTCAGGTTTTAGACAAAATTAAACCGAAAAAACTTTGCGGGACGCTGATTGCAGTTCCCATCGTCAATGTTTTTGGTTTTATCGAACAATCGCGCTATTTACCCGATCGCAGAGATTTAAATCGTTCTTTTCCCGGTTCTGCCAATGGTTCTCTAGCCTCTCGTCTAGCTTACCTGTTCATGACGGAAATTGTCAGTCGCTGCACCCACGGCATCGATTTACATACGGCTGCTATTCCTCGTATCAATCTTCCTCAAATTCGCGCTAACTTAAAGGATGAAAAAACTTATCGTTTTGCCAAAGTGTTTGGCGCACCCGCGATCGTTCACGCCACGATGAGGGACGGTTCTTTGCGTCAAGCAGCTACAAAAAAAGGAATCCCTATCTTACTCTACGAAGCTGGAGAAGCACTACGATTCGATCCTCAAGCGATTCAAATTGGCGTTGACGGCATTTTACGAGTCATGGATTATTTGGAAATGTACCCTTTAGCTTGCGCTGCGCCAGAAGTAGAGACTGTAGAAGTTTTTGAGACTAAATGGGTGAGAGCTTCTCGCAGTGGTATTTTCCATTTAAGCGTTAAATTGGGCGATCGCGTCGAGAAAAAACAACTTTTGGGCATTATTACTGACGCTTTTGGCGAAACCAGTACGAAAGTCCGCGCTTCAGAAACCGGAATCGCGATCGGACATACTCAAAATCCTCTCGTCAATCAAGGCGATGGGGTAGTACATCTTGCTCTTATCTAACTATAATAGTGGTTAGAAATTGATAAAATCTACAGCTTGTTGAATAACTCGTTCGTTGCGAAGAATTCTTTTGTGTCCTAAACCTGATGTAGCAACTAGTTGAGCGCCATGCCATGCTTGGGCAATCGCCCTACTCTCCTCAAAGTCTACTTCGCGATCGCCCGTATCGTGAAATAATAAAGCTGGAATATGCAAATTGGCAACTCTGCGATCGACTGAAACTCTCTCCCAAACCTCTTTACCAAATTTTTCTTCCATCAAAAAGCGCAGTTTTACTTCAATTTCTGGCGAAAGTCTGTTGAGTTTAGCAAATTTTGTCAGCGAATTTGAGAGCCAACAAACCGCAGCGAGAAAAACAACTTTTCGACAAGTTATTCCTTCGCTAAGAGCAAGTGTCATACTTGCTGCTCCTAATGAGTGAGCGATCGCGCAGTCGATTGGAGCTACTACATTAACAACAGTTGCGATCGCTTGGGCTATCTCAAATCCATTTGTTTGCGTACCTGCTGTTTGACCGTGGGCTGGGGCATCAAAGCCTTGAGTCAGGCATCACTGTGAAAGCAATCGCCTAACCATCGTTGCGATCGCTGTTGGCAACCCCCAGTGCAAATACAAAGAACGTGTTGTTGAGCGTGACACAGAGGAATTTCCCCAGACAACTGCCGATGATATTCTAAATCGATATGATTCCAAATAGCGCGATCGCTAGAAAGCAAAGGAGGAGTAGAAAAATATTGCAAGTATGGTGCTTGTTTTGGGAAGTTATAAGCTAAAGAATTTGTTTGGGTCATCGGTTTCTTGCTCGTTACATCCTTACTTACAATGGATGCGATCGCGTTTGGCTACTCTTTCTTGCTTAAGCTGTTAGGCATTTAAACGGTCTAATAACCAAAATTCTTTTAGAACTCATAAACTATACCTGTTGCCTATTCCCTAAATTTAGTAACCAATTTGAATGCGTGTTAGCTTATTCTTTCGCTAACGATTTTCTAGAAGGCACAGTCTCCCACAATACTGCTTTGATGTCTAGTTTATCACAATTCTTGTATTTACAACAGTAATCAAGAAAAAAATTGCCTTTCAATAAAATATTTATAATTTAAATTGAAAGATTTTAGGTGAATAGTCAAAAAACTATTTTTTGAGGAGTAAATATAAATATTATCTTTAATCATTAACGAGCGTAAGTTGCAAGTGCAGATGAGTAGAAGAATTTTTCGACGCAATTCCTTTTAAAATGAATTAATGACACGGGAATATTTCTTAAAAAACATGGATACTAAAGCCTTTAAGAGATCGCTACAACAGTCAGAAAATTACCATCGTAAGGGGTTCGGTCATGAAACCGAAGTCATGGGAGCGATGAATAGCGAGTATCAAAGCCATCTAATTCAAGAAATCCGTAACAACAACTATCGACTGCAACGGGGAGATGTTACCATTCGCTTAGCAGAAGCATTTGGTTTCTGTTGGGGAGTCGAACGAGCCGTTGCGATGGCCTATGAAACCCGCCAGCATTTCCCACACGAACGAATTTGGATTACCAATGAAATCATCCACAACCCATCAGTTAATCAGCGTTTGCGGGAGATGGAGATCGGCTTTATTTCTGTCATCGGCGATCGCAAAGATTTTTCCGTAGTAGAACGAGGCGACGTAGTAATTTTACCGGCCTTCGGCGCTAGCGTTACAGAAATGCAACTACTTAACGAAAAAGGTTGCACCATTGTCGATACTACTTGTCCGTGGGTATCTAAAGTTTGGAATTCAGTTGAAAAACATAAAAAACGCGACTATACATCAATTATCCACGGCAAATACAATCACGAAGAAACGATCGCGACGAGTTCTTTTGCCGGAACCTATTTAATCGTCCTCAATTTAGAACAAGCAAATTATGTCTGCGATTACATTCTCAACGGTGGCAACAAAGAAGAATTTTTGACAAAATTTAAAAACGCTTATTCTCAAGGATTCGATCCCGATCGCGACCTGCAACAACTGGGAATTGCCAATCAAACAACCATGCTCAAAAGCGAAACCGAACAGATTGGCAAACTTTTTGAGCGAACGATGCTCAAGAAATATGGCCCAACTGAATTAGATCGACATTTCATGAGTTTTAATACCATCTGCGATGCGACTCAAGAACGTCAAGATGCCATGTTCGATCTAGTTAAAGAAAAGTTGTCTTTGATGGTAGTCATTGGCGGTTATAACTCGTCGAATACAACTCACCTACAAGAAATCGCGATCGAGCAGAATATTCCTTCCTATCATATCGATAGCGTGGAACGGATTAAATCGGGAAATTGCATCGAACATAAACCGCTAGGAAAAGATTTAGCAGTGACAGAAAATTGGCTTCCTGAAGGTTCTATTGTCGTTGGCGTAACTTCGGGTGCATCTACGCCAGATAAGGTAGTAGAAGAAGTTATCGAAAAGATTTTTGAATTGAAAGGAGCCGTTGCGATCGCTTAAACATTTTTGCTCAAAAGTAACGAAAACGATCGCAATAATTATCAGGTAAATCAGTATGATATTCGATCGCATTTTTATTCCTAACCCCGATGCCGAAAAACTTACGCCTATCCGCCCTCGCAAAGGCGTAATCGTCGGTGCCGGTCAAGTTGGGATGGCTTGCGCCTATTCCATACTCATCCAAAATTGTTTTGACGAACTAATTTTACAAGACATCAACAAAGAACGGGTTGAGGGGGAAGTCATGGATTTAATGCACGGAATGCCATTTATTTCCCCGACTTTGTTAAAAGCAGGCGCGATCGCCGATTCGGGACAAAATGCTGATATCGTTATTATTACCGCCGGAGCCGCCCAAAAACCAGGAGAAAGCCGTCTCAATCTTGTAGAACGCAATATAACTATTTTTAAGAGCATTTTGGACGATGTAGTGAAATACTGTCCGAATGCCATTTTGCTCGTCGTTAGCAATCCAGTAGATATTATGACTTATGTAACTCTCAAACTTACTGGATTTCCTAGTTCGCGGGTTCTGGGTTCGGGAACGGTACTGGATACAGCGCGTTTTCGTTCTCTGCTAGCAACAAAATTCGATATCGACCCTCGCAGCGTCCATGCCTATATTATTGGAGAACACGGGGATAGTGAAGTTCCCGTCTGGAGTACTGCCAATGTTGCTGGCATGAAACTAATCGATAACGATTGGGAAAGTCTCAGCGCCAACGAGCGAGCAGAATTGAGCGTCATCTACGATCGCGTTAAAAATGCAGCCTATGAAATTATCCAACGAAAAGGCTATACTTCCTATGCGATCGGTTTAGCTGTCACCGATATTGTTAAAGCAATTTTGCGCTCCCAGGAGCGAATTTTGACGGTTAGCAGCTTGGTGAGGGGTTTGTATGGCATTGACGATATCTGCCTGAGTTTACCCACCGTCGTCAACGAAAAAGGTGCCCTGAAAACCGTTAATCTGTCCTTAAGTCCAACAGAAGCAACGCAACTACAAAATTCTGCTAAAGTTTTGCAAGAAGTCGTAGGTAAAGTCAATCTTTAAAAATAAAGCCTAATGCAACTATTCAACTTGCTAAGTAAGTAAGATTCTGGTATTGGCGATCGCGTTTAACGATAATTTATGTTGGACGCATACCGTCAATACTTTTAGGGGAACAAGAATATTGTTTTTATGACTTACTGGCTACGTACCGAGCGCCTACACCTGCGACCTTGCCAAATAGAAGATCTTGACTTTTTGCACGAGTTATGGATAGATGCAGATATACGACGCTATCTATTTGACGATCGCATTATCTCTCGCGAAGAAGCCTTATTTTTCCTCGATTTAAGTATTAAAAGCTTTAACCATAACCGATACGGACTGTGGCTTTTTTTTGAGGGTCAGAACCATCTAATCGCAGGATTCGCAGGGTTGCTAAATTTTTCCTTAGAAGCGCCTAGTTTAATCTTCGGGACGCGATCGCAATTTTGGGGACGCGGGTATGCTACAGAAGCAGTCTCAGCCGTATTAAAGTATGCTTTTGATAGATTGAATTGCGATCGCATTATTGCCGATGTAGACGAACCGAACAAAGCATCTATTCGGGTGCTAGAAAAAATAGGCATGACTAAACTTCGACAAGATCTCGTCAACGGACGACCGCTTTGGTATTACGAGCAACGGCGCGATCGATAAAATTTTGAATAATTGCCAAGTTTTATCGAAAAAAACGGCTTGCTGCCCTTATTTTCATTGTTCCAGTGCCGCTCGCCCTTGCTTGCCCAAGCGAATGAAGAGAAAATAAGTAAAATAAACGGTATAAACAATTAATCCCACCATCCCAACAAATCCCAGGAATCCTGGCGTAGAATTGGCATGAAAAATTTCTTTAAATCTCCAGGGAGCTTCTAACCAAACTCGACAGAAAGGGGTTTCTGTGGCTCCCTTAGAAAAAGCACAAGATAAAAAAGGAAGACTCGCGATCGCGCCTAAACTAGAATAAATCGTTACTGCCCAGCGCCAGGAAGTCAAGGCAAATTTGAGAGACGTTTGGGGTAAATCTTTAATTTCATCATTGAGATCGACCCAAAACCATAAAGAAATAGGAATGAGAAGGCGAGCCGCAAAACTGGTAATATAACCAATCGACCAAGACGGAATCATTAAATAAACCGTAATCATCAATAAGCTTGCTACTCGCCAGTAAATAATCAGCAGTCGCAAGATGGCATCAGATTGACGAACCAAAGCCCAAATCAGTAAGATTATGGGCACGATAACGGTAAACATAACCGCTAGTCTATAATCTGTCCATACTAAAGGTCGGAGCCAAGTTTCATCCATCTCGTCTTGCTTGCTGCTTAAATGTCCTAAACTATTGTAAAGATATTCTTCCCAAAAAATAAGCAGTGGAATCCTATGACAAGAATTCTCACTGCTTTTGCGAACGATAGATTAATTCCTATCAACTATCCTAGTCTTCATAAACTCTACACTCAGCCGCATCGGGATTATCGTCGCAATATTGCTGCAAAGAATTTTTCTTAGGATGTTGTTGGCGTTGATGAGCGGCTTCAGCCTGCAATTCTTCAACGGCATCCCAAGCAGCAGCACATTCGCCAGAAGTAGATCCTTCTACACCACAAACGGCTTTAGCGTTTTCGATTTCTTTTGCGATTTCGTCTTTTATATTACTCATGATTCCTCGAATGTCAGTAACTCGATCCAGTATAAATAATTATTAAGGGTTAACAGATTCTATCGAAGATTGAGTTAAAAGTCCGCCTTTTGAGTCAGAACGGATACATCCCTCAGTCTTGTAGTTTTCTGTTGTTTTGTTCCGAATCGAACTTGATGTCTTAAGATTTGACTATAACTCAAAAGAATAAAGATCTGTCTTAATCGACGAATTTTTTCTTCTTTCAACCTTCGCAATCGCAGCCTTCATTGTCGTTAAACTCATGAGCGATCGGATGCAGTGGACAAACGCCCTATCAACTCGTCCTTCTTTGGAAACAGCCATTACAGAGGTTGTCGAGAGAATTCAACAATCTTTGTCAGGAAATCCTGACTTGGGGATCTTGTTCGTTTCTTCTGCTTATGCAACTGATTTTCCTCGCGTCATTCCCTTGCTACTAGAAAAACTATCCATACCCGTTTTAATTGGCTGTGGAGGAGGGGGAATTATTGGAATGAGCGATTGCGATCGCGCCGTTGAAATAGAAACTAATCCCGCACTCAGCCTTAGCGTAGCGCAGTTACCTGGCGTTGAAATCAATCCGTTTTACCTCTCGGCGGAAGCTTTACCCGATTTAGATAGTCCGCCCCAAACTTGGGTTGAGTTAGTAGGAGTTTCCCCCCAGAATACCCCAAAATTTATTTTACTGTCCGATCCGTTTGCTTCAAAAGTGAATGACTTGCTCGAAGGACTCGATTTTGCCTATCCAGGTTCGACGACAGTAGGAGGACTAGCAAGTGCAGGAATGATGGGGGTTCCCAGTGCTTTATTTTATCACGCTCCCCACCATTCAGGACAATCATTGTATCGCGAGGGAACAGTTGGCGTAGCGTTAAGCGGCAATCTCGTTCTAGAAACGATAGTGGCACAGGGATGCCGTCCGATTGGCAACCTCTATCAAATTAGTGGGGGCGATCGCAATGTTATTCTAGGGTTGAGCGAGATCGAAAACGGCGGTGAAAGCATTGAAGTTTCTAAGGCACGTCCGCCGCTAGAAGTGTTAAGAGATGTGCTAGAAACCCTAAATGAAAAAGATAAAGAGTTAGCACAGCATTCTCTATTTATTGGAATCGCTAGAGACGAGTTTAAATCTCAACTCGGACAAGGCGATTTTTTAATTCGCAATTTGTTAGGAGTCGATCCCAAACAGGGAGCGATGGCAGTAGGCGATCGCATTCGCCCCGGTCAAAGAGTACAATTTCATTTGCGAGATTCTCATACTTCAGGAGAAGATTTAGAATTACTTTTAGAAGCTTATCAACAGCAGCAAAAAAATAATACTTCTTCCGCAGCAGGGGCCCTTTTGTTCTCGTGTTTGGGACGCGGAGAAACCCTCTACGGGCTACCTAATTTTGATTCTGGTCTATTTCAACGTTATTTGAATAAAATTCCGTTGGGAGGCTTTTTCTGCAACGGAGAAATAGGTCCTGTTGGCAATAGAACATTTTTGCACGGTTATACTTCTGCCTTCGCGATTTTTCGACAGCCGTAAACAAGCTAAACTACTTGTTTGCGATCGCAGTGGTCGTTAAGATGTTCGTCTTTAAAGCCAAATAAAACTAGCCAAAAGATAGATTTGATTGACGATAAATCTCGCTAGAAATAGAGTAACGAGTTAAAACAGAGGACTAGCGCGATCGCCCGCTGTGACATCGAGGGGTCAATATTGAGATAAATTAGAGAATAGAGAGAAATAAACCCATAGATTCAAAAAAACGATAACTGTATGCCTCCTCGTTGGCCTCGTCAACCCGATCGCGCAGATCCTGCTTATCGGCGCTTAGATGACCGCATGAACTTTGCCGTTCATGTAGCTGCTTTTCTGGCTATTAATTCTGGTTTGTGGTTTTTCCACAATATCAACCATGCCACATGGTTTTGGCTAGTTTGGTTGACAGGCATCTGGGCGGTAGTTTTATTAATTCATCTGATTTATATCGCAGCGATCGCAGATTATTCTTCGGTTAAATCCAATGGCTAATTCTAATACTACTCAAGCAATCGAAAGTCTCGCGGCTCAAATTGGCGAAAATGTTTACATTGATGTTGCTAAATGGCATCTTTATTTGTCAGAAGCACATCTTCATACTGTTGTCGCCCAAAAAGTTTATTCGCTTATAGAAGATGACGAACTCAGCGAAGATGCAGTAATAAAAATTCTTCGCAGTATTCCCGTCAAATTAGGTGGCGGAAAATTAGAAGTTCCGCTACTAGATCTCTTACCCATGCAATGCCAGGTAAATCTATTAGATCTGTTAGAAGAATATCAAAAGAATATTGTCGGGTAAGGTTCGAGCGTCGCCGCTCTCCCCTCCCCTAAGAACGCAGCATGAGAGTTTCCAACTCACTGCGCTCAAGCCTTACTTCAAGCGAGATAACTTGGATACGCGAGTGTTCTTGTTTATG
>JAAUUT010000148.1 GCA_012031035.1 Candidatus Altimarinota bacterium | reverse complement strand
ATTCCATCTGTTTCGTTACCTACTCGGATGTAGCCGGACTCTAACGAGCCTTTTCCTTGAGGGTCTGGGGTGGAAATCCCAGAGGGGAATCGGTTCCCCGTACTAATCGACCAATACAGGTCGCGCTAACCTATCTCTTCCCCAGTTTGTAATTTCCTTTAAGCTGTAGCAGATGTGAACTGTAGAAAGTTCGGCAAGAAGATTTCATCGATGTGCGCCCAAGTGCGATCTCCATTGAGCGATCGCAATTCAACTCGAAATTCGTCAACAGAGACAATGGTAAACTCAACCCATTCATTTGGCGGTTCAAATGGGTCGAAGCAAGTGACTTTTGTTCCTGGAACGATTAGTGTAAAAGTCGTCATTTTTTTTAATCTCCTTAATAGATCGACGCAGGATGTGGCGAATTACCTAAAAGGGGAATAAGTAGCTGACTTTCCCCTTTTTTTCTTTTAAAGCTCGGACTCACCTTCAGGTTGCCAGAAGTCATCAATTCGATAACCTTTTAAGTCATCACGAGACGCGATCGCTGCTTCTACTAGAGAGCGAATGGGCTGAGCGATAACTAAATCGATAACTTTCTCGTCAACCGGAACCGGATAACCATAACCGTCATCCTCAACGGCTTCGGTAGTGAGTTGAACTTTGACGAGAAAGGCTGGTTTACTTTCTCTTTCAAGAGTTTTGATCGACGAGTCGCAATCAGAGGTGCGTTGATGGTGTCTTTTTGCAGATTGGTTGAAGACTCTACACCATCCGCCACCCCTGGGATCGTTAAAGTCACAGAAGTAAGCGCAACCAGAACAATTAGAGTGCTGCTCGGAAGCTGGCTTTGGTTTTAATGCGATGTATGTCATGATGGGAAATAAGTATTATTTGGAATTGGAGAGCAAGTCTCACTCTTTTGTGAGCGAAGCTCTCCATTTTTGTTTTTCTTACTTGTTGAAGCGGCGTTTAGCCGCACTCAAAAGAATTGATGATGGGCAAGCCCGATGCGATCGTAACCCGCACCGAGAGAGTAGAAACATTAGTAGCCGTTGATGGATCTGGAAAGGCGATCTCTTCCTTTGATGGCGTTGGCATAACTTACCTCGCCAAGCGCTATGGGTTTCACAAGAACACAAAAGCTTGCAGATATTGGCTTGAATCTATTGGCGTAAAAGAGGAGCAATGGATAATTGAACCCACAATAGTTAAGACTCAGAAGCTATCGAGGGATTTGTTGCCCTGGTTAGACCGTCAATACGCTTCCAGGACTGGGGTAAGACAAAAACTGCTCGGAGAATAACCGGACAAAAACTTTTTAACGAAATCCTAAAAAAAGCTGGCAATCCCCGTCCGCCACTTTAGGCTGCTTAATTTAAGGAAAACCAAGACTTCCAGATGATAAATTGTCTCAACTTCCATTTTCCCCAAGCAGTTTAACTTAATTCAGCCATGACGGGGATTTCCAGATTGCGATCGCCACAAATGGAGTTAAATCAATGGTCGTCACATCAAATCTTCAAAACCAATGGAAAGAAGTTACCAAATCTAATCCCTGCCCAATGTGCCAAAAACCCGACTGGTGTTACATAGCGGAAAACGGTGAGGCGGTTGTCTGCGGTAGAACGAACCCAGGAGAAGAACCCCAAGGCTGGAAGTATCTCAAAGATGCGGCTGACGGTCGCCCAATTGTTGCTTTTGAACTTGAACGAGAATATCTTTTTCCCATCCGCCCGAACAAAAATCAAGCGAAATCTCAACCTTTTAAATCTATTCCACTGTCATCAGAAAATCTAGAACTGGCATTTCTCCCAAAACTCCCATCCGATTATCCCAAAGCCAAGCCTAATCAAGTTCCTAATTGGCTGCAAGAAAAGGGCGTTCCCATCCATGCTACCGAAACTAAGTATTTCTACTCTCAAACGCAGTGGGTGAGTCGATTTGAATGGAAAAACACTCAGCATCCCTCATGTTACGAGAAAACCATACGCCAGTGTCATCGAAAACCTAACGGCAAGGTCAAGTGGTCAAAAGGAGAACAAGAATGGCTTCCGTATCGAATCGACGAGGCTATCGCTAATGGCAAACGCAAGTGGGTACTGGGACTAGAAGGCGAATCGTGTGTTGAAGCGGCTCGTTCTTTAGGACTGATTGCTATTACTTGGCAAGGGTCGTCGTGGTCAGAAGCAGAATTAACCGCAGGCTTAACAAAGCTTAAACAGGCAGGAATAAGTGAGTAAGCAAAATAAATTACACATAGACACTCAAAGGAGAAACCGTATTACTGGCGGCGTTGGCAAAGACAGGTAAAACGTTACTAGCAACCGATATTGCTTATGCCGTCCTGAGCGGAGAGAAAGTTATCGGGGAAACGCCAGGAGTCACAGGACGAGTATTGTTGATAAGTTCGGATGAGTCGGCTAATAGCACCAGACGACGATTAAGGGCGAGGGGATTTGATTGCTAATTTAGAGGGAGTAGAGAGGAAGTATGCCCTCTATGATGAAAGGGGAGACAAGTATGTGTTTTGGGGCGAGATTCGGTTGCCGAGAGTTGAGTAACGCGATTTCTTGAGGTCAATTCCTTTCTTAGCGCTAAGGAGATCGCTTTTTTTAAATATTTTTATTACTCTAAATAAATTTAATGAATTTGCGACATTCCAGTTAAATAAAACTTAAGGTTTTTATACAGTCTGATGAAAGATGGTTAATTAGTGCAATCATATTAACTTCTTCCAGATGCTCTTTTACTAAACCTACCTGTTCTTTTTTTTGTAATGTTTTAGGCAACAAAAGATCGATCTCTTCATCGGAAAATGTCAATTCTTCATTAAACTTTAATGCTTTTTGTGCAGCAGTGTAAGCTTTTGAAGTAGTACGAGGTGCTTTTTCATATATGGTCGCTGTTTGTTGCTGCAATATCAGAACGGGTTGAAAAGGAACGGTAGTAGGAGTAAATGACGACAAGATTATTTTTCATACGCACGAATGGGGTCAGATGTGGCGGTCTTGGGAGTCAATTGTCAAGTTTATGTAGTGAGAGCGAAAGGATGGTTATAATCTAAGCTAGAAGCAAACAAGGTCAGGTTTCCTATGGCGGCTCCTACAGAAATTCGTCAAAGAGCGATCGCACTTCTCGAACAATTACCAGGTGCATCTTTAGTAAGAGCCGTTGAATTTTTGGAAGCTCTTTCTCAGGAGTCTTTGCAGGGAGCGAAAACTCCATCCCCAAACCAAGAAGCAGCTTTAGTTGAAAAAATTCAACGGCTCTTGTCTATCTCCGAACAAGAAAGATTGGCTTATCTACGTCAGCAAAATGAGATGGGAGTCATTACACAAACAGAACATCAAGAGCTACTAATGTTTGTCGAGCGCGTCGAACAACAAGATGTCGAACGTGCAGAAGCATTGATCGAACTAGCTCAACTTCGTCAAATCGATCTAAAAGTGTTGATTAACGAGTTTTTCCCAACACGCAGCAACGTAGCGTAGCCTAATGTCAGAGCGAACCCCAGAATCAATAAGGCGTATTGTAGCTGTGCGAGCGCGTGGTTACTGCGAGTATTGTCGTTGTTCGGAGCAATTTGCCACTGAAAGTTTTACAGTTGAGCATATTAAACCCCGACAAGCAGGTGGAGAAACAATTTTAGAAAATCTGGCGTGGAGTTGTTTTGGTTGTAACGCTCATAAACACGCAAAAATGCAGGCATTAGATCCAGAAACGGGAGAAAAAATTGCCTTGTATCATCCTCGGCAGCAGGTTTGGAGCGAGCATTTTAGCTGGAGTGATGATTTTACAATTGTGTTAGGAAAAACGCCTTGCGGTCGGGCAACGATTGAAGCTTTGCATTTAAATCGTTCTGGTATTGTTAATCTACGTCGTTTGTTAAAAAATGCAAATCTACATCCACCAGAAAAAGTGGAAGATGATGCGTAAACTACTTTATGGCTAAAAACTTCTAGCTTTCTCTCTAATTCGAGATCGCCACAAAAGCCGTCCATCTTGATACATCTCCAACAATCCCTAATTGAGCGATAGTCGCTTTCTGAAGGGCTTGTGCCTCATTCATCCCTTCCTCCAAATATCGATAAAAATTTGCCACCAAATCGGCTGTCGTCTTGTCATCAACCGACCATAGACTCGCGACAACATTTTTGACTCCAGAGCGCAAAGCAATACCAGCAAGACCTAGAATGGCTCTTTCGTTCCCCGCCGCCGTAGAGCAAGCACTGAGCGTTAATAAAGCGATGGGTTCCTTTCTTCGAGCTAAAACTTCTTCTAACTGTCTTAAAGTAATGCGTTCGTCATAAGCGCGTAAGAAGGTCGATTCGAGTCTACCTGCAAATTCCCCATGCGTTGCTATATGGACAATGGGATAATCTTTTTGGATCTCAGCCGCAAAATTGGTCGCGGTAAAACTCTTGTCGAGGTAGCGATCGCCCCCTACAATCTTTAACACTTCCTGCGTTTCGGGGACGACATAAGGAAGTGGGGGAAACTCTTTATCTAACTCAGAATCTACTACCGCAACGCTCAACCCAAATATAGAAGCGCCTCGGTTTTCGCCTTTAGATACGGGAGTTTTTAGATTTAATCCCAATGATATTGAAATGGGATATTTCTCAATCAAAAACTGTTTGCCATCGTGGAGAGCCGCAGGCGGAACGTTACGCAACAAGCCATCATTAACGAAAACTAGTTCTCCTACTCGATCTTTTACCAAGTCGGATTCTATTGGGCGAATCAGTAAATTGTAGAGCTTTTCGGATAGTTCTCGATAGCCTAGCGGAACTCTTTTTGTATCCTCTAATTGAGATCGCCACCTTTGAATCATCTGTCGCAATTGTTCGGTAGAGGTTGCGATCTCATAAGCACGAATCGTACCATCGGGAAGCTCTAAGATTACATAACTCGAATCGTTCAATAGAATCGTATGAACGATCGCGGCGTTAGTCTTTGGTGATGAACTTTGAGAATTAGTTAAAGCTTGTCTCAACTCCAAACAGGCATCCCCAAAGAAACTCTGCAATTGGGAAAATTGAAGCTGACGCACGATGTCTATAGAATCGTGCAATATTTTAGGACTAGAAGCGTCTGCTAGCAGTAAAGATAGTAATTCTCGGTAGACGGGTTCAACTTCCGTTTTTGCATCCAATTGAACGTCGGGCGAAGCACTGGCAACCTCAGAACGCAGTTTTTGCAGAGTAGAGATCGCACTACGGTAAGCGGCAATCGCTTTTTCTTTCTGTCCGGTTTGCGCTCTAATCCTCGCCCTAAGCCATTGCAGGCGATATAAACTATCGTTTGCGCCAATTTGTCCGGCGATCCACAGTCCTGATTCGGTAGCATCGAGCGCTTGGCGATACCGACCCGATGATTCGTAAACTTGCCCCAATTGCTCTAAGGCAAACGATTGAGTGCGTTTTGCCCCAATCGTTTCTGAGATGGCGATCGCCTCTTCGAGAAGGGGAATGTTGTCTAATGCCAGCCTCATTAGCAATTCGGCTTTGGTACGAGACGGGGGGAGTTTTTCTAGAATGGTCAGGGCGCTCTTGCTATAGCCTGTTTTTCCTAACTCGCTTAAATCGAGCATTGCCCTTACCGTGGATAGATTTGTACTTCCTTGACTAACGTCAACCGCGCGAGTTGCCGTTTCTATTGCTGCAATGCGGTCTTGCTCTGCCAAAAAATCGAGGCGATTCCTTTCTGTGTCATCGCCTTCTACTTCGACTTCTCGTGCTTGTTGCTCGTACCATTTCGAGCGAGAAAGCAGAATATTAGTTAAATCGTTAAAAGCTGGAACCATCTCAATAGCGCGTCCCGATATCGTCGCTAGATTCCGACCCGTAACCGCAGCTTCTACCGCTCCGTCAAGATTGCCCTCCAACCAATACGCCGTTCCCAACGACCGATAAGCTAATGCTTTTAGCTCTACGTTGTCGGGTACGAGCGAGATCGCTTCTTCTAAGACGGGGATGGCGCGATCGCTTTGTCCTAGTTCGTTAAAAGTTCGGGCAATTTCTCCTAAAACTTCGGCTAATTGTTCTTTTTCTGGCGATAATGAGCGATAAATTTTTATAGCTTCTTGAAAGTGTCGAACTGACGCGCCAAATTGTTGAGCTTGTCGGTAAGCTACGCCTAAATAACTGTGAATTTGAGCAATTTTTGGCTCGGCTTTTTCCGAACTTAATAATCTTTCCCAAATCGCAATGGCAGCCGGGTAATTTCCCTGCCAATAATAATTGTATGCTTGAACTTGATTTTGAAGAATGCGTTGGGCGGTTATTGCTGCCAATCCAGATGAGTCACAAAGATTAACAAAAAAGCAAAAAACTAATCCACCAATAAATAAAGTTAATAAGTACTTTACTTTTTTCACAATCTTAAGGTTTTTTAGTTGAATTTATTATTAATTCCCTTTTAAAATTACCTTAATAATCACTGACAAAACCATAAAAAAATCATCGACGGTTTTGTCATTTTTATCAGTTACATCTTTAACAATGTTAGAAAAAATAACAATAGTTTCTTTGAGCGGATTGGTGTTAGCCAGTATCGTATCAGTCCCTGGGGCGATCGGAAGAGCCGCTACGCGGAGCGTAATCGCTCAATCAAGGATTACTTACATTCCTCGAACTCCAAGGAGTGAAAAGCCTCCTGAAACAGGGGCGAGTACGTCGCGAGGCTGCCCTCAAAATCTAGCTGGATTAGTCAAACCTCTAGCACCTAGCACTCATGTGGGGTTAACGGTATCGGCGCGACCAACTTTGTTATTTGAGCTAGTAAAAAAGAGTCCGGTTCGGGTCAAGCTTGTAGTAGCCGCAATAGACGGACGAAAACCGCTTGTAGAACAACCGTTGTCTGTCGATACACCAGGAGTAAAAAAAGTAGCGTTACCGCCAGGAGTCGAGCTAGAAACCAATAAAGAGTATATTTGGTCGATTGTCTTGATTTGTAATCGAGTCCGCCCTTCAGAAAATCCTGCCGCTCAAGCTTTTATCCAAAGAGTCGTTCCCGACTCCAATTTGATAGCACGATTAAACAAAGCGTCTTCTTCTCAAGAACGAAGCTTTGTTTATGCAGCCAACGGAATTTGGTACGATGCGATCGCTATGGTGCAAAATAATAAGTTATTGTTGCAAGAGTTGATAAATCAAAAGGAAGGAATCAAAAACTCGCCTTCAAAGCGTTGACTTAATGTTGAATAAAAATCAAAAAGGCGGTAAAAATAGGAAAGAATATGAATAGCGCTCGCCTCAATTTGTGGAAAAAAGAACAAAATTACTAAAAACTTGCAGAATACTTTGCCTTTGTTCGATTCCATTGGCAATTGTTTTTGTTTTCCGTTCGCTTGGGTGGTTGCAGCCATTTGAGTGGATGGCTTACGATTGGTTTTTCCAGCTTCGTCCTATCGAACCCATTGATGAGAAAATTGTAATCGTAGGGATGGACGAAAGAGATATCAGGAAATACGGACATCCGATTAGCGATCGCGACTTAGCACGAGTCATATCGAAAATTAAAGCAGGCAACCCTAAAGTTATTGGATTAAATATCGTTAGAGATCGTCCAGTTAGGGAAGGAATCGAAGAACTAAACGAGGTTTTTGCTACGACTCCCAATCTCATTAGCGTTGAAAAAGTTGTTGGAGAAAAAGGCGATACGATCGCACCGCCTCCTGAACTCGCTAACAGGAAACAAATTGCTAGCGTCGATGTCGCAGTAGATAGCGATGGAGTGTTGCGACGAGGATTTTTTGCCATAACGCGAACGAAAGATGGCGTAATCTTTCACAGCTTAGGAAGTCAACTAGCAATTTCGTATTTAGAAGCCTATGGGATTAATCCAACACTTACACCTGATGAAGTGGGAACGCAGATAGGAAAAGTTTCTTTGTATCCCTTGCTCCCGAACGATGGTGGCTATCAAAATCTTGATGTCTGGGACTTTCAATTTTTAGTTAACTTCCGCTCTCCCACTCAGAGTTTTAAGAAAGTTTCATTTTCTCAAGTTTTGACGGGAGAAATTGAGACGAATTTATTTAAAAATAAAATTGTCATGCTGGGGATGACGGCGGTTAGTATCAAAGATGAATTTTATACGCCTTTTAGTCATTCTCTCAATAATCCCCCAAAACTGATACATGGGGTAGAAGTTCAAGCTAATTTTGCCAGCGATCTTCTGGGTGCTGTATTAGACTCTCGACCGACTATTAAAGTAATTCCCGATGCGGTTGAATATGTATTTATTTTCATCTGGGGACTGGGAACGGCTGTAGCGGTTTGGAAAGTACGCGGTATTAAAAATTATCTAATTTTATTTTCGATTGTATTTGGAATTGTCATCATATTAGTATTAACTTTGTATTATGGGAGCTTTTTAGCTTTTCTACAAGGCTGGTGGTTGCCTTTTGTCCCTTCAGTTCTTTCGATGGTCGGAACGTCAACTCTTTTTTCAGGATTGATTTTATGGGAGAAAAATCAAGAATTAGAAAGATTGCAAGATCGATTAGTTTTTGAGAAAAAGCAATTAGAATTAGTTAAAGTAGCAGAGGACGCAGGACACGAGCTAAGAACTCCTGTTCAATCAATTGTTTATTTTTTAGACTTATCTTTTGAGTCTTTAGAAGAAATTAGAAAAGAGTTGGAAAAACAATCAACAAAACTCTCTTCGGAATTCCTTGTAAATCTTGAAACTCAAATCGAGTTTTTTAGAGAATACTTACAGCGAATATCCAGAAATAATTTAAGAATTAAAAAAATTGCTGATGAATTATTCCCTAACTTCAAGCGAGAAGAGCAGAATTTTGTTCCGATAGATATTAACAAGCTAGTTGAGCTAAATACTAAAGAAGTCATTGCCGTAAAATGTTCTCAAGAAAAGAACATTGCTATCAATTTAGAAACTGATTATGACCTATCGATTCAAGAAAAAGGATGATTCCTGAAGAACTCAATAAATAGTAATTAATTTAGTTAGCAATGCTTGCGATGCTGTATTAGACAAGAAAAAGAAAAATGTAAACTTTGAAGCTAAAATTAAAATAGCTACTAAACTAATCAATAAACAGTTAATAGAATTAGTCGTTCAAGATAATGGTGAGGGGATATCTGCTGAACTAGCTAATGTGATTTATAACCCATTTGAAACTACTAAAACACCAGGGAAAGGAGTAGGATTAGGACTTCATATTGTTTATGACCTTGTTACAAAGAATGGAGGTCAAATTTGGTGGGAAAGAAAAACAGGGATGACGCAATTTATTGTAAGACTTCCAGATAAAGTTTGAGAAAAATAATTAACTTCTAATTTGCTGCAAATTGATGCGAACGGGTTGACTTACTGAATTCGCCGCCAAATCTCTAAATCTTTCTACTAAAGCGCTAGTAACGATCCCTAAATCTCCAGAAATCTGAATTGTTTCTTCTCCCTCAACTAAAGTTACAGTCCATCTAGGCATTCTTTCAATAGAAGCCTCATCGTCGTTATTACGATTGCGAAAAACAAGAATTATATCGAGGATTAATTCTTCTTCTAAAACGTTTATTTCATTGAGGTTTCTGGTCATCATAAAAATTCTCAAATTTTCATAAGTTTTATCAGTGTAGAAAAGCGATCTCGCTTGTAGGAGAAAAGCTAAATTTCGTAGCCCTTTTGTGGTTGCCCAAAGTCTACTATGTGGTATCCATGCAAATCCCGATCGAGATCGCACTGTATACGTTGACTCCTTATCATTCGTATCTTTTCTGCACAAAATCGAAAGTAGTAGGAAAAACACAAGTATTTAAGCTGATCGCCAAAGGGCGTGGGGCGGATGGGAAAAGAAAGTGTTTCTGGTTGCCCGTTCGCCGTGTCTATTGCTTGGCTCAACCCAGGGCGCGAGACATTTACGAGAGTCAACTACTAAGTACTGCTCGTGTATGGTAGAAAGCCGTTGCAATTGCCCTTGTTGTTAGCCGAAGATTTTAGAAACTGGTGCAAGACATCAGCCCTCCTTTGTTGTTAGTTGCCACAGAGATTATTTTCAATCCCACACAAAGTTGCTGAGATTTGGTTTCTCTCCCTGTGATTGTTTAGACTTTGTGTATAGTAACGCTAATTTAACTTTAATACAAACTATAATAGCGCTACCTTACTTTACTCTAACTGCGATAAAGTGCAAAAAGGTTGTTAAGGTAGCGTCATAAGTGGTGACAGATAAAAAGCGAATATCGCTTTATGTAGAGGAAAACTTGAAAACCGATTTGGAGCGGTTAGCTAAGATTCGTAAGCGCTCGCTATCGAATTTGATAGAGGTTATTTGTGAAGAGATAGTAAAACAGGCACTCCATAGTGGAGAATTAGACGATAGCGATCGCTCCCCAAAGAAAGAAGAGATTTAGGAAAACCAATGCACTCACAAACCCCCTGGACATTTGCCCAAAAGTACATCGCTGAGTTCTACCGAAACATGGGAAGATTCCCTACCGAGCAAGAAATAGACGAAGCAGAACGAGACTGGGTTAGGTATTTAACTAACAAGGGAGAAGTTGTTGACGATGAGACAGCCAAAGTTTACTATCGTTTCAACGAGCGAGGAGAGGTGATAGATGCGGTGGTTGTTGCGGAGTCGTAGTTGTAGAGGGGATTTGAGAGGTGGCGATCGCGTTATGCCTCATTAGCTAAATGAGCAAGCAGAGTTTCAGTTGTCCAAGTAGGCAAACCGCACCCAAGAAAATCATTGTCGTTCGTCCAAATTCCCGCATCTAGCACTAATGCAAGGGCAACAGTAGACCAATCATTCGGGTCGCGGGGAATACGAGAGAGAGCAACGGTTTCGTAGTCGGCATAAACCTCGTGAGGAACTAGCAATACTCTAGCTTCAGCTAGTGCGATCGCAGACGATAAAAGATTTTGCCCAACTTCTTGAGAAAAAACCCCTTTTTGTATCATCGCCGTTATTCGCTTGTTCAATTCATTGCAAGCCTCTTCCCAAGCACTTTCGGCTATATACAATTCCAATTGGGGACGGGCAATTAATTCTCGTCCTCGCGCCCTGATAAGTTCTCCTACAAGGATATTAGCATCAACAACTAGGCGCATTTTACCCTGGACGCGATAGGTTAAGAGCTTGGCTTAGTTCCTCTTCAGTAAGTCCACTTTCAGCTAATGCCGCTTCTACCGTTACTGAAAGTTGTTTAATAGCTTGTTGGACTTCGAGTTCATCTGATTGCGAGACGGGAATGTAAAAACCTATTACTTTTCCATGACGCTTGAGTGCTAAGATTTCACCACTAGCTAAGTAATGAGTAGCTTTGTCTCTAAATTCGCGTATCCCTACAGTTTTCATCGGAATAAAAGTGGTCATTCTGTGGTCATATTATTCTAGCTTTTAATCAAAGTAATGGAGAAAAATCCTCAACACAACGGAGATTGCGGTGCATTACCTCAAATCTTGGATAAACAATCGGCATTTGCCATCTAACGTTCCAGTCTCGTACAAGCTGCAAGAATCCCCAACGCTTCCACCGACATCCCAACTGTACGGGCGGAAACAGATCCCCTACGTATCGCACCTTGCTTTGTAGCGGCTGTGCCATTTGTTTGATTAGATCGTAAATGGCGATCGCGCCGTCTAATGCTCTATTTGAGCCAACTGGTAATTTCTGCCATCGGTAGTTCTTGTAGTAAGTATCCCAGTCGCCACAATATTTGGCGTAGTGGTGCATAGCACAATGACCGCTGCGATCAAAAATTCGTTCGTCGGAACCTGGAAACAAATTGCACATATAATCCAGGCGAGCCGAGTTGAATGCGGCGTTGTACATGACAACATTTTTGTCAGCGAGAGCCTCCCCTACGGTCAGATCAATCTCCTCCCAAGTAGGCGCATTTTTGACCATCGCATCTGTAATCCCATGAAATCTTGTGGCATCAGATGGAATGGCGACACCTGGACGTACCAAGGTATTAATTAAAGGCGAACGGTATTTGGAAAGAATAGCCAGATCGACAATTTCGGCTGTGCTGTGCAGTCCAGTTGTTTGGCTATGCAAGACTACCCAATCTCCTAATTCTCCCGATATTAATTGGTGTGCCCACAGATAAGCCGCATATTTGTCCGCATCGTAGTCAGGTTCATCGTTATCACGGAAGAAATTATCTTCGACTTCTTCGTCGTCATAATTGCCCCTCTCGTTGATTTCGTAATCGTCGGGTAGTTTAGGCATAATTAATCTGTTTAAGAATTTCACAGGGAACTTCTTTTAATCCTTGTCCCCCAGAAAAAGGAATCGCATTAACAGATTGAATATTGGCAAGTTTCCAGGCATATCTACCAACTTGCCAATCCCCAAAAATCAATTCTAGGAATGGTTGTTGGGCAATAAGAGAATCGTCCATTTCTATGCAATCAGTCAGATTACAAATTGCCACGATGCAGCCCTTTTGTCGCTCGGCAATATTAAGCAAATTTTCCCAATCGGGAGAATGTTTTTGAAAGAACGAAGCAATCTCTTTTGTAACCCTCTTTTGTCACTCTCCGAAATCAATTCATAATAAATAAGTTAGTTTACCCAGAAAGAATAAAAGGGTTGAAATTGATTCATGCTCTCAATAAGCTGATGAAATCCCAGCAATAAACGACGTGAGGGAAAACATCTAGCCAAGGAAAAATTAACCACAATAAATAGTGGGTTGAATGATTAAACGAAGATT
>JAAUUT010000032.1 GCA_012031035.1 Candidatus Altimarinota bacterium | reverse complement strand
CGAGTTCGGGATATTGGGCGGGGCGCGCTAGAGCAAATCGAACAGGGAATTCCGGCTTTTTTGCCCCTTGAATTAACTGTTCGATCGCGGCTAACATGGCCGGATGACAGGCATTTAATTGCGTGGAAAATATGGCTTGTTCGCGATCGACTCCCAAGAGCAATTGGGTCAGATCGTTAGTCCCGATCGCAATTCCTCGAACGCCTGCTTGCACGAATTGCGGTAGCAAAAAAATGACTGAGGGGACTTCGGCCATAATCCACAACTGAAAGGTATTTTGTTCGAGTAATCGCGCTTTCTCGACGAGATGGCGACAGAAGCTAAATTCTTCTACGGTACGAACAAACGGCAAAATTAAATTAACATTGGTCGAGCCAGCCTTAATGACTTGTTTTAACGCTTGCAATTCTAATTTGAATAAGGTCGGATTCAATTGATAGTCGTAAGTGCCTCGTTGTTCTACTGCAAACGCTCTCCAATCGACGGATCGATAAAATACGGGTCGCGGTGCAAATCCTCTGGCAAATTGACCGATTAATTGACTTAATTCTTCGATTAAGAGCGCCTGTTGCGATTCTTCTAGCCATTCCTCTAACGGTTTTTGGGCGAGCAACTCCGATAGCATCCATTCGGATCGTAACAAACCCAACCCATCAACGGGCAAAGCAGCCGCTTGGGAGATCGCGCTTGGCACAGAGAGATTAACTAGCAACTGAGTTGCTATAACAGTTTGGGAAGATGAGAGAGATAACGGGGAATATTTACTTCCGACTTCTGTACAGACGCGAAATTTCGCGTCTCTATGATTTCCGCCTTCCGAATTCTGACGATGAACTTCTCCCTTATTTGCATCTAAAAATAACGATTCTCCAGTGTGAATGAGTTTTGTTGCGTTAGTTGCGCCGACAATAGCAGGAATCTTTAGTTCTCTGGCGATAATAGCAGCATGACTGGTGAGACTTCCCTTTTCGACAACTATTCCTGCTGCTTGTTGAGCCAAGGCAACCAATTTAAATTAATTGTATTGGCGATTAAAATACTTCCCGTTGGCATGGCACTGAGATAGTCTTCATCTGCAATCGCGTAGGCACTCCCAATCGCTTGTCCCGCCGATGCAGAGATGCCCGTTAACAGGGGTTGAGATTTCATAAGAGTTGTTTTTGCTGCTAAACCAAGAGGGGGCGCTTGTCGAACAATAGCCTTGAAACCTTGGGTGATATATAGTTGTGAGGTTGGGAAAATCGTCCACGCAAAAGCAGAAAACGAAGGCTGTTTTTGGGCTAAACGCTCGCTTAAGGCGATTAATTGACCGATTGAGTTTTCATCGAGCGAGTAGCTTTCTTGTTCGTTGGCGCTTAATAAATAAGTTTCCAAACAATCGCCTTCCCCAGGAGTTTGTTGCTCTCGCAGACGATAGGCGCGAATTTTGTTGCCCAGTTTTTGAGTTTCTATTTTTTTAGTCGCTCGTTGAATTTGATAGAAATCGGGAGCAATGTCTCCTTTTATCAGACTGTATCCCAAGCCAAAAGTTGATTGAATTAATAAATTCTCTGAGTGGATTTGCAGCGTTCCCGATGCGATCGCGTTACTAATTGGCTGTACGAGAATTGCAAATCTAATTTTCTCAATCCCAATCCCCATTCGCCGCCAGTAAATAAACTTTGGCGCTAAATAATTCCGCCCATGTCTGCTTGATGGCTAATTCTAATGATTCTGGATCGCACCAACAAATTTGAGAAGACAATAATCCAGACAACTGCGGCGGGAGCGATGAAGGAAGTGAGAGGGAAACTCTTAAGATCAGCGTTGGAGACTTTAATTGTCGAGCCGCATCTAAAAATAGCGCTCCCCATTCGGCGGGTAACGTTGCACTCAGGATTTCCTGACGGCTTTGCTTGGCGACTTTTTGGAGAGTTAAGTAATTGTCTGGATCGAAATTAAGGGATGAATAAGGAAGATCGGTTAATATCGAAGCTTTATTCGAGCAAGTTTCAATAAACTCTCGAAAAAACTTTGAATCAATAATAAATCCAGGCAAAATCGGATAACCTTTTTGCCCTAACTGACCCAAAGAAAAAGCTTTCTCTCCAATTAAAGGACGATCTGAAGATTGAATGCGATCGAGCCAAGATAGTTCTTTCACTTGAGTTTTCGAGAACCTTAATTAGTCTTGTCTAATTGGTTAGGACTTAATAATACTGTCAAGATATTTTTACTTAATTTAACAATTAGGCGAACTTTTTAGGAATTATTGATTAATCTAAACCTTTAATTAGATTTTTAACAACCCTTCTGGCGTTACCGATAGTAAAGTTCTTCGCTGCAATCCTTCTCGATGGAGAATTGTATTTGCGGCAAGCAATCCGCTACTGACCGCGCGTTCCATTAATCCGCAAGGAAAAGGCATTTTCACCCAATCGCCAGCAAAGATTAAATTAGAAATATTACTTTCCGTTTCTGGGCGCTCGCGATAGCTATTGGGCGGATAACCTGAAAAATTCTTTTGATTGACTAATTCGCGATGCAAAACCTTAGCTTCGGCGAGTTCGGGCACGATTTCGTACAATTCTTGCTCGAAGGTGGTTAATAAAGCTTCTTGGGTGGGGAATTCTTTTTCTTTGTAGCAGTAAGCGTGTAACTCTACCACGCTTCCTCCCGTGCGTTTTGCCCAATCGATGAATTGTTCTTGAATGCGGTGATAAAGGGTGATGCTATCGGTGAGTTTGTAACCGGATAGGGACGCAAAATTGCTGTGTTCCCATTCAAAATCGCGATCGAACCAAAAACGCCCCACTGCAAAAGGATCGGCAATGGCTAAGGTTTCCATCTGTTGTTTGACGGTTGCATCCACCTCGCCCGTCATCAACTCGCACAAATGTTTTGCCCCAGGAACATCGGTAGCGATGACATAATAATCTGCCTGAATTTTGTCCGCCATGGCGGACAAAATTGGCGAAGTTGCGACTAATTGCACCGATTCTTCTTGTCGATTGACGATATTAAAACGCGGTAAATCTCGCTTTGCTGGGCCTCGTACTACTTTCCCACGCTCGTCGTATAATGCGCCGTGACAGGGACAAAGGAACTTACCATCTTCTTGTCTGCCTACCGTGCAACCTTGATGGGTGCAAGACAGAGAAATCGCCTCATCGCTACCAGGTTTTGCGGCAAAAACGCGATCGCCCGCCCCATAATATTCTAATTTTTCGTCTTTCAAAACGGGATTGCGTTCTATCCAAAAGGGGACATTGGTATGCGTATCGCCCTGTTGATACGCGATCGCATCTATCTTGCCATCTTTACACTGAATCTCGCTAACGGTTGCTTCGGTGACGATTTTGCCTCCGTTATTGGCGATCGCGTTGGCGATGGGTTGCACTAAACTTGTGCCCATATCGTCTTTAGTTCCATTGAACGCGAGTCCTTCTGGATTGCCAAAAAAGTAAAAATGGAAAAACTGTAATAACTCTCCGGTACTCAAGGTATCGGGTGCATTGAGACTCGATTTCGCGAAAGGAAGGAAATATAAATCGTACAACCCTTGAGGAAAATCTTTTTGCGCCCAATCTGCGACAGAAATACTATCGAGGCGATTGAAACTTTTGGGAATTTGAAACCCTGCGATCGCTCGAAATACTTGCCAGTGAGCGGGTTTGGTTAAATTAATTCCCCAGCGCAATCGATTGGGAGACGCGATCGCCAAATCAACGATATTCCATGGAAAAGCCGAATGACTGGGACGAAATACTTCTGGATCGTACTTATCTTTCGTCCGAAAAACCAAAGAATAATATTCTAAAGATTTAAAATTATCTGCAATTTCGAGTTCTCGAACCAGACTTTTGAGATTGTAATACTGCGGGAAAAAACCGTGGAATCCATGTTCCATCATAAATTCTTCTTCGCCGACGTTAATTTTCCAACTGGCGATTTTTCCCCCTAAATTGGGCGATTTCTCTAACAAAGTGACGGCGAATCCTCGCTGACTCAATTCATAAGCACAAGCTAATCCCGCTAATCCCGCCCCTACTACTACTACTGTCTTCGGGCGATCGATTCGATAAGGAAGGGTTAGGGTATCTCGTATAAAAACTGTGGGTTGAGGCTTACTGAAACGGCTATATCCTACTAATCCTCCAACCGTTCCTACACTTAGTAATTTTAATGCCGTTCGTCGAGAGATAGGAGTAAAAGAAGAATTTGAGGGTGATGGTTGATTCATGTATTCTTTTGACTAATCCAGGGATTGAGTTGTGCCCGCTCTTGAGTCGAAAATTAGATACGATGTTAAATTATGTAACAATTCGAGTGAAATTGCTACCTTAAAAACTCGCTCAAATACCAAATCTCAATTTAAGTGGGTTTTAAGCAATAAATTCATGAATCTTTTGACGGAATTCTGAAGGCGATCGAACCGATCCAAATTAGATAATATCGTTTCTTTTTAGATTGGGAGTAGGGGCGCATGGCGTGCGCCCTAGAGAGATATTTGTAGCTTTTTGATAGCAGCATCAAAAAATAATTTCCTATAAAGTTAAGTAAATACACATAGTGCGAGCATCTCGATCGCGCAAACGACAAGTATGCGCGACTTGTTATTAATCGCTAAGAGATTAACAACAAAGAAATTCCTAAATAAAATGAGATGCCATTAGCTGATTGAGCAAACTATTCAACTGTTGGTGCTGTTCTATCGATAGAGGGGCAAAAAACTCGGTTTCTATTTGACGAGCTATTTCGGTCGCTTCTGCTAAAACCTTTCGTCCTTTTTCTGTTAACAAAATGGCATGAGCGCGACGATCGCGCGGATGATTCGTTCTCTCAACTAACCCAAGTCCTTCTAGGAGATCGATATGTTGCACCATCGGGGCGCGATCGATTCTCATATGTTGCCCTAGTTCGACTTGCGAAATAGCTCCTTGGCGATCGAGGGTAAAGAGAATGCCAAAATGCTTTGTTCCAATACCCAATGCAGCCAAGCGATCGCCGAATGCGTTGCGGATTTCATCGGCGGCTTTGACTAATAATACTCCCGTCCATCCCGATAGGGCTGGATGAAATGGGATAAACGTAGAGCGATTGGCGGCGTGTTTCTTCAAGCACGGAATGGAACGACATCATATCTAAGCTATCACTTGTTTTTGAGGAATACATTCAGGACTTACGAAAGATGCGATCGAAAACCGGATTCTTGTGTAAGTTCTGACATTGTTAATTTATCATATTGTTTAAAAAATAAACAATATATTATTTTAACAGTTTTATGTCAAAACGAAATCGAGCAGTCATTGGGCTAGAATAAAGAACTGCAAATCAAGTATCAAAGTCGTTTAAAAAGGGGTATCCCGTGACCGTCAGAGTTCGCCTCGCACCCAGTCCAACCGGAAATTTACACATCGGAACAGCCAGAACAGCAGTATTTAATTGGTTATTTGCCCGCCATCAAGGCGGAAAGTTCATTTTACGGATAGAAGATACGGATAAGGAGCGATCGCGACCCGAATATACTGACAATATTCAATCGGGACTGACTTGGTTGGGACTGGATTGGGATGAAGGCCCGTTTTTTCAAACGCAACGTATCGATTTTTATTGTAAAGCGATTCAAACATTGTTGGATAGAGGCGTTGCTTATCGCAGTTATACTAGCCCCGAAGAATTAGAACAGATGCGGGAAAAGCAAAAAGCCAAAAATCAAGCACCTCGTTACGATAACCGCGATCGCGACTTAAGCGCCGAACAACAAGCCGCTTACGAAGCCCAAGGGAGAAAACCCGTCATTCGCTTTAAAATTGACGACGCTCGCGAGATTGTTTGGAACGATTTAGTGCGGGGTGAAGTAGTCTGGAAAGGAAGCGATCTCGGCGGCGATATGGTAGTTGCTCGCGCCGCAGAAACCGAAGGTCAAGAATTCGGACAGCCATTGTATAACCTAGCGGTCGTCGTGGATGACATCGATATGCAGATTACTCACGTCATCCGAGGCGAAGACCATATTGCCAATACAGCAAAACAGATTTTGTTATACGAAGCATTGGGCGCGAATGTGCCAGAATTTGCTCATACGCCGCTTATTTTAAGTCAAGAAGGACGCAAACTATCCAAACGAGATGGCGTAACTTCTATCGATGAGTTTAGGAAGATGGGATTTTTACCCGAAGCAATGGCAAATTATATGGCTTTGCTCGGATGGACTCCGCCAGACTCCACCCAAGAGATTTTTACCCTCGCCGAAGCCGCAGAAAAATTTGGGTTAGAAAGAGTTAATCAAGCAGGGCAAAATTTGACTGGGATAAACTCGATTGGATTAACAGTCAATACTTGCATAAAATGCCAGCCGAGAAGTTGGTTGAATTATTGATTCCTTACTGGCAAGAAGCGGGCTATCAAGTTGATTTAGAGGGCGATCGCGCTTGGTTAGAGCAGCTTGCGGCGTTAATCGGGCCTTCTTTGACGAGATTGACAGATGCAGCGAAAGAAAGTCATTTACTGTTTGGAGAATCGGTTGAATATACCGACGACGCGATCGCTCAGTTGAAACTAGCAGGCGTTAAAGAACTCATTCAAGCCGTCCTAGAAGCCATTTCAAGGAACTTAGACGAAGCAGAGGCAAAAGCCATCATCGATCGCGTGATGAAGGCTCAGAACGTCAAAAAAGGACTAATCATGAAATCGCTGAGAGCAGCTTTGATGGGAGCGTTGCAAGGCCCCGATTTAATTCAATCTTGGTTGTTATTAAATCAGAAGGGATGGGATAAAAGCCGCTTGCTGCGATCGTTGGCTCAGATTTAAGATATGAACGAACGATTAGCAGAAGATGCAAGCAAGATCGATCGCCTTTTAGATAAAACGCGCGATCGCGCCCTTAAATTCTTACAAAGCTTAAACGAACGTCCGGTTAGCGTTTTGCCTCCTCCCTATGAAATCGCATCCCTAAGCGATCGCGGAATTGGTGCAGAGAGAGCATTAGAAGTCTTCGAGCAAAAATATGAGGATGGGATTACTGCTAGCAGCGGGTCGCGTTATTTTGGCTTTGTAACGGGAGGAAGTACGCCTGCTGCCATTGTAGGCGATTGGTTGGTTGGGATTTTCGACCAAAATGCTTTTGGGTCGGAGGATACTGCTGCCTATATCGAACGAGAAACCATCCATTTTCTTCGCCAACTGTTTAATTTATCGGACGTGCATTCGGGGACATTTGTCTCTGGCGCTACCATGTCGAATTTTGTCGGATTGGCAATCGCCAGACAATGGATTGCTCGTCAATTGGGGATAGATGTCTCGCGCGATGGATTGTATGCTTTACCTGCGATAAAAATCTTGAGTGGTTCTCCCCATTCGTGCATTTTCAAAGCACTTTCTATGTTGGGAATGGGAAAAAATAATCTGCACATCGTCCCCTGTTTATCCGAGCGAGAAGCGATCGATCTGGAAAAACTGAAAAAATGTTTGAGTAGTCATCAACAGCCTTGTATCGTTGTTGCTAACGCAGGAACGGTGAATACAGTCGATTTCGATCCTTTAGCAGACATTGCCCAACTCAAGCAAGAATTTAACTTTTGGTTGCACGTCGATGCTGCTTTTGGGGGATTTGCTGCTTGTTCTCCTCGATACAGCCATTTGGTAGCAGGACTCGATAGCGCCGATTCGATCGCGATCGACGCTCATAAGTGGCTGAACGTTCCTTACGATTCGGCAATGCAATTTACCAAACATAGAGATTTGCAATTAGAAGTTTTTCAAAATCATGCCGCTTACTTGGGACTCCCGACAGATAATCCCGATTTTGTGCATCTTACCCCAGAAAATTCGCGTCGATTGAGAGCGTTACCCGCATGGTTCAGTTTAATGGCTTATGGTGCGGAAGGTTATCGAGAGATTGTAGAAAATAATTGCCAATTAGCCAAATTTTTAGGCAAAAAAATCGAATTATCAAGCGAATTTAAGCTTTTAGCGCCCGTTCGCTTAAATGTAGTTTGCTTTACCTTATCGGGGGAGGAAACATCATCGGATGCGATCGCGCAATTTTTGGCTGTATTACGCGATCGCGGCAAGGTCTTTCTCACGCCAACAGTTTATCGAAAGATTCCTGCAATTAGAGCCGCACTCTCTAACTGGCGAACTGAAAGAAAAGATATCGAAATTGTCTGGGAAGCACTTTTGGAGACAAGAAATTCAGTCAATAATTGACTGTGGATTAATGGGAAAAAAGGAACTAGATCGTAGAAGTATGAATTCTTAAAACAATTTCTTTTACAAAACGGCAACATCTCTCATAACTTTTAAAAAGTGGCATAAGAGAGAGTTTTGTTGCTTGAGTATGTTGTTAGCCTAAAGATTATTGCCTCAAAGATATCTTTATGCTCGCTACTCGCACCCGACACAATCTCCTATTCCCCGTCATTATAATCGTAGTTGCTTCTAGTTTTGGGACGGTCATGTCGTTGCATATCGCCCCAGGCATACTTGGAAAGACAATCTATTTTTTCTGTCATTTGTTGATGTTGGCAGTGCCGTTAGTTTGGTACATTTGGAGCGATCGCCCTCCGGGCAGCGCCAAGGGCGATCGCAGCACGATAAAGATCTCGCCCCCAAAATCGAAAGAGTTATTAGCAGGAACGATTTTAGGACTGCTGATGTTCGGCGCAATTTTGGCAGCCTATTGGTTTGTCGGTCGAAGTTGGATCGATCTTGAGAGTATTAGAATGAGGGCGCAACAAGCCGGAACTGGAAATGCAAGTATTTATTTAGTAGGGGCGATTTATTTTTCATTCGTTAACTCTTTATTTGAAGAGTATATCTGGCGTTGGTTTATCGCTAGCCAATGCGCAATCATCATTCCAGGAATTAGGGCTATATTTTTATCTGCACTGCTATTCACCCTCCATCACATCATCGGTTTAGCTGCTTACGTCGATTGGCGAGTTGTATTGGTGGGTTCCTTGGGCGTATTCGTCGGCGGTGTAATTTGGTCGTGGTGCTACTTAACTTATCGTTCGATTTGGTCGAGTTACATCAGTCATATTTTGGCCGATCTAGCGATCGCGATCGTGGGTTGGCAATTACTTTTTGGAAGGTAACACATTTACCAGAAATAGCAATACAGATTGCTAATATTTTGTCTATACTCAAAAGCCTAAGTGACTATTATGATTAGCAAAGAAGAGATAATCGTGAAGACAGAAGCAATTTTTAATGCTGCATCGGATCGCTTTGACGATCCAGCATTATGTTTCTGGAATCGCTTTGGGCAACAAACCATCGATAGACTCTCGCTTCGTTCGGGAGAGCGTGTTTTGGATGTTTGTTGTGGAACTGGTGCATCTGCCATTCCAGCCGCGATCGGTGTAGGTTCTACTGGACAGGTATTGGGGATAGATCTTGCCGAATCTCTGTTAAAACTGGCACGTAACAAGTCACAGCAGCAAGGTCTTGAAAATATTGAGTTTCGTTCTGGAGACTTTGAAAATCTAGGTTTACCCAACGAAAGTTTTGACGCGGTTGTTTGTGTTTTTGGGATTTTCTTTGTTCCAGATCTGGTAACAGCCGTTCGAGAACTTTGGCGAATGGTTCGACCCGGTGGAAAACTAGCCATTACTTCCTGGGGAGAGAAGGTGTTTGAACCTGCCAATCAAATTTTCTGGAATGCGATTGAAGCCGAACGTCCAGATTTGTGTAAGAAATTTACGCCGTGGGATCGGATTAACGATCCCTTCTCCTTAAAAACACTACTAGAAGCGGGTGGTGCAACCAATGTGGAAGTTGTTGCTGAAGCAGGAACTCATAAACTAGCTTCTGAAGAAGATTGGTGGACAATGATTTTAGGTGGCGGACTCAGAGGTACGATCGACCAACTGACTCCCACAGCAAGAGAACGTGTCCGACAAGCCAATCTGCAATTCATAAAGACCCAGAAAATCTGTTCGCTGGAGGTCGATGTCTTGTATGCAGTTGCGCAGAAATAACGCACGAACAAATAGACATCTCCTTTTAGATAGAATGAATGCTGGACTTGTTAGGCAGAACATTACTGCCTAGTAGGTTGTCTAAATACAAAAATCCGTATCCAAAACAACCTGAGTTAATCGAGAATACTGAAATCGATCCGCTCTGTCGTGTAATATCTGTTCGTGTTTACATTTTGTTTAAAAAAGCTTAATGAAAGAATAAAGCTTTCGGGCATTATCTCTGTATAAACACGTAGATGGCAAAATTGGGTTTTCAATAATTCAGTAAAATGCCGATAGTATTTAAAGGGTTAGATGCGGACAATAAGATCAGTTCAATCAATTAATTGCTGCGTCCAACCAATGACTACTCAAACCTCTACCCTTCGCAATATCGAACTTTTAAGCGCCTACTCTCGTAACCCTTCCCTACCACTTCGCAACCGACTAGTAGAACTCAACGCCGGATTGGTACGCCAAGTAGCACACCGTCTGAGCAAGCAATGTACCGAATCCTACGAAGACTTAATGCAAATCGGCTTTATTGGGTTGATTCGCGCGATCGAACGTTTTAATCCCCAACAAGGTTGTGCGTTCAGTTCCTTTGCTATTCCCTACATCAGAGGTGAAATTCTCCACTACTTGCGCGATAAAGGTCATGTCATGCGCATTCCTCGTCGCTGGCAAGAACTTTACACCAAAGGCAAAGCATTACGTAAAGAATTATCAATCAAATTAGGTCGTTCTCCCAGAGAACACGAAGTTGCTAAAGTTCTCGGTATTTCGCTTGAAGAGTGGCACGAATGCCAACTTGCCCAACAAAATCGCTTGCTGGTGAGTCTAGATGCAACAGTTGCTCAGTCAACGGATTGTCAAATTACCTTTGGCGATACGCTACCCGATCCTCGCTGTCAAATCGAACAAGCGATCGCGGAAGAACGCCTACAACTTCAAAAAGCGATGAATCAGCTTGAAGAAAAAACCAAAGCAGCAATTGAATGCGTATACATACAAGATTTACCTCGCAAAGAAGCAGCCAAACAGATTGGAATTAGTCCTATGACAGTAACCCGACACTTACAAAAAGGAATCGAGCAGTTGGGAGTTCTCTTAGAACCTCAAGTCGCATAGGTTTTCTCTTTTAATTTAAATTTTCTCTAAGCAGCAATACTCATGGCGAGCCGAGTCAACAGATTTCGCTCGCCTTTTATTATGTTTATATAAAAATTATTGAACAAAAGGGGTTTGTCTTATGACTGCCAAACGTATCCTTATGCTCGTCGGCGATTTCGTTGAAGACTATGAAGTAATGGTTCCTTTCCAAGCCTTACAAATGGTCGGTCATACCGTTCACGCTGTCTGTCCAGGCAAAAAAGCCACGGAAAAGGTTCGTACTGCCGTTCACGACTTTGAAGGCGACCAAACTTACTCAGAAAAACCCGGTCATAACTTTACCCTCAACGCCACTTTTGATGAAATTCGTGCTGAAGATTATGACGCGCTGGTGATTCCTGGCGGACGTGCGCCAGAATATATTCGCCTCAACGATCGCGTAATTCAAATCGTGCAATATTTTGCTCGCGCCAATAAACCGATCGCGGCGATTTGTCATGGCGCTCAACTGCTGGCGGCGGCCGATGTACTCAATGGCAAGCAATGTTCTGCCTATCCCGCTTGTCGTCCCGATGTCGTTCGCGCTGGGGGAACATATGCAGATATCCCAGTTGACGAGGCAATAGTCGATGGCAATCTCGTTACGGCTCCGGCTTGGCCGGCTCATCCTCGCTGGCTGGCAGAGTTTCTCAAATTATTGGGGACAAAGATCGAGCATTTAACCATGGCTGCGGTTTGAGATTAAAATTTTATTGGCGATCGCAGTTCTTTTGCTCCTTAAAACGCGATCGCCTCGACTTTAAATAAGAGTTAAAAAAACTTATCAAATCGCGATCGCCATCGACAGGCACAGTTAAAATGGTAGTTAACAATGGGGAACGATCGATGAATGAAAAAACAAAATTACTAGAAGCGATCGCGGGAACTAATCGCGGTTTGCTAGCCACTGAAAAAGACAACGTAAGAGTTCTCACCGCCATAGAACAGCTTGAAGATCGCAATTCTACGCTTAATCCTCTTGAAAAGCGCGATTGGCTTGAAGGAGATTGGCGTTTGCTCTATACCAACAGTCGAGGCATACTAGGACTCAACCGCATCCCCCTAGCACAACTAGGTCAAATTTATCAATGTATTCGTCTTGGCGAAACAAAAATTTATAATATTGCTGAGATTGTGGGAATTCCGTTTCTCGAAGGGATCGTTAGCGTGGTTGCTCGTTTTGAACCCATCGGCGAACGACGAGTTAACGTTAAATTCGAGCGATCGATTTTAGGTTTGCAACGCTTGATTGGCTATCGTACTCCCAGCCATTTTGTTCAAGAAATCGAAATGGGTAAAAAATTTGTTTCTGTAGATTTCAACATAGAAAATCGAGAGCAACAGGGATGGTTGGAGACGACTTATTTAGATGAAGATTTGCGCGTCGGACGAGGGAATGAAGGCAACGTTTTCGTTCTTGCCAAAGAAAAAAGCTAGAATGCTTGAATCCATTCCTTAATTTCATACTCCGTCCAGATCCCATTTTGCCAGTAGGGATCGGCTTCAACGATTTGACGTATCGTCGCTTCGTCTTCGGCTTCGTAGATCCCAAACACTTTGGTTGTATCCTTAGTGGGGCCTAGCATAATCAAAATGCCTTTTTCCTTCTGTTGTGCGAGTCCGTCTAAATGAGCTTGGCGATAAGGAGCGCGTTTTTCGATGGCATTTTCGCAGTAGCTGCCCCACATAATGTATTTAGGCATATGTTAATACTGTTAATTGTTTTACTCATTATATTGTTCGTCGGTAACTGGTTTATTTTAGAATCTTTAGTCTTTGTTCCTTTTCATCTTTTTGATTGGCTCAGACATTTGGGAGAATTAGGTCTTATGAGTTTTTTCGTGCTAATCTTAATTTGGTTTTTTGGGGATGGAAATTAGCAATTGAGCGATCGCAGAACTCAACAAGATGCTTAAAAACCAATCTTAAGTTAAAATCTGTCCTGTTTGAAATTACATCAATTCATTTGATAATGAATCAACTTTCTCGCGATCGCCTACATATTTTTTAGACCTTGCTACCGAAGCAGCAATGGAAGCGGGTGCTATTTTACTAGAGTGCTGGGCAAACTAGAAAACATCGAAGAAAAAGGACGTTCGGGCGACTTGGTAACAGAAGCCGATAAAAAATCGGAAGACGCAATTATTGCCATACTGCGCCGTCACGTCAGCGACCATCAAATTTTAGCCGAAGAATCCGGTCAAATCGGCGATCGCGACAATGATTATCTCTGGGCGATCGATCCTTTAGATGGAACGACTAATTATGCTCACGGCTATCCCATCGCGGCGGTTTCCATTGGATTGCTCTTTAAAGGGATTCCCCATATAGGCGTTATCTACAATCCCTTTCACAACGAGTTATTTCGAGGTGCTAAAGGTTTGGGTGCAACGCTCAATCGCCGTCCCATTCGCATCTCTAAAACCGAATCTTTAGATAAAAGCCTTCTAGTATCAGGGTTTGCTTACGATCGCCGCGAAACCTCCGATAACAACTATGCCGAATTTTGTTATTTGACTCATCTAACCCAAGGCGTGCGTCGTAGTGGTTCGGCAGCGCTAGATCTTGCTGATGTCGCTTGCGGGCGACTCGATGGCTATTGGGAAAGAGGGATTAACCCTTGGGATATTGCAGCGGGTATTGTTATCCTAGAAGAAGCTGGCGGAATAGCGACAGCCTACGACGGTAGCCCTTTAATTCTGGAATCGGGTCGTATCTTAGCAACTAACGGTAAGATCCATGTTAGTCTAAGCAAGGCTCTCAAAGACGCTGCCACTTACTCGTTTATTCCAACACCACTGCTGAAAATCGAATAGTTTTATTAACTTCGCCAGAAACTGAGAGATACTATAAACAGAGCTTCTCGGTATTCTACCGCTATGATTATCCCTTATGTCTTTTAAGATTCAACAAGGACTATTTAAACTTGATATAGTCGATCGCCATGCCATCTTGGGAGTTCCCATAGATGCAGATAGCAAACAAATTCGTCAGAGATATCTTAAAGTTGCTTATCGCTTGCATCCCGATACGTGTAAAGCTGAGAGCGAAACCCAAAAAAAACTAGCCAATCAAATCCTGTCAAAGTTAGTTAATCCCGCCTACGAAAACCTCTCAAAAGATCATTCGCGAACGGAACATCTTTTGATTCTGGCTCAAACGGGAAAAACACTAGTGCCGGAAAGTACAAAAACGACTCTAACTAGCGAACCTGCCAAGCAGCTACTACAAGCAGTTGTTAACATCGACCAAGTTTATAAAAAATTATTACAACCGCTTGCCTCAGAGCAATATACATCCATCGACCAAATTCTCAAAAAAAATTGCTCAAAATTAGCGAGCTAAATTTAGTTTATTTGACACTCAAACAGGGTCAGATAGAACGCGCTAAAACTAGCATTCCTCCTTCGGCAAAACTAACAACAGAAACGGCGTTTAAAAAGCCAGCAACACCAGAAAAAGAAACCTCTATATCTCCAGTTGCTAATTATATCCGTCGCGCGCAAGAAGCCCTTAATAAAAATAATCCCGCTCAAGTTATCATCGAAATGCGAGACGCGATCAAACAAGAACCCAACAATAGTACTTGTCACGGATTGATGGGTTTAGCTTATCTCAGACAAAATCAGCTAACAATGGCAAAAGTTCACATTACTAAAGCTTGGCAAGCGAATCCTCAAGATCCCACAGCCAGACAAGCCAAGCAAGAACTCGATAAGCTCGTTCCTCCCGATAACCAGACGAAAACCTCAAGCGAACCTGGTAAAAGTGGTTTTTTAGGCGGTTTATTCGGCGGCAAGAAAAAATAATTGGGAAATTGATGAACCGAATAATTCATAATTCATAATTCATAATTCATAATTCAAATGATTCATCAACCACCCGCAGGGGCAAGAGATTTGCTCCCTCTCGAAGTCGTCCAAAAAGGTGCGATTAACGATCGCCTGCAAGAAGTTTTTGGGCAATGGGGATATCAACGCATCGTCACTTCTACTATTGAATGGTTCGATACGCTTATGGCTGGCGGCGCGATCGAGCGTTCTACGGTCATTCAACTGCGAGAAGAATCGGAGGGTACATTAGGGCTGCGTCCAGAATTGACGGCTTCTATTGCCCGTGCAGCAGTGACGCGCATGGCAGATAGCTGCTATCCCCAACGCCTATGTTATCGCGCTAACGTCTTTCGCAATCCCCCGCCAGGATATCACGGACGACAATTAGAGTTTTATCAAGCGGGAGTAGAATTACTGTTTGCTGGCGGCGTACTCGCCGATGCAGAAATTTTGCTGTTACTTGCCGATTGTTTGCATAAAGTTGGATTGCCACAATGGCAGTTACTATTAGGAGATGCAGGATTGACGCGATCGCTTCTAGCGTCTTTTCCAGAATCTTTACAGCAGCAGATTCGCTATTGTATTGCCCGACTCGATCGCATTGCCCTCGAAAATTTAGATTATCCTTCACAAGAACTCAAACAACGGGCGATCGTTTTGTTCGACCTGCGCGGCAATCCTGGGGATGTTTTAGGAAAGGTTGCGAACTTCGATTTAAACGAGGAGGCAAAGAAAATCGTCAATAATCTCAAATCATTGGTCGAATTGGTGCAAAAAAGCTGTTCTCACCCAATCCCTTTGATTCTGGATCTCAGTTTGCTACAAACCTTTGATTATTATACGGGAATTGTTTTTAAGACAGTCTCGCAAGCAGGCGAACGCTTGCATATTTTAGGGCAAGGAGGACGCTACGATGAATTGATAAGCGTTTATCATCCTCAAGGCAAAGCCGCCCCAGGGATTGGGTTCTCGCTTAATTTAGAAGAGTTACACGAGTGTCTTTTGGCGGGTTCGGTTTTGCCCCAGCAAACCCCACTTATCGATTGGTTGGTAATTCCAAAAACGTCTCAAGCAGAAGCTTCTGCATTTATCTATGCTCAAATGCTTCGGGAAAAAGAACCTTCCATAAGAGTCGAAATCGATTTGGGCGGCGATCGCCCCAAGAGATCCGCAACTATGCGCGTAGCTGTCGCATTAACCGTCTAGCTTGGATTCAAGAAGATGGAGAGGCGATCGCTGAAACTGTTGAGTAGTCGGTCAATTTTTAATTTACAGGGAGAGGGCAAGGGGAAAAGTTTTTATCTCTACTTTTTCCCTTTAACCATTTCCTTTTTCCTAAATTTTAATGAAATCCGTTGTGTGAATGTCCGTTTCCGTCTCCATTGGTTTGATGCGGTTGAATGACACCATAACCACCGTGGTTGCGTATGTAAATAACATTGATTTCGTTGGTGTCGCGGTTGCGGAACATATAGAAATCGTGATCCACTAATTGAAGTTGTTCGAGTGCCTCATCTACCGACATCGGCGGCATGGCAAAATACTTCATGCGGACCACTTCTTGGGGTAATTCTGGAGCGCGATCGCCAATTAAAGTGGTACTGACGGGTTTTTCTTCAAAAACTTCCCCTGCTTTTGCAGTGACTTGGGTTTTCTTATCGAGCAAGCGCTCTTTATATTTGCGTAGCTGACGCGAAATTTTATCGGCGACTAAATCGATGCTGGCGTATAAATTTTCGCTTCCTTCTTGAGCGCGAATAACGGCTCCATTTGCATATACCGTGACTTCTGCTTTATGTTTGTCTGGGATGCGTGGATTGCGAGCTACCGATAAATGAACGTCTACTTTTGAGGTAATCCCTTGAAAGTGTTTGACTGCTTTTCTAGCTTTTGCTCTACATAATCGTGAATGGCTTCAGTAACTGTAATGTTGTTTCCCTGAATCAAAAGCTTCATACTGAATTACTCCATTTTTTGGGGATTTTGGCTATTAAAAAAGCGAACGCAAAGCTGGTTAGCTTTTTAGTTTATTTGGAAAAGTTTAGTGCTTTTTTTAGATGATGTGATGTTCTTAACTCGGTCGCTTTTGCTAGAATAAATATTCTGTTTTTTTTCTAACCTCTCATTGCTATTATAATAGATTGCTCAATCTATTTTTCGCTCGATCGCCGATTCGATTAGCTTGCTTTCTTCTATCAATCAGGTTTAGCAAGTTTATGGTTTAGGTAGATTTTATACCAAATCTTTAGAGATGTTGAACGACTGTCTCCTAGCTGAATGATTTGATAGTTTTAGACTAGCATTTTGTATCGTTTAAAACATCGCTTTTTGTCTTCTTTTTATTTTCCTTTGCATCTTTTGACATTTCTTAAACTTAGCGTGCTAAACTCCTTTTCCGCTCGTTCATCGTTCGCTGGCAATTCTGGGCAACAACAACGGCGCTGTTGGCTCGATGAGAGAGGATTAGTGCCTTATACAGAGGCGTTAGAGGAGCAGCGATCGCTTGTCGCGCAAAGACTTCAAGATCCTAGCTTAGAAGATATTTTGTTGCTGCTCGAACATCCTCCCGTTTATACGCTTGGTACGGGTGCGAGTTTGGATTTTCTAAAATTTGACCCCACACAAACAAAGTGGGAAGTACATCGCATCGAACGAGGCGGAGAAGTGACGTATCATTGTCCCGGACAGTTGGTTGGCTATCCCATTCTCAATCTACGCCATTATCAACAGGATTTGCATTGGTATCTACGACAGTTAGAAGAGGTCATTATTAAGACGATCGCATTATACGGACTCAAGGGCGATCGCGTTCCTGGTTTGACTGGCGTTTGGGTAAATAATTGCAAAGTTGCTGCTATTGGGATCAAAGTCAGTCGTTGGATTACGATGCACGGTTTTGCGTTGAATGTGTCCCCCGATATGAGAGGATTCGAGCGGATTATTGCTTGTGGGATTCCCGATAAACCCGTCGGAAGTCTCGCACAGTTTCTTCCCGATATTAGTATCGAACGAATTCGTCAGGATATTGCTACGGTTTTTGGCGAGATCTTTCAAGTAGAACTTAAAAAACGATCGTAGTTAGCGATCGCTCAAGCGAATTTTTGACTACTTTCGGCGAAAGTATTGACAATCCAATCAGTAGCGGCTTCTGAGGCAAGCGGTTTAGAAAAGAAATAACCTTGTGCGTAATCGCATTTGAGCATTTGTAAATACGCGAGTTGCTCGGCAGTTTCTACCCCTTCTGCTGTCACCGCGATGCCTAAACCGCGAGCTAAGGTAATAATGGCGCGAACAATATCCATATTTTTGCTGCTAATACTCATATTGTTGACGAAAGCGCGATCGAGCTTGAGAGTATCGAGGGGGAAAGAATGAATGCAACTGAGCGACGAATATCCAGTTCCAAAGTCATCGAGCGATAATTGCACTCCTAGATCTTTGATTTGAGCGAGAACGACTTCTGCCATTTCTTCATATTCGTTTATTAATCCGGTTTCTGTAACTTCTAGCTTTAGATTTTGAGCATTAAGACCTGTTTTCTGGAGAATAATCGCAATTTGTTCGGCTAAATCTGGTTGAGATAACTGTTTGCGAGACAGATTGACGCTTATCGTTAAAGACCGACAAGCGGGAATTGCTTCTTGCCAAGCTTTCATTTGACGACAAGCTTCTGTGAGAATCCATTGACCGAGAGGAATAATCAAACCCGTTTCTTCTGCCACGGGGATAAAATCTACTGGAGAAATAATACCTTTTTCTGGGTGTCGCCAGCGTACTAGTGCCTCAAAACCAATACTTTGGTTCTTGGCGAGCGAGATGATAGGTTGATAATTGAGATAAAACTCGCCGCGAGCGATCGCGATTCTAAGAGCCGTTTCTAGCTGCAATCGTTCCTGTACTTGAGCGTGCATAGTCGTGTCGAACACTTCATAACGCGCTTTTCCGAGCGCTTTAGCGCGATACATAGCGGTGTCGGCATTGCGAAGCAGATCTTCAGGTTGCTGACAGTTTTGCGAATTGAGCGCAATACCGATACTGGCTGAAATATAGACCAAATGACCCATCAAATTGAAGGGTTTCATCAATTCTTCGTTAATCCGATGGGCAATTCCCGTTGTATCTTCGACTTCTCTAATCCTTTCTAACAAAATTGCAAATTCATCGCCTCCCAAACGTGCGACCACATCTCCAGGACGCAGGCATTCGAGCAATCTTTTCGCTACCTGAATTAAGAGTTGGTCGCCTGCTAAGTGACCTAAACTATCGTGCGATCCTTGAGCAGCTAAGGCGTAACGTTCTTCGCTTTCTCGCAAAGCCTCCAACGCCTGAGAGCGATTAATAGCATAGCGTATCGATCGCTCTAGCAACGAAGCATTAATCTCGCCTTTGACCAAGTAATCGGCTGCGCCTGCTTGCATGGCTTCGAGGTCTTGTTCCCGTTTTCCTTGTCCCGTTAAGACAATAATCGGAGTCTTACAACCGCTTGCAATGACGGTTTGTAAGAGTTCGATTCCGTTATATTCGCCCAACCAGTAGTCAAATAGGCAAATATCGTGTTGGTTCTTTTGAACTGCTGCTAGCGCTGCTTGATAAGTGCTGACCCATTCGAGCGTAAATTGAGTTCCTTCAATATCCGATAGTAAATCTTCCAGAAGAAGAAAATCATCTTCATCATCTTCTACTAGCAATATTTTTAATCGTTGGCTCTCTTTGTTGCTCATCTTGGGTATTAATTATCAGCGATCGCGCGCTAAAAGAAAGTTAAATGAATTATTGCCTCGCTCTATCTAATCCTCTTGTAATGGAAGTTCTACAACCGTCAACCAATATTTTCCTAAAGTTTTCATAATCTCTACTAATCCTTCAAAGGTAACTGGTTTAGTGATAAAAGAGTTAGCCCCTAAATTGTAGCTTTGACAAATATCCGTGTCGGCTTTTGAGGTAGTTAAGACAACAACAGGAATGTTGCGCAGGCTGGGATTGGCTTTGATTTCCTGAAGAACTTCGCATCCGTTCTTTTTGGGCATATTGAGATCGAGTAGGATTAGCCCAGGACGAGGAGAATTACTAGGATCGACAAACTGACCGCGACGATATAAATAATCTATGAGTTCTTCGCCATCGCTGACAAAACGCAAGTCGTTGGCTAATCTACTTTCTTCAAAGGCTTCTAGCGCTAACATTCGATCCTCTTCATCGTCATCGGCGATGAGAATCGAAATTGGCTTGTTGGAAATCGCATTCATGGCTATGAAAAGGGCAAAAATGAGAATGAGATAGCTGTACTTTAATTATCAAACCCAATTTTGTCAGTTTTGGGTGCGATTTGATACATATAAAAAAGCGATCGCGATCGCAATTAGAAAGTCGGAAGTCGGAAGTTGAAAATATAGAACAAGGAAGAATATTGACTTCCAAACTCCCGAACTACCAGTTTTCATAATTCATCATTCATAATTCATAATTCAATAGAATTACTGATGAAGTGGAAGAGTAATGAGAAAGGTAGCGCCTTGACCTGGACTACTTTGACACGAAATCGCGCCATTGTGACGAGAGACAATTTTGGCGCAGATGGCTAGACCAATGCCAGTTCCTTCGTATTGTTGGCGACCGTGCAGGCGTTGAAAGGCTTGAAAAATGCGATCGCTATATTTTTGCTCGAAACCAATCCCATTGTCTGTCACGGAAATTTGACACCGATTGTTTCCTTTGATTTCTCCCACGATCTTCACGATAGGAGGTTTGTTGGGTTGATGAAACTTTAGCGCATTGCCGAGCAAATTTTGAAATAATTGACGCATTTGTAGAGGGTCTGCTTCAATCGTAAAAAGTTCGCCGATTTCTACGCAACCTCGAACCTGCTCAATTCGTATTTCGAGGTCGTCGATAACGTCCAAAATAATCGTTTTTAGATCGACCATCACAAAGGGTGCAGCTTTGGTAGTGATGCGCGAAAAACTTAGTAAATCTTGAATAAGCGTTTGCATTCGCTTAGCTGACTTGTGTATGCGATCGAGATAGTCGCGATCGCGATCGTGCAATTGCGAGGCACATTTAGACTGGAGGCGATCGCTAAAAGACTGTATTTTGCGCAAAGGTTCTTGCAAATCGTGGGAAGCGATATAAGCAAACTGTTCGAGTTCCCGATTAGATCGTTCTAATTCGAGCGTGCGTTTTGCCAAATCTGCTTCCGCCAGTTTGCGTTCTGTGATGTCGCCGAGCGAACCAGCGATGCGATGGGGTTTCCCTCGTTCGTCTCTGACTGCTAGCCCTCGACAGGATACCCAACGATAGGTTCCATCTTTGTGTCGCATTTGATACTCGTATTCAAAATGAGGTGTTTGACCTGCAAGATGACTTTGAAGCGCCCATTTAAGTACCTCGATATCGTAAGGTGAGACTCGCTCAAACCATGCCTCCAAACAGTCCTCAATCTCGCTTTCTTGATAACCGAGAATTGCTTTCCAGCGGGGAGAAAAATAGATTTGGTCGAATTTTAGGTTCCAATCCCATAAACCGTCATTAGCCCCCGCAACGGCAACAGCATAACGTTCTTGACTTTCATAGAGAGCAAGCTGAGATTGCTGGAGTTGTTCTAGCGTCGAGTTGAGGATGTTAGCTAAGCTCGATAATTCGTCATCACCTGGTAGAATAACCCGCCTTGATAAATTGCCAGTAGAGCCAATGTGACCGACATTATAGGCGAGTTGACCCAGACGAGAAAGAATTAACTTCTCAAGTAATATCCAACTCAGTCCGCAAACCATTACACCGATAACTAAAGTAGTCCAAAAATAGTAAATATAAGTGTTTTTGATTTGTGAATACGTATTGGGATCGATCTGCGATCGCGCGATCGCGGCGGGGCGACCAAAAATATCTGCAATTAAAATATAGGAAACAATCGTATTGTCCCTGAGAGTTCTGACTACTGGCTCGTTAAGTGATAATTGAGATCGTACCGATTTTACGTCATCGGGTTGATTGGAATCGCTCTCTAAATACAATTGAAAAGACACTTGCGTAACTTTAGAGATTTCTTCGATCCCGCTGCGATCGAGGAAGCGTCCCATAAACAGCGTCCCGCGCACGGGTTCTTTTTCCTCGCTTGTGAGGATTGCTCTAGCGCTGAGTAACATTGGTTGGTTGTCTACGACAATCAACCCTTTAAGGCTTTTATCTTTTTGAGAATGACGCAGCAGAGACGATGGTTTTTGAGAAATTAATGCGGTTAATTGGGGAGGGATTTCCTGTCGCTTTTGATTTTGTAGATCGAAAGCACTGCCAAAGATAATTGTGCCCGATGAATTCGCGATCGCGATCGCATTGAGATCGAGATCTATAAAGCTTTCATCAACCAAATTTGACTTACGATAGGCAGCATTGCCATCTAAAACAAATTTATAGGTATCGTCCCATTCAGCCCAATCCCCCGCGTTGATATTAATTTGAGACAGTTTTTGATTTAACGCATTTTTGACGCGATCGGCATTGTGAATGGCTCTTGCTTGCGACAATTTAACATAACTGTTCAGAAAAATAACGCGAGCAGCACTAAATTGACCGACAAAGAGAACTAAAAATGCAGCACCAAGTGCAGACAATAGCTTGAAACGCAGCCCTGAAAACTTTTGTGGAATTATGCTTGACATAAAAATCGTAAGCCCTAGTTTGATAACTCGCGATTTTAGAACTAACTAGGTTCTAGAATTCCCCAATCTATGCCAGAACTTTCAACAATTTGCCAACTAAATTTTCTTTGATGTAGATTTTGTGTCGTATTTAGGGAATTCTTAGTGTAGAAAATAAATTTAAGATGGTCGAGTGTAAGAGCGTTTAGCCCTAAAACAGGGCAAAACTGGCATACACTTCATCATATTGAATATCGATCTAATTTAAAGGTGTGAGGCAATGAAAATTCTAAAAAATCTAGGACAATATGGACTGCTCGGTCAACTGATTTTGGGTTCGCTTCTGATGAGTGCAACAACTGCGCTGGCTGACAGCAGTATATCTGCCAATGGCAAAACGCCAAATAATAATCTCGACTCATTTCAGGCGAGCGACCACTATAGTAACCAAGACAATGCTCTCGAACAAATCACGAGCGTTTCTGAGTTAAAAGACGTTGCACCAACGGAATGGGCTTATGAAGCTTTGCGCAGTTTAGTCGAGCGCTACGGATGTATTGTCGGTTATCCCGATAGTACCTACCGAGGCGATCGCGCTCTCAGCCGCTGGGAGTTTGCAGCGGGATTGAATGCTTGTATGAATACTATAGAACGACTAATTCAAGAAAATGTTGCCGTTCTTAAAGAAGATATCGACACCCTTAAACGACTCGCTCAAGAATTTGAAGCCGAACTCGCAGCTTTAGGCGGGCGCGTCGATAATTTAGAAAGTCGAGTCTCTTTCCTTGAAGACCATCAGTTTTCGACGACAACCAAGCTAACTGGGGAAGTCGTATTTGGTGTTGCTGGTGCTTCTAACAATGGCGGAACCGATAACCAAGTCGTCTTCCAAAATCGAGTGCGTTTGTATTTAGAGACGAGTTTCACGGGTGAGGATGTTCTCTATACGGGCTTAGCTGCTGGTAATTCTCCTCGTTTTGAGCTTCCTTCTCAAGGAGACGTTCAAACTTCAGAAGGCACATTGTCGTTTCAAGACTATGGGGATAATGATGTTTCCCTAGATTATTTATCTTACTTTACTCCTATCGGCGATTCGGTTGAAGTTTTTGCCACGGCTGCTTATGGCGCAACATCAGATTATTTGCCCACTGCTGGTAACGATCCTATCGATGATGGCGGCGATGGCGGTTCTGGTGCCCTGACTCTTTTTGGGGCCCATAATTCGATTTATTACATCGGCGGAGGCTCTGGAGCAGGGATGAACTTTAAATTTGGCGATATTGTAACGCTGAGTGCAAGTTATCTTGCTGGCCCAACTGACCCTGCTAGTTCAGCCGAAGGAGCGGGAATTTTTAATGGCGATTATGCGGCTCTCGGACAAGTCACTATTACCCCAACAGAAGATTTGTCTTTAGCATTGACTTATGTCAATAGCTATCATACGCCTGGTACGTCGATCTTTAGTTACGGTGCAGCTAAATTAGCAGACGACTATCCAGGTGCAGTAGGAACGAGCTTTGCTAACTTCCCAGGCGGGACTGATGCAAGCGTAGCAGCTAATTCTTTTGGTGTAGGGGCTTCTTATAGAATTGGTTCTAAGTTCGTAGTTAGTGCTTGGGGAGGCTACACGATCGCGGATATTCTCAATTCAAATACCGACGATGGCGAAATTTGGAACTATGCTTTAACTTTCGCTTTTCCCGACCTCCTCAAAGAAGGTAACTTGGGCGGTTTAATCGTCGGCGTTCAGCCTTATCTGGGCAATCCCCGACAAGTAGGAATCGATGCTTCTAATAGCCTTCCCCTTCATATAGAAGCGTTCTACCGCTATCAACTCAATGACAATATCTCGATTACGCCTGGTTTGGTTTATCTAAACGCACCCGACCAACAAGATAAAAATGATGCTTTTATCGGCGTTGTGAGAACGACGTTTACATTCTAATAGTTGATTGAGTTTCAATTGATGGGGAAAAAGTAATGGGGAAAGGGAAACACTTTCATCGAGCTTTTTCCCTTTTCCTATTCAGGGAAAAAGAGAAGCTTCAAAAGTTAATTTTTTTATTGAAGAACGCAAGGACATAATGACGGATAATATTGTTATCCTGTTTGGAAGAATTGCTCTGGGGCGATCGCATCTCTCAAAATTAAGTAACCATCATGACCACCCATTTCATAAGTGCTGAAATCGATCTGCAAGACAATCCCATCAAACTGCAAAAAGCTATTGAAGCAGAACTGCAAAAACAAGGCGAACCCTTACGCTGGGCAATTACTAGCGTAGATAGCGAAAAGCAAAAAGCCCAAGTCGAAGCCATTGTAACGGTTGAAAATTGAGACATCCTTACACCGTTGTTTTAATCGTCCCGACGGGGATTGGTGCGTCAATTGGTGGCTATGCAGGGGATGCCTTGCCCGTCGCCCGTGCAGTCGCGCAAGTATGCGATCGCCTGATTGCCCATCCCAACGTCCTTAACGGCGCTCAACTCTACTGGTCTATGCCCAATACCTTATACGTAGAAGGCTACGGGCTGGATCGCTTTGCTCGCGGCGACTGGGGTTTGCAAAGCGTCCATCAGAACCGCGTTGGCTTAATCCTCGATCGCGCGATCGAACCCGATTTGCGTTTGCGACATTTACAAGTTGCGGATGCCGCCAGGGCGACGCTAGGGCTAAATCTGACCGATTATATGATTACCGATGCCCCTTTAGAAGTCGAATTGCGATCCGCTCAATCGGGGGCTAGTTGGGGTACAATTGGCAACCCTGGTAGTTTGCTCAGAGCGACCGAAACCCTGATACAACAGGCACGAGCAGAAGCAATTGCGATCGTTGCTCGCTTTCCCGACGACTCCGGTACGCTTGTCTTACAGAATTATCGACATGGTTCGGGAGTCGATCCCCTTGCGGGTGCAGAAGCCGTTATTTCCCATCTTATCGTCCGTCAGTTCCAAATTCCTGCCGCTCACGCCCCCGCACTAATGCCCCTACCCCTCGATTCTAATTTATCGCCTCGCGCGGCGGCTGAAGAGTTGGGCTATACGTTTCTTCCCTGCGTGTTAGTAGGATTGTCCCGCGCTCCACAATTCGTTACTAAACAAAATGCCGATTCACAGACGATTTGGGCGCAACAAGTCGATGCTGTCGTAATTCCCGCAACCGCTTGTGGGGGGAGTGCCCTACTTAGTTTTGCCTCCCAAAACGCTACAATTATTGCGATCGAAGAAAACTCTACTCAAATGCAGGTTCCGCCAGAAATACTAGGAATCAAAGCAATTAGGGTAAACTCGTATTTAGAGGCGTTAGGGGTATTAGTTACCCATCGAGCAGGAATCGATTCTAACTGCCTGCGTCCTAACCTATCATCTTTGCATTGTTTATCTCATCGTGACCAATCATAACAATCTCGAAACCGAACCGTTAACGCGCACGCAAATTTTAGTGGTCATGGGAGTGACCGCCGTTCTTTTGCTAGCGGTTGCTAAACTCTGGCAGAAACTAGGTTCTATTGCGCTTGTTGAGGTGCAATTAACAGGGAAAGGCTTTTTACTAGGAATAGCAGTTGCAGGCGGTATTATTGCGGCGAGTAGTATTATCTATCGGTTGTGGCCCGAATATCGTCGCAGTGCCGATGCTTATTTAGAATTAGTCATCAAACCTCTCATTTGGCCGGATATAATCTGGCTGGGATTGCTACCTGGTTTAAGTGAAGAATTGTTATTTCGCGGCGTAATGTTACCCGCTTTGGGCTTTGATTTAACGGCTGTAATTTTGTCTAGTTTGTTATTTGGCGTTCTTCACCTTAGCGGACTTCAGCAATGGCCTTATGGCGTTTGGGCAACTATAGTAGGATTTGCACTGGGATATAGTGCTTTGGTGACAGGAAATTTGCTAGTTCCTATTGTGGCTCATATCATCACGAATCTTATTTCGAGTAGTTTGTGGAAGGCTGGCAAGTCGGTTGGAATGTCTTCATCATAGTTAATAAGCGATCGCACCTTTAAATTATTTACTGAATTTGGGCAACAGGCAACAGGCAACAGGGAAGACAAGGAAGACGGGGGAGAATCTGACCCCCTATGTCCCCCCTTGGCAAGGGGGGATGAAAGGGGGGTGAACTACTAAACTACTGTAAAGACGCGATATATCGCTAAACTACTGAACTACTAAAATGGAAGTACAGTTTCGAGAATTTAATCCGTTCGATCTCTGGATATGGATAGAGTTTGAAACAGTTCCTTCGCCGATGGAACAACAATTTGTCGAAGAATTGTTTAATTCTTGGTTTTATTTAGGGAAATTAGGGGCTTTTAATGCAGAAAATCTCCAAGTTCAAGAGATGGGAATCGATATTAGTTATATGGATTACGATACAGACGCAGCCGAAAATGTCATGATGGCTCCAATGCACAATATGGCTGATTTTCAGTATTCTGGAACTTGGGGACGATGCTGGTTCGATCTAGGAACTAGCGATCCTATTGCGCTTGATATTCTGATTAATGGCTTGAATCAACTCAACAAAGATTACGTTCAAATTAAAAAAATAATTTTTGGCGGTCAAAATGAAGATTGGCCCGTAGAGGATAAAAGTCAATCGCTATTTGCTGAAAATTAAAGGTCAAACACATCATGATTGATTTTTAAGTTCGTTAATTGCCAGGTGGAAGTGGCAAATGTGGTAATGAAATTCCAAATCTTTCTGCTAGTGCTGTTATTCCATTAGCGATCGCAGTAACGTCTTTGCCAAGATTCCAAAGAACTAGCAAAGAAGCTTTAAGTCTAGATTTTTTCGGGTTAGTTTCTTTAGCTTCAGCTTCTAAATCGTCTAAATGCTCGACTGCCTCATGGCAAGCTTCTTTGTCATCCAACACTTTTAAATTTTTCCGCAGAGATTCAATTATTTGGATAATTTCAGCTAAATTTTGTTGCTCTGCTTCATTGATGACTCCAGCTACTTTTGCCCCTTTTTTAATTTCTCCATCTTTCATGTAACCAATGCCGAGGCTTTCAATTTGTTCGTAGTAAACATCTGTGTTAATGTTGCGATCGCCAGTCATATTAACATTTCCCCCTGTTATAAAAATGCCTTGATTATGCAGTTTTTCTATATACGTACCCGGATTCTCTTTCACAGTTTCAATAATTTGAGTCACATTTTCAGTAATTTTATCGGCTATATTCTCAGTATCAGGCATCAATTTCTTTGGGTCGTAAAAATGTAAAGTTTGCTCATATCTAGCATAATATTCTTGCTGAAGTTGGAAATGGCTAGCCGCTCCAAATACCTTGAACCCAAGTTTGAATAGATTTTCACCTCTTTTTGCCACTTCTACAAGCTCAAACTGAACGGGGTAGTCCCTGCTTAAACCTTTGAGTACAGTAATAGCTACACCTGCATTGATATCCTGGTTATGATAAAGATCTAGAGTATCGAGAACAGATGTAATAAAAATATAAAAGTCATTATCTTCAAAGTTTCCCTGTTTTGGTGGAGGCATTCGATTTGAATCGCGATCGCCTTCAGTAGGAAGTTTTAGATAAACGTATTCACATTTAACTCCATCGAATCTAGTTTTCCTAGTAATACCCCAGTCTTCGATATACGATCCGGTAAGATATCCGCATTACTTAAGTTAGCTTGGTCTAGATTTGTTCGTACTAGTTTTGCTTCAAATAGTTTAACTTCTTGCAAGTTAGCTTGGCTGAGATCTGCATCTACAAAACTAGCGCCTGCTAGCTCAAATCCCTGTAGATTAACACCTCGCAAATCTTGGCGATCGAAGTTTATGTCTTGTATCTTATCTGTAAGTAATTGTTGTAATTTTGCATTCTGAAGATAAGTTGTTCCAAGGCGAGCAAGGTTAAGATTTTTGACATTGTGCCAGTAGGTACGAGTGAGGATAGCTTTTCTGAAGTCTGTATTCTTAAGGGTGGCTCCGATAAAATCAGCATCAGTTAAGTCAGCATTGCGAAAGCTAGTTCCTTTAATAGCTGCTAAAGAAATAGCAATCTCGTGAATAAAAGCTTGTTTTTCATCTCTTAACAAAGCACGCCAAGCAAGATAAATACCTAATCCTGTTATTGTTTCCGCTACTATCATTGCCATTACTGCCATCCCCACCCCACTGCTGCTACTACTTTTCCCGCCCATGTTACTTCTACTCGCGAACTTATTGCTGACCATACTCCTGTCATGATTATTTCAGTTAATGCCACAAACACTGACCATCTCAGTGCTACTGCTCTCGCCACTGCCACTGTTATTGCTACTAGCCCCGTTCCGACTATTGCTCCTGCTAGCGCACCCGTTCCAGCAACTGCTACTGCTAATACCCCAGACTTTGCTCCTGCCCAGGCTAGTGCTGCTGATACTGCCATTGTTCCTGCTACTGCTGCTATCCCTGCCCCTATTCCTACTCCTAGACCTTGGCGAATAGTGGTAATAAAAAATACCGTAAGCACAATTAAAACCAATACAGCAGGAATTAAATCAAATTCTTGAAGGTTTAAGGGAAGAAAAAGAGATATTACAGAAGAACTAGCGATCGCCGGAAAAAATCCTAATACTATGGATAGAAACAATAAGATAATTACTGTAACGATTGCCCAGTAACCTTGCAGTCCAGCTTCAGTACTAATAAATTTTGCATTTTTAAGATTGGCGTTGGAAAAATCTGCACTTTGGATTTTTGCATGACTAAAATCTGCACCTGACAGATCTTTTCTCTTGAAAGACTGACCTCTAAGATTGGCGTGGCAGAAGTTCCGCTCCCCGTCTGCATATTTTTTCAAAACCTCGCTAGCTTTCATTTCATTAGCCTTTTAGTAAGCGCAGTTTTAAATGAAAATCTTAAATTCACGATCGCGCTTTTACTCTTTTACCTGACGATGCTTGTCTGCAATATCGGAATTTTATAGGCTGGATTCTATCATTTCTGTAAAACTTTTATTTGTAAATTCATCTCGTTTATTTTTTCATCACCATCATAAGCTAGATATTCTTTAAAATATAAATTTACTTGACATTTTAACCATAGCGATATTTTATAATTCCCAATCGTTGTAAACTGCTCTTAATTTGCTTGACGTAACCTGCTAGTGTATCGTTGTGAACGTTAATCGTGAAGATCGCGCGATTAAAAATTGTTTTAAGATACAAATCAAAAAGAGCGGTTTATGGAACGTCGCAAATTATTAAAAACAGTCGTTTATGGAACCATTGGCGCTACAAGTGTAAGTTTAATTGGAGGATGCAATAATCGAGCCGCGCAAAATAACGCACCAAACGCTAGTGCTTCTTTACCTAACGTTACTTGGCAAATGGCAACGAGTTGGCCGGTGTCTCTCGATACGATTTATGGGGGAGCGAAAGATATTTGCGATCGCGTTGCTGCAATGACAGGCGGTAAGTTTAAGATAACACCTCGTGCGGCGGGCGAGTTAGCCCCACCTTTAGAAGTTCTTAACGTCGTCTCTCAAGGCGCAGTACAATGCGGTCATACGGCTTCTTATTACTACATCGGGAGAAGTCCCTTTACGGCTTTTGGATGCGCGGTTCCCTTTGGTTTGACGGCCCAGCAGCAAAACGCCTGGCTGTATGAGGGAGGCGGACTAAAGCTGTTGCAAGAACTTTATGCTCAGAAATTCGGCGTAATTCAGTTTCCCGCAGGTAGTAGCGGAACGCAAATGGGCGGTTGGTTTCGCAAGGAAATCTCTACCGTAAAAGACTTGCAAGGGTTAAAGATGCGCATCCCTGGATTAGGCGGTCAGGTGATGGGCAAACTCGGCGTAACGGTGCAGAATCTTCCTGGTGGCGAGATCTTCCAGGCATTACAGACGGGTGCAATAGATGCGGCTGAGTGGATCGGCCCTTACGATGACGAAAAGTTAGGATTGAATAAGGTTGCCCAATTCTATTATTACCCTGGTTGGTGGGAACCCGGCCCAGTCTGGGAATTACAAATTAACCTCAATGAGTGGAAGAAGTTGCCAGTCGAATACCAGGAAATTCTTAAAACAGCAGCTTATGAAGTTAATCTGACTATGTTAGCTCGCTACGATACCCTTAATAACGACGCACTTGGGCGATTGGTGCAAGGCGGGGTCAAACTACAAAAGTATAGCGATGAGATTTTAGATGCCGCTCAAACAGCCGCGTTTGAGTTATACGATGAATTTGCGGCTAAGGATGCTGATTTTAAGCGCGTTTATGAGGAATGGAAGCAGTTTCGCGATCGCGTTTACACCTGGGATAATCTAAATCAAGCTAATTTCGAGCGTTTTGTTTACTCTAAACTCAAGTCGCAATAAACAATTAAATTATGAATTCATCATTATTTGGTGTATTTTGATTAAAGCTACTCGTGCGAGTTATGCAAATAATCTTTTTAAGAGCGCAGTAACAAGAATAAGTTATGGAACGTCGAGAGTTATTAAAAGCCTTGACATTCGGAACAATTAGTGCATCAGGAATCGGCGCGATCGCGGGATGCAATAATCGAGCAACGCAAACCACGAGTAGCAATGCTTCTTTGCCTAACATTACCTGGCAGATGGCAACGAGTTGGCCAGTCTCTCTCGATACAATTTATGGTAGCGTTAAAAACTTTGCCGATCGCGTAGCAGCGATGACGGGCGGTAAATTTAAAATCGAACCTCGTGCGGCGGGAGAATTAGCCCCGCCTTTAGAAGTTCTCAACGTCGTCTCGCAAGGTGCGGTTCCTTGCGGTCATACCGCCTCATATTACTATGTGGGAAGAAGTCCGTTTGCTGCTTTCGGAACCTGCTTGCCCTTTGGTTTGACCGCCCAGCAACAGAATGCTTGGCTGTACGAAGGTGGCGGACTAAAAATGTTGCAGGAACTTTATGCTAAAAAATTTGGTTTGATTCAGTTTCCCGCAGGTAACACGGGCGTACAAATGGGCGGATGGTTTCGCAAGGAAATCTCTACGGTAAAAGACTTACAAGGGTTAAAGATGCGTATCCCAGGACTGGGCGGTCAGGTGATGGGAAAACTCGGCGTAACGGTACAAAATATTCCAGGGAGCGAAATTTTTCAAGCGCTGCAAACGGGTGCGATCGATGCAGCAGAATGGGTCGCGCCTTATGATGATGAAAAGCTATCATTAGATAAAGTTGCGAAATACTATTATTATCCTGGCTGGTGGGAACCTGGCCCTACAGTCGAAATTCAAATAAATCTCAATCGCTGGAATCAATTACCGATTGAATATCAAAAGATTTTTGAAACGGCAGCTTATGAAATTAATATAACAATGCTGGCTCGCTACGATGCGCTCAACACCGAAGCATTAGGGCGTTTGTTAAAGAAAGGGGTGCAACTGCGTTCTTATAGCGATGAAATTTTAGCCGCCGCAGAAAAAGCCTCGTTTGCGTTGTACGATGAATTTGCCGCTAAAGATACAGACTTCAAGAGAGTTTATGACGAGTGGAAACAGTTTCGCGATCGCGTTTACACTTGGGATAATCTCAATCAAAGCAGTTTTGAGCGTTTTGTTTACTCAAAACTCAAGTCAGGTAACTAAACTTTTTTTCATTGGAAACCATTGCAATTGAATCCGTCTAGATCGATTACCAGTAACTGATAGCTGACATGACTTCTACCAAACTTTCTTCACTTTCCTGGTTGCGGATTCTAGCGCGTCCGAGTCTTTCAGCGCAATTGATGCTGATAGGTCTAGTTATAACCGTTACTTTCTTGTTAGTTGCTATTTTCTGTCCTTTTTTAACTAGTTTGGGCTTAATTCTAGATCCCACAGATTTGTTGAGTAATAATCCTCTCACTCCTCCTAACATCCGTCATTGGTTTGGGACAAACGTTCGCGGCTATGATGTGTTTGCACGAACTCTCTACGGTTCTCAAGCAGCATTAGAAGTTGTTCTTCTTGCGACTACGCTATCTTTAATTATCGGCGTTCCTTTGGGATTAATTAGCGGTTATCTCGGCGGTCGCGTCGATAAATTTTTGCTGTTTGTGATGGATACGATTTATACGCTACCGGGATTGTTGCTGTCGGTAACGTTAGCATTTGTTTTGGGACAAGGAATTTTGAATGTCGCGATCGCGGTTAGCATTTCTTATATCCCCCAGTATTATCGCGTCGTTCGCAATCACACGACTAGCGTCAAAACCGAATTATTCGTCGAAGCAGCGCAAGCAATGGGCGCAACGCCTACTAGAATTCTGTCGCGCTATCTATTTCTAAACGTGATTCAAAGCGTACCTGTTTTATTTACCCTCAATGCCGCCGATGCTATTTTAATCTTAGGAGGATTAGGATTTTTAGGGTTAGGACTCCCAGAAGAAGTGCCAGAATGGGGACACGATCTTAAAGAAGCAATGCCAGATCTTTCGATTGGTATTTGGTGGACGACTTTGTTTCCTGGAATAGCTTTAACCTTGATGGTAACGGGATTATCTTTATTAGGCGAAGGATTAAGCGAGTTTTTCAATCCTCGTTGGCAGAAAAAAAATTAGTCGCTCGAATTATGAATTCAAAATCCTAAATGGAGATTGACAATTAGTAAAGGGGGAATTTACACCTTTGTTATCTTTAATTTCCTAATCTCCTAATAAGCTGTTTCACATCTAGATTTCCTATTGATGAGTGAAGAAAGACTTCTTAAAACTCTCTCCCCGTCCCCCAGTCTCCCCGTCTCAGAGTCCAACTTTTATGACAGCCTAAATGTTTAACAGCTTATCCCAGTCACCAGTCCCTTCTACAATTTCGGTTTATAGGTTGATTTAACGTGCAGTTCTTTTAACTGTTTTTCCTCGACTTGTGAGGGCGCATCTGTCAACAAACAACTTGCTTGTTGAGTTTTCGGAAAAGCAATGACATCCCGAATCGATTCTTCACCAGCTAATAGCATCACCAAGCGATCCAATCCATAGGCAATTCCCCCGTGGGGTGGCGTTCCATATTCAAATGCTTCTAGTAAAAAACCGAATTTACTATAAGCTTCTTTCATGGATAATCCAATGGTTGCAAATACTTTTTCTTGGATTTCTCGCTGGTAAATCCGCAAACTTCCGCCGCCTATTTCTACGCCATTATAAATCATGTCATAGGCTTGCGCTCTGGCAGTTTTTAGATCGTTTAAATCTTCGGGATTGGGTGCTGTAAAGGGGTGATGTATTGCTTCTAAGCGCTTTTCGTCAGCATTCCATTCAAACATAGGAAAGTCTGTCACCCAAAGCAAATTAATTTGGTTGGGATCGATTAATTTTAATTCTTCTCCCACTATCAATCGCAATCTTGAAAGCGATTTATTAACCGTATCGATATCTCCCGCACCAAAAAGTAATAAATGACCGGGTTTTGCACCTGTTTTTTCGATTAATTGTTGCTTTTGTTCGTCGGTGAGATTATCTTTAATTGCACCAATCGTATCGAATTCATTTCCTTCTCGAACTCGAATATAAGCAATTCCTTTTGCTCCTACTTTACAAGCTTCTTCAAATAGATCGCCTTTGGATTTGATTCTGACATTTGAGATAGCTTCATTGCCATTGGGAATTGGTAAAACTTTGACAATTCCACCGCTTTCTATCGCGCCAGAAAAGACTTTAAAACCGCTAGTTTTGACGATCTCTGAAACATCAACTAATTCTAAACCAAAGCGCGTATCGGGGCGATCGCATCCATAACGTGCCATCGACTCAGCATAAGTAAGTCTGGGTAACGGACGGGAAATCTCGATATTTTTGACGGTTTTGAGAATATGGGCAATTAATGCTTCGTTGAGTTCTAAGATTTCATCTTGCGACAGGAAACTCATTTCCATGTCCAATTGCGTAAATTCTGGTTGTCTGTCGGCGCGTAAATCTTCGTCGCGAAAACAACGCGCAATTTGATAGTAGCGATCGCACCCAGATACCATTAATAATTGCTTAAATAATTGTGGCGACTGGGGTAAAGCGTACCATTCTCCAGGATTGACTCTCGAAGGAACTAAATAATCTCTCGCACCTTCGGGAGTCGAACGAGTCAAAATGGGGGTTTCTACTTCGATGAAATTTTGTTCGTCTTCGAGAAAGTGACGAATCGCTTTGACGACTTGGTGGCGCAATTGCAAGTTTTTAGTCATGCGATCGCGTCTCAAATCTAAATAACGATATTTCAATCGTACTTCTTCGCGTACCGAATCTAACTCGGTACTGGAGATGACAAAAGGAAGTTGCTTGCTAACGCCGTTGAGAACTTCAATTTTGTCTGCATAAATTTCTACCTCACCCGTAGGAATTTTGAGGTTTAAAGACTCTGGCGGACGCTGACTGACGCGACCGATAATTTTAACCACATATTCGCTGCGCAACGATTCTGCATCTTTGTAGGAGTCGGGGGTGCGTTGTGGGTCGCTGACAATTTGCACGACTCCATGCGATCGCGCAATCGATAAAAATAACACCTCCGTGATCCCGACGGCGATCTACCCAACCAAAAAGAGTAACTGTTTTACTTAGATCTGATTTTCTGAGTTCGCCACAATAGTGAGTTCGCATAGTCGTTGCTTACAATACGTTCTTTTTATATAGAATTTTTTAGGTTAGCAGAATTTGGACGCATTGCCCATTATCCTTTATTTTGCGCGATCTTGTCAGAGCGTTTTTGAAGTCAATTGACTAATTTACTTTTCTCTATCTTAGTTTGTATTATAATATAATACAAACTAGGTTGCCACAGAAGTATAAGTAAAATATAGAAATTAAGTCAGGTCAACCAAAAAGCCATGAAAACGCTAGCTAAATGGTCTGTAGATGACTATCATCATATGATTGAAGCGGGGATTTTGCGCGATCGCGCGTGGAGTTGCTAGCAGGTGAAATTGTTGAAATGAGTCCAGAAACGCCAATCCATTACAGTACGGCAAAACGAGGCGCAAAATATCTAGAAGAATTATTATCAGATCGAGCCGATGTCCGTTTCAATGGCCCGATTACTTTATCCAACTCCGAACCCGAACCCGATATTGCTATTGTTAGATTGCCAGAATCTACCTACAACGATCGCCATCCCCAACCCGAAGACATTTTTTGGCTTATAGAAGTTGCGAAAACGAGTTTGAAGAAGGATGTAGAAATAAAAGCTGCTATCTACGCCGCGTCCGAGATACAGGAATATTGGGTTTTAGATTTATCTGCTAGAGTGGCGATCGTATTTCGAGATCCCCAAAATGGTTGTTATACGAACGAACAAACGATCGCGTCAGGAACAATCGTTCCGTTAGCTTTTTCACATATTCAGGTATCCGTTGAGAAATTATTGGGATAATTTGTTTAAGAATTTTCCATCCAAGCAAGACACTTCTGCATTTGCTGGCACATCGTTTCGGAGTCAGCATGATAGCGACGACCGTGACCGGGTAAAACCCATTCAAAAGGATAGTTAGCTAACTTCCCCATAGATTTGACTTGTTCTGACCAAGAGTACCAACTATAGAGACGAAACGCATAGAGATGATTTAAAGTGGAAGACCAAGCTAAATGATCGCCAGTAAATAAAAATTTCTGACGGTAGAGTAAAACGGTATGCCCTTTTGAGTGTCCGGGAACGGGGATAATTAATACATCTGGGGAAAATTGGCTCGGTTCGGTTCCAGAAAGTTGAATTTCGACATCTCTCGTGTCTGATGTAATGTCATCGCCGTGAAGAATGCGATCGCACCCAAAATGTTCTCTAAATTTGTGATGGTCGGCCACGTCATCGCGATGGGTTAAATATAGAAAGCGCACTCCTCCCATTGCTTCTAATCGTTTTACCAAAGGAGGTGCATAGCGGGGAGAATCGACCAAAATATTGCCTTGGGATCGCACAATTAAATAACTAGATGCACCGTAGGAATCTTCAGAATGATAGCCGCAGTGATAAACATTCTCTTCAATGACGATAGGAAAGCTTTGCTGAACTGTTTTAATATCCTTGGGTTTTTCTACCGTCCCGATTGAAGCGGTCGGACAGGATAAAAGTGCTTGCATGGTCCGTAACTGTTCTGTCTCATTAACGGGTTGGTGATAGACGGCGGATTGTTCTCCAACACTTTTAAATACTTCTGGTGCCATCCAGCGACAAGTATCGCAGTCGATGCAAGTAGAATCGACATAAAAGTTGCCATCCACGTTTTCAATACGGCGTTGTGTGAGATGAGCCATAATCTTTCCTTTTGCAATCGCGTTTTCTCAAAACCAACCGCACAAGCCAAAAACGATCGCATATTTCCTATGTTAGTGGGTGAATTTTAGAATGGCGATTTCCTGCACGAGTGCTATGTAGATTGTATTTTTTATTCTTTAATTTCGATCGCTATTTAGTTAGTTTTTTAACTCATATAATTTATGCGATCGCTACTCGATTATTAAACTCATTTATCGTGGCGATCGCAATTAAAATTAAAATTTATTGGATAGATTTAAAAGTCAATCATCTGCGATCGCATTGAGGTTAGTTCTAGCAAAATTACAGGGATTAGGAAGAAGACACTAATGATATAAACAAAAGCAAGATATTTGCGATCGCTGGCAACTTTCGCAAGGGTTTGAGCCGCTAAAATCGGCAATTGTCTTAAAAAAGGCGTACCATAAATTAGCGTCACGCCGCTAACATTAAAGAATAAATGTACCATCGCAATTTGCATAGCAGCCAAATGATTATTTAATACGGCTGTTGCTGCAATTAATGCAGTAATACAAGTGCCGATATTAGCCCCTAAAGTAAAAGGATAAACTTCTTCTAAGGTTAATAATCCCGTTCCTGCTAAGGGAACGATAAGACTAGTAGTGGTAGATGAAGATTGAACTAACATCGTAACAAGCATTCCCGAAAAAATTCCCATTAAAGATCCTCGTCCGATCGCACTTCTTAGTAATGTTTTTGCTTGTCCAACAATGGCTAGTTTGAGTAGTTTTCCTATATATAAAATCGAGACAAAAATAAGAATAACTCCAATTGTAATAAACGCAATTCCATCAAAGGGAGGCAAAAACGAATGAGTTACTAGTTTTAGTAAATTAATTATGGGAAGGATAGCAGCTTGAATAAAATCAAAACCATTGAAGCCTATAAATGTATTACTAAATAATAAATTAGAAAAAAATGAGGCAATCTTTTCTAAAAAATGTGTGGTAATTTCTAAAGGAAGAAAAATAAGAACGCAGGTTAAATTAAAGAAATCATGAATAGTAGCCGCAGCAAAAGCACTTCTAAACTCTTCGGCATTGCGGATATGTCCTAAGCTGACAACAGTATTCGTAATTGTCGTACCGATATTAGCACCCATCACCATTGGAACGGCAATCGTTACGGGTAAACCTCCTGCTACTAACCCAACAATAATAGAAGTTACCGTACTAGAAGATTGAATTAAAGCAGTTGTTAAAGTCCCGACAATTAAGCCAGCTAAAGGGTTAGTCGCAAATTGAAACAATTCAGTGGCGCGATCGCCCGCCGCTAATTTAAAACCATAGCTAATTATTCCTACTGCAACAATCAGCAAATAAACGAGAGCAATGATTCCTATCCAGATATAAGCAGGCGTTTTGTTTGGAGTAGCGCGATCGGTTGTAGCATTTTCCATGTTATTTTACACGAAGAATTTTGATGAGTTGGTACAACTAATACAGAACCCTATTGAGAAATTATGAAGATTTCTTCTTTATCAAATCTTCATACAAAAGATGGAATTTTTTCTGATTTCTTAAACTAAATCTCAACTTAATTGTTTATGGTGGGAACTAAGAACAGCTTTTATCCATCAGAATCGCGTAGCTGTTCCTGGTATGAACGTTATGTTTCGACGCAGCAAAACATCATCTCGCTTCAAAATTACTCGACTTCCTCTAATGATTGCTAAACCGGTGAAGAAAGGTTTAACCATCATCCGTCATTGGTTTGACGCGATCGAAATTCGCGATCGCAAGTTGGCTCGATTTCTCTGCAAGGTTATTCCCGTGCAATGTCCATTCGAGCGAGATATTCAATTTTTTGGTCGCACCTTAGCACATATTCCGCCTTTATGCAAGTTAAATCCTTTTTACGACCAATTAGCTTATCTTCGCTTTCGCGCTCTCTGTTATTTAGTCGAACAGTGTGGAGAAAGTTATCAGTGACCAGTGACCAGTGACCAGTTATCACTAACAGGTGAATAACTAATAACTGATAACTGTTAATGGTAATGGACGAGGAGATGAGGGGACAAGGGAAACAATTCTAAGTGTTGTTTTCCTGTTCCCAATCACCAATCCCGATTAAACCCGCCAAAAATTTCCAAAAATGCCAACGCCGCCACAGACTTTTGCTCCCTTGCGATCGGCTTCCTCAATATAATTGAGATCTTCAATCTGAGCAACTCGCTTGTGTGAGAGTCCCTGACTGGATTTGATAATTGAAGCGATTTGACTTTCTTCAGAGGACTTGCTTTGCAAACAGTTATCTTTGAGCAAGCGGTTATAAGTGCGATAAGGGATGTAGTGAAGAGGATTATACCCAGCGAAGCGCAAAATAAGAACGCAAGCCCAAGAATATTTGCCAGCAAGGATCGCATCGACGATTTGCTCGAATTGTTCGGTGGTCATAGCTTTGGTCTGTTTTGATTGGCTGTAAGCAAATTGCTGACTCATTACAATAATTTCTCCTCTACTTAGTTAAAATTAGAGATTAATTCCATCTTTTTGAATTTGTCGGATTGGATCTAACAAAAGATCTGCAATTCGACGGCGACGAATAATGATATCGGCGGTCGCTGTTTGACCTGCTCTGAATTGAATTTTTCGTTGTTTGTCAGTCACATAATCTTTATCTAGTTGAACTTCTACGCGAAAAACTTGACCTAATTTTTCGTCGGGTTTAGTATCTGCTGAGAGATTAGCTACTTTGCCAGAGATCGTGCCAAAATCCTGATAGGGATAGGCATCTAACTTAACGTGAACGGGCATTCCCGTTTTGACAAAACCTGCCTCGCTGTTAGGCAAGACGGCGGCGAGAACCAAGGGAACGCCATGGGGAGCAATTTCAGCAACCGTTTGTCCAGCTTGTAAAACTTCGCCAGAGTTTTGAAGATTGAGAGAAAGAACGATGCCATCTACGGGAGCTTTGAGATAGTTGTTTCTGACTCGTGTTTTGGCAGCAAGCAGCGAGGTTTGCGTATCGGCGATTTTGGCTTTTGTCTGGGCGATATCGAGTTCGAGTTGCTCGATTCTCTGCTGTGCCTCTAGTTGAATTCTAAGAGCATCTGCTTGTTTTTGGCTCAACTGTGCTTGTAGTTGTTCGGCTTCTTTATAAGCTGATGTCAATTCACCTTGATTTTGAGTAATATTAGTGGCTAAATCGCGTAACGACTGCTCGGATTGAAATAGCTGTTCGTTGACGCTAGTAATATCTTGCATCTGCGTTTGGGTAATGCGCTGTTGGGTTTCTCTCAAGGCTTGCTCGGCTTGAAAGATATAGTCTTGGGGAACTGCACCTTCTTCTAGTAAGGGTTTGAGTCGATTTAGCCGTTTTTGATGGGCTTTTAACTCTATCTGAAGTTGGTCGAGGCGTTCCTCAGCAGTGCTGGCAAGCGGCGCTAAGCGAGCTTTTCTGGCTTGATAGGCAACTGCCTCGGATCGCTGTTGCATTAGTAGCTGACGAGTGGTAGCGGCTTTTTCTCTTGCTAGCGCGATCGCGGATCTCTGCGCCAATTGCTCTGCCATAGAACTAGCTGCGCTGGTTTGGGCTTCCATTTGAATGCGTTCGAGCAAGATTTGTTTTTGAGTGATTTCGCCTTGATAGGCAGTTAGCATTTGCTCTAGTCGTTCTACCTCTTTTTGAGCGAGTTCTGTGTCGAGTTCGACGAGGATTTGTCCGGCTTTAACAGCTTGCCCTTCTCTGACTTCGACGCGATTGACTTTACCGACTTCGGTTGGTTGAATTTTGTAGGTTTGTCCCTCTGGAACCAACCTACCCGTTGCTTGACCGACCTCTTCTATCGTTCCAAACCAAGCCCAAGCGCCGAAAACCGCACCAAATGCCATTCCTCCTACAATGAGCCGCGTGGGGAAGGAAGCAGGCGGCTGGTTGAGCAGCGTATCGACTGAAGGCGACCAACGAGTCGTACTGGGATTGGCGATCGCGATCGGAGTATGACTAGTAGAGGTAGAAGACCTGGGAATCTGAGCGACTGGATCGAGCGTTCCTGCAATACCTCCCTGGATCGAGGTAGATTCTTCTTGAGACGTTTCGTGAGTCTCTTGAATCGGTAGATCGGGAGGAAGTCTAGCGCTACGGTTGCTCGTTCCCTCAGTATTCGACTGACTCGCTCTTGGCGATTTAAACGGCGGTTGCATAATTCTTCCTATCCTTATACTCAGTCATCGATCTCGCGTTCTTGCCCAGCACCCAAAGTCTTACTACTCTTTTGGTTATTCGGCATGACAAGCTAGAACAATTATCAGTTCTCACCATACGCCGTCAAAACTGAATAAGTAATGGCTGTTTGCTAAATTTAAGTTGCTTGGGATTGAGAGTGGAAAACTCGCGATTTGATATTTTTATTGGAACTAAGGCGATCGCAGTGTTTTTTAAATTTGCTTATTCGATTTAAAAAAGTTTTTAAACCAAAATTATCCAATTATCAGTCTAATTTTTATTTTTACCCAATGATTATTATTTTTAATAATCAAGACGTATTAAAGTTTTTTGATAGTTTATTATTGCTTTGATTTTATCGTTTTTCTGGCTCGATAGATGCCATTTTGGCAGATTGTTTTTACTTAACAACCCCAACCAATCGTAAATTTTAAACATTTCAATAACTACTTTCTGTGGTTTTGCATTGATTAGAATTGCTTTTGATGACAAATAGAAAAAATTAAACTGCATTTTTATCCCAGAAATATACATAAATAATTAGGCTTCTAAGCTTGTATCTATCCCGCGATACTTGACAAATTAAAGGTTTAGTTGCTGTTGGGCGAGATGATAATACAATCCTTCTTGTTGCATTAAATCTTCATGAATTCCTTGCTCGACAATCGAACCTCTTTCTAGCACTAATATGCAATCTGCATTGCGCACTGTCGAAAGACGGTGGGCGATGATAAAGGTCGTGCGATCGCGACTCAGGCGAGCGAGATTTTGTTGAAAGCGTCTCTCAGACTCGGTATCCAACGAACTAGTGGCTTCGTCGAGGATCAAAATCCTTGGCTGTCCCAACAGTGCGCGGGCGATCGCAATGCGCTGTCTCTGTCCGCCAGATAGGTTTGCGCCGCGTTCCCCTACTTTGGTGTTGTAACCCAAGGGCATCGATTGAATGAACGCATGAGCTTCTGCCAATTTGGCAACATCGATGACCTCTTCTAAGGTATACTCCGGTCGATAGAGGGTGATGTTGTCTACAATATTGCCAGAGAAGAGGAAACATTCTTGCGGGACGACACCAAGTTGCGATCGCAACGATTGGGGAGAGACATGACTGATGTCGTGTCCGTCGATCCAAATATGTCCGCTATTGGGATGATAAAGTCCTTGCAGGAGTTTGACTAAGGTACTCTTGCCCGAACCACTGCGCCCGACAATCGCGATCGTTTGTCCCGGCTTTACCTTGAAAGATATATTTTGTAAGGTGTTGCGATCTTCATCGCTATTGTAACGGAAGGTAACGTTCTCAAAATTGACCTCGCCTCGTATCGCTGGCAAAACCAGCAATGGTTTATCTGGCGATTCTTCGGGCGTAGTACCAAAGACATCATTGAGTCGTTCGACGGAGATGATGACCTCTTGCAACTCGTCCCAAATCCCCGATAGGGAGAGAATTGGGCTGAGGACTTTACCGATGAGCATATTAAAGGCAACAAACTGACCGATGGTAAGTTGTCCGTTAATCACTAGCATTGCACCATACCAGAGCAAAGCAGTGCTGCCCAAGGAGTTAATTAAGCTACTAGCCGTTTGCAAGTTAATGCCCAATTTTTGAGCGCGAAATTGAGCGTTTAAAAATCCCGTAAAATGTTCTTCCCAACGCCAGCGCAACTCTCGTTCAGACGCTGTGGTTTTAACGGTATTGATTCCCGTAATCGTTTCTACTAAAGAAGAATTTTGCTCGGCTGCTTTATTAAATACTTCTCGCGACACTTGACGCAACAAGGGAGTAGCCCCCAAGGTTAACAGCGCGATGGGAGGAATGATGGCGATTACCAGCACGGTAAGCTGCCAGTTGTAGTAGAGCATCAATCCTAAATAAATAAATCCCATCAAGAAATCCAACCACGCCAGCACGACTTGAGAGATGATAAAGCGCTGGATTTTCTGGTTTTCTTGTACCCGCGTGATGATATCTCCTACGTGGCGGTCTTCAAAAAACTTGAGCGGCAGCATCAGTGCGTGACGGATAAAGCCGCTAATCATTGTTAAATCGAGGCGATTGGAAAGATAGCTGAGCAAATACTGACGGATGCCTGAAAGGATGATTCCCCAAATCCCAAAGAGTAACACTCCGATCGCAAAAACGTGTAGAGAACTAAGACTTCGGTTAACCACCACGCGATCGAGGATGATTTGGGTAAAGAGTGGGGTGACTATCCCGAATAATTGAATGAGTAGAGAAGTGAAAATAATCTGGATGGCGATCGCCTTATAAGGTAACAGTAACCCAAAAAAGTTTCCCAGCGAGGGTTTCTCATTTTTTAAGTCTTTGAGGCGTTCGGTAGGATCTAGTAACAGTGCGTATCCCGTCCATCCTTTTGTAAATTCCTGGCGGGTTAACAGGCGCTTACCCCTCGCAGGATCGGCAACCAACAGCTTATTATCTGCGAATTTGTAGACGACGACATAATGATCGCCTTGCCAGTGAGCAATCCAGGGATTTTTTTGTTCGATGAGACTGTTGAGACTCGCTCGCACGGGTCGCGCGTGAAATCCCAAACTTTCAGCGATTTTTCCCAAGTTTTTGAGCGATGCACCCGAACGTCCTACGCCCGTCAGATTTCGTAGGGTATTGATGCTCAAACGCTTGCCCCAATACTGAAAAATCATCGCTAAGGAAGTCGAACCGCAATCGGCGGCGCTTTGTTGCTCGATGAAAGGGTATTGGCTCCAGCGACCCAAGCGACGCATCCAAGGGATAGGAAACTGAACTTTAGGCTTTTCTGAAGTATTGGGAAGAGGGGGAGAGGGG
>JAAUUT010000147.1 GCA_012031035.1 Candidatus Altimarinota bacterium | reverse complement strand
AGCTTTAATCCGTTCTGCTTCTGATTCTGCTATTGTACTACTGTGACTTTTGACGGCAATATTTAGCCGCTCGCAAATGTCTAAAATATCTTTATTTTCCAAGTTCAATTCTTTTGATAATTCGTAAATTCTGACTTTTCCGTTGTTCATCCATTATCCCCCTGACTAGATCCTAGTTGTCGCAGTTTTTCTGACTACGGGCTGTTGACTTAAACATGGTTAACCTTTTTGCTAGTATTAAGCGCTAAAACAATTGATGAAGACATCCCTCCTATCCTAGCGAGAATGAGAAACGACAGGCATCTAAATAAGGTAAGAGCCTTAAAGATTTTTAAGTTTTTAGCGATGGATCGCTTCTATTGTCAGCATTCGCTAAACGCTCCCACAAACTTTCGTAGATGAAATCGGGGACAGAGGCTTTTAGCGATCGCCCAAGTCGATTTTTTGGCAAGCTGCCTTAAGACAACTAGCTTCGGGACAGATGTAAGCAGAACGCCCTACCCCCCGATCTAATTGTACCTGTCGAGAGGGATAGACTCTGACAATCCGCCAAAATGTCTCTTTCGAGGCTATCTTACGACAGCTAATACAACGTCTATAATTTTTGGTCATTTGAATTATGAACTATGAATGCAGAATTACGTTTAATGTGAATTAAGTCTTGAAACCCAGTGTAAGTTCGTAGTTAATTCCAAAACTAACGATCTTAGGCGAATCCAGAAAGCCTTGTTGGATAAAAGGTGTTTCTATTTCACATTAGGCGTGAATTATGAAATTAATCTTATTTCATAATTCATAATTCATAATTTTCTGGTCACTGGTCGCTGTTAACTGATTCGACTGCGACGGGTTCTTTTTCGGTTTCGCTTTCCAATTTGTGGATAGCTATGTCTTTAATATCGATTTTCCAGCCTGTCAGACGAGCGGCGAGACGAACGTTTTGTCCTTCTTTCCCGATCGCTAAGCTTAGCTGATCTTCTGCCACTAAGACTAATGCCTGACGTTCGTCGGGATTGACGAGAATCACTTTATCGACTCGCGCCGGAGAAAGGGCATTGGCAATATAGGTTGCTGGGTCAGGCGACCAGCGAATCACGTCAATTTTTTCGCCTCTGAGTTCGTTGACGACCGCTTGAATGCGCGATCCCCTAGCCCCGATACAAGCCCCGACGGGATCGACATCTCTTTCTAAGGTATCGACGGCAATTTTGGTACGAGGGCCGACATAACGGGAAGGCGGATTGGCTTCTCTGGAAACCGCGACGATGCGAACGATTTCTTCTTCGATTTCGGGAACTTCAACGGTAAACAACTCGACGACTAAACCCGCCGCTGCTCTGGAAACAATCAGTTGAGGGCCTCGATGAGAGCCTTCGCGCACTTTTTTGAGAAAGACTTTAAAAGTAGCGTTAGCGCGATAGTTATCGTTGGGAAGTTGTTCTCGTTTGGGAAGTTCGGCTTCGACTTCTGGTTGTCCGAAGCCGCTTTGGACTGCCATAATGACGGCTTGTCGCTCGAAGCGCAGCACTCTTGATTGGAGTATGGTGTTTTCGATGTCTTGAAATTCTTCTTGGATGAGTTTGCGTTGTTGATCGCGCAGTTTTTGCAAGAGAACTTGTTTGGTTTGAATGGCTGCCATGCGACCGAAGTCTTTTTGGTCGGGGGTAACATCTAGCACGACTTCATCGCCGAGTTGAGCTTCTGCGGCTACTTTTTGAACGTCGTTGAGGGCAATATCGTGGTCGCTGTTGGTTACGGCTTCGACGATGGTTTTGGTCGAGAGAATGCGAAAGCCTTCTTCTTCGGTGTCGAGTTCGACTTCAAAGTTGTTGAAATAGTCGTCGTGAAATTGAAAGCGATCTAGACTTTGCGCTCGGCGAAACCGTTCGTAGCCTTTAAGCAATGCTTCTCTTAAGGCTTCTTCAACGGAAGATTTGGGTAAGTTGTGTCTTTGACTGATCTCGTCAATCATGAGTTTAAGACCGGGCAAGTTAACCAGTGACATGAACGAACTCCTTGATTATTCAAATTTCTAAATGATTAATTGACTCGCGCTTTTAGCCGTCTAATTGAACGGTGGCGATTAATTGGCGCGGAATTGCGATCGCCCGTCCTTTTTGATTGATGTATACAGCTTCTTCATCCCGCCCCTGAAGCTTTCCGTGCCATTCTTTATGGTTTTCAAAAGGGGTTTCGGTTTTGACGATGACAGAGAAGCCTTTGAATGCTAAAAAATCTCTGTCGCTATTAAGCTGTCGCGAGATTCCGGGACTGGAAATTTCTAAAACGTAAGATCCAGGAATTATCTCTGCTGTATCAAGCGTTTCTTCTAAAGCGCGACTCATCCTTTCGCAGTCATCTAGACCTGTATCGCTGCTAGGATTGCGTATATCTACCCTCAGAATGGGGGGTTTTTTGTTGGTTTGGAATACGGCATCTACAACTTCTAATCCGAGTTCTTCGGCGATAGGAGTTGCTAATTCTAGGATTTGGGGAACGAGCGGATGAGTCATCGAAAATATAGCAATAAAAAAAGCGGGCAAGACCCACTCCTTTAAGGTTTGGTTGACACTCCCCGCCGCGTTGCGAAGCTTCCCGCAGGGTACGGTCGGAGATTCTTGCTTCACAGACTCTTAACTAGACACAAATGATTAACTCTTTTATGCCCCCGTCAGACCGTCTCAGCAAGCATTTTAATTTACCCTCAACTGTCTGCCCGACAGCCGAGCTAAAAGCAAATGCTTTTTATTTCACACCGTACAGACGCGATATATCGCGTCTCTGCTGTTATTTTTGGCTATTTACCCAGCCTGAGCTTTTCGGGTGTGCCGAACCATGCACATGGGCAATTAAAGACGACTCTTAAAGAGCGTATCTATATTGTATCTCAAAGCCGTCAAGCGAAGGACGGGGTTTAAAACCCAAATTCTTCGATAAACTAATCCGGCGATTGGTTTGGCTGCTGCCCACAGGACAACCGCAATTCTCGTCAGAAATGCGTCCGTTTTTAGTTTATCAAAATTTAACTCAGATTGACTTGGCGAATTATTCTAGTTTCTTCGAGAATCTTTTCTATATCTTCTTGGGAAAGCCTTTGAATATAATTGATTTTGATTTCTTCTAATAGATCGATGAGTAAAGATTCAATTTTATTTAAACTATGTTCTGCTTGAAATTCTAAACTTGTAATTTGGCTAAAATTTGTAATTAAACGTTCTAAAAGTTGATCGAAGACGGGATCGTCTTTTAAAAGCGCAGCGATCGCACTAGATAGTCCTTGATAAATTTGTTTGGTCAGTTGTTCGGAGAGATTAGTTTGTAGTCTCTCCATGCCCGGTAATTGACGAAGGTTTTGGTAAGCAGGCGTTTGGGCGATCGCTTTTTGAATGTTGTATTTTAATAAAGCTTCGATATCGGGTTGCAGTTTTGGCAATACTCGCTCGACAAAAGTATTAATTATCAGTCGAGTTAGTTCTGAAATCTCGTTAACTTGATTGAGATCGATATATTGCCTGACATTGCGTCGAGAGAGAAGATTGCTAATTTCTCCGTCGCGAATGGCTCCTTGAAATTGAGCGATAATTTGAACGACTACTACCTCGGTAATATCTTCGGCAATATTAGCGACAAATCCTTGTCTGACTTGTTTCTGGATGGCATGAAGGTCGATTAGTCTAGCTTGATTTAAACGAATCGTCACTGGAATGACTCGCAACCAGCGCAACAGAGGGACGAGTAGAAAAACATCGTACCAACGCCACAACATGGCATCGAACCAACTCACTCCGGTATGACGGCGAGCTATTAAAAACGTCCTGACCAGAAAATCGAACAAAAAGACGGCAAAAAACGGAAAATCGAGCAGTCCAAAATTATCGACAGGTTCGCCATTTTCACCAACGGGACGATAGTAGTTGGTTTCGATTAAAGGTTGAATTTCGCGCTCGAAAAAATTAAGTTCTTGTCGAAACCCTTTTTTTTCTAAATACTCTTTACTCCAAAATGTTTCAAAAGCTTCTTTTGATGAAGCGTCTTCGGTTCCAAAAACGCGATCGCGCATTTTATTTTTAATTCTTTCTAATATGCCTGTTTTATTAGCCACTAGAAACGGATTCGTATCGATAATTTCTGCGGAGCGATCGCGCAAATCTTTTAAAATTGCATCGATAGTTTCCTCTTGGGTTTGCGAATTGCCTTGTTGCGATCGTTTGGAAGGTTCTACGACAACTCGATCGACTTTATTATTGAGGTCTTCTACTCGTTGTAAATAGTCTTCTGTATCTCGATAAGGTTCGATCCCTTTCACCCAGTCATACCAATCTGTAACGCGAAAAGGAAGGATTTGCAGGGGAGTATCGGGAAATTCGCGTTCGATAGGGCCAATTTTAATGAATAGTTGGACTCTTCCTTGCAACCAAAAATTTCGTAGCGGAATATAGGTTAAATCGAACAGCACTAAAATCAAGTTGGCAAGGGCTAAAAGCGCTATTCCTTTATTCCAGAAAGACCCCAAAAGCACAATTGCTCGTTTGATGGGAGGTTGAGGCTGTCGTTTAGTAAGAGTCACGATTACATTAACCACCGTAGCCGATTTCAATATTAAACCACTGGAGCGGTCAACTATTGCATATTGTTATTGACTCTGTACCAAGAATCATGAAGTATGCGAGATCTTGCTTTTTTTGGCAGCAGAAAGATAAGCTAACAAAAAACTTCAAAAACAAACTTTTTTCCGCCAATTTTAGCAAAATCCTTTTTAATCCTTGGGGAGTGTAATTATGGCTATTCGATTAACTAATAACAATATCGATGATGTTTTCTTCTCAATTGCTGGCAACAATGCTGGATGGAGAACGAGCGATGGCAGAGATGACGAGCTATATCTCTACAATGGCAGTAGCATCATTCAACTGACCAGAAACAATTCCAATGACGATACATTTCAAGGAATTAGCGATCGCTACGTACTTTGGGAAAGCGATACGGGTAGACCGTTTAATGAGTTTTTTCTCTCCGATGGCAGAATTAGGCGAACTGTACAATTAACCAACAATAACAAACAAGAATATTTTGGGGCAGATGATGGCGCGATCGCGGTCGGTGACGTTGCCTGGGAAAATGGGTACTGTTGGCTTCTTTGGTTCTTCAAGTGACGTTCAAATCTACGATGGCACGAGAGTTATTACTTTAACTAACAATGGAGATAGTTACTACGAGGGAAGTTCCGAGAAATATATAGTTTATGAGGATTCTGGCGAATTTTATCTCTACGATGGCAGTCGTTCGCTTAGACTAACGAATAACGACGAAATTGACTTTTTTGAAGGGATTTTCGGCAACTATGTTGTATGGCAAGCTGAAGCAGCAGGTGGTGCGGACGAGCAGTACGAGCTATTTGTCTATAATGGCACGACCATCGTTCAGCTAACGAATAGAGAAACCAGTCTTGCCTATGAAGCTGCTTCCAATCGATATGTTGTATTTACAAACGATCGCGACGACGATGGTCTTGAATTATATATATATAACGGCAATCAAACTATTCAGCTAGCCGATGACAATAACGATTTTCAGAGTATCGGCTATTCTGGCTTTCAAGGAGTTTCCAATCGATATGTCGTTTGGAAAAACTTTGTGCCGCCTCTCTCTTCCGACGATAACAACGAGTTATACGCCTATAACGGAACTAGCACTATTCGACTGACGAATAACCTCAGCGAAGACACTTTTCAAGGAGTCTCTGACCGCTATGTCGTCTGGACTGATGGCGGTGACGGTCAATTACATCTGCTTGACGGTTCGCGCATCGTCCAACTCACTAACAACGGTACAGTTTCCGATACATACATTGGCATCTTTGATAACAGCGTTGTCTGGACGGGAAACGATGGAGTAGACGAGGAAATCTTTGTCTATGATGGTATTCGCCGTCAATTAACTAACAATCGCATTCTCGATACTTATCTCGCCGCCGATAACGGTTATGTTGTCTGGCAAAGTAACGATGGCGTGGATAACGAACTCTACGCCTACAAGCTGGACGCATTACCAAACTTACCAACAATGCCAACAATCTAGATTCTTTCAAAGGCATCTTCGGCAACTATGTCGCTTGGACGAGCAACGATGGCGATAATGAAATTTATCTCTATAACGGTAGCAGTATCCAACGAGTTACCAACAATCGTACCGACGATATCGATCCCGTTGTCTCAGGCAATAATATTTTTTGGCGCAACTTTGACGGTCGAGATTACGAACTCTACACAGAAAAACTCAGAAAATCTCGTCCCTAACATCTCTATTTCTAACGCATTAGTAACTGAAGGACTTAATGCTAACGCTATCTTCACCGTTAGACTCTCAAGAGCGAGTACAACTCCAATTACTCTCAGATATACGACCTTTAACCGCAGCGCTCGCGCGGGGTTAGATTATCAAGCAAGAAGCGGTTTGATTACTTTTAGACCGGGACAAACTAGCGCGATAATCGGTATTCGTTTACTTAATAATAACCTTAGCGAACCTAACGAAAGCTTTCAAGTAACTCTCGCTAAAGTCAACCCTAGCGATGCTATTTTTTCTAAAGCGATTGGCGTGGGAATTATTACAGATACTTTACGAAGCCCAATTTCGAGGCTTTTACCCGTTGGGGTAGAAAACCTGAGTTTAATTGGCAATCGAGCGATTATCGGCACGGGTAATGCCCTCAATAATACGATTACAGGCAGTGGGGCGAATAATCGTTTGTCAGGACTACAAGGAAACGATCGCCTGTTAGGGTTAGCTGGAGACGATCTCCTCAATGGCGGTTTGGGAAGCGATCGCGTAATTGGTGGCATAGGCAACGATATATTAGTCGGCGCACCAGGAAATGACTTTTTGTTGGGAGGAGTGGGCAACGATATCCTTAACGGGGGTAGTGGTAGAAATGTTCTGATAGGAGGATTAGGAGCCGATCGCTTTGTTTATGGCGCTCCTAATGGGAGAATCGATCGCATTAATGATTTTGTGGCGATCGCCGATACGATCGTCGTCTCCTCACGGGGATTTGGAGGCGGACTTAGACCTGCAACGCTTCCTGTCGATCGGTTTCGAGTTGGAGCGGGTGCGGCAGATGCGAGCGATCGCTTTATCTACAATCCTGCTACGGGAGTGCTTTCGTTTGACGCTGATGGGATTGGGGCAATTGGGCGAATTCCCATTGCGGTTCTCAATGCTGGTTTGCCGATGAGTGCTGCTGATATTTTTGTTACGGCGTAGCACTCCAATCTCAACCTCGTTCTAATGACTAGAACCTCGGTAAATGCGATCGGCTTGTTCGGGGGGTAAATGAGAATACGCTTGTGAATGACCGTTAGTTTCTGAAGCAACACTTACAGGTGCGGAAGTTTTTGTTTCAGATAAGGATGGCGGTGACATCTCAGGAACGGTAAACGGCGCTAAATTATGAAGCCGCACGCTCGGATGCAAAACATACTCGGCTTCGGGTATGGTTAAGCGGCTATGAGGCGCTATAAAGTCGTGCAGTAAGGGATCGTAGGCTAATACTTCCCCCGTTTCGATACGATAAATCCAGCCGTGGAGAGACAATTTTTGTTGGTGTTGCTTAGAGCGAACGCTGGGATAGGTTTGTAGGTTATCCAACTGATTGAGAACATTCTCAGCGATCGTGATTTCTAATAAATCTTCGCCTTCTAAAAATTCGCTGTAGTTTTCTTTGACAAGGCGACGAGTAGCTTCTGCGTGTTTGAGCCAGTTATAGACTAGGGGCATTTTATCTTCTAGACTATTCATTTTTAATAGCCCTTTCATCGCCCCGCAGTGAGAATGACCGCAAACAACGATTTGCTCGATCCCCAATGCGTCGAGCGCGTATTCTAAAGAAGCTCCTTCTCCGCCATTTGCCGATCCATAGGGCGGAATAATATTACCAGCATTGCGAATGACGAATAGTTCGCCAATGTCTGCTTGGGTTATTAAATTGGGATCGATGCGCGAATCCGCACAGGTAATGAATAGAATTCTGGGATGTTGCCCGTGAGCGAGTTGCTCGAAAAGTTCTTTGTGAGAGCTAAAGTAGCCAGATTGGAACCGATGTAGCCCTTCAAGTAGTTTTTTCATGGGGAGAGAATAGAAATCGATGAAATGTTTTAATGCTCAACTTAAATTATTATCCACCAAGAAATCTTTGCAGCCTGGAGAATTTGTTAAGAGTCTTATTTGTTTTCGTCTTGAAGCTGGTCTAGTTTGGATTTGGCTAACTCAAAGTCCGGTTGAATTTCTAAAGCTTTTCTAAAACTCGCGATCGCCGCTTCTACTCGACCCCAATTTTCTAAGGCACAACCGCGATTGTACCAGCCTTCATGGAAGTTTGGTTGCAGTTCGATAACTTTATCCCAACAGATAATTGCTTCCTCCCAGCGCCGCAAGTTGTACAAGGCATAGGCGCGGGCATTCCATGCTTGAGCGTCGTTAGGGTTGAGTTCTACTGCTTTATTGTAAGAGGCGATCGCGTCTTCGAGTCTCCCCAAATGTGCTAGGGCGCTACCCCGATTGTGCCAAGCTTGAGCGAGGTTGGGGTTTAATGCTAAAGCATTTTCCCAAGACGCGATCGCGCCTTCTAAATCTCCCAAATTTGCTTGTTGCAGACCTCGGTCAAACCATTCTTCTACTGTATCGGGAACTTTTTGGGTATCGATTTCTTGCTGGGCAGTTCCAAAGCTTTCTATGAGCTTTTCAACGATGATTTGAGGGTCGGTGGTTTCTATGCCTAATTGACCGGCCATCTGAGTGGCTAAGGCGCGATCGCTTTGCAATCTGACTAACAGTTCGTCAATAGTCATCGTTTCTAGATTTTCGCCCGTTGCAGGTGCATTTTCTAGCTCAATTACTGCGTCTGCGTCTGGCAGTAAATCGAGCGGGGATGCGGGCACTTCTGCATCAGCACCCTCGTATTCCCAAATGACATCGCCAACGTTTCTCGTATAAATTTTTCTGCCAATTGTATAAGATGTTTGTCCGATTTGCTCGATATCGGGGAATGATTGCGCGAGTTCTCCTAAACGCATCATTCGTGCGGCTAATTGCTGGTTGGGAGCCGCAGAAGCGAGCGCTTTTGCTCCAAAACGCTCTAACCAAGCAACCCAATACTTTTGCTTGCCTTGCTCTCCTAATTTTTGAAAAAACTTCAGAATTCTGCCTTCATGCCATCCGCGAGCGACTCCTTCAAGCAACTGACTGAATAAAAATTCGTAGTCGGTATCAGAAAGATTTTGGGGCGTATCTCTGTCTATTTTCTTTCCTCGCCGATTGCCTTGCGTCTTTTCCAGACCCAAGATACTTTTAAGCCATTGCCAGATTCGCTCGAATAGTCTCTGCATTCTCTAAATTTTACATCTACGTACTGGCGATCGCGCGAGCCACACCCGCATCCTCTAGGGAATTGCATTTTCTGCACGATGCCAATGAACTCATTCTACGGTATATATTTACGTTCTCGATCGACTCGGTGCCGTAAAACTAATGATAATTTTCTATGACAGGCTTAAGTTAGGTAGGCCGTACAAACTAAGGGGTGATGTGAAAGATAGATTTTTCGTATTTGAGGCTTAACGCTACTTTAACATTAAGCTGACCTGCCCTACTCGAACCGCCTATCTAGGTTAGCGCTAAAAGAGCGATTAGATTGAAATGACTCTTGCTCTCATGTATAATACTTCCCTTAACTCGACTTTAATATTCTTTTATCCTGATGCTAATTTTCTTCAACAAACGCGAACAAATAAGCCGATCTAACAGTCACTATCGCTAATCTTTTAGTAGCACTAAAGCGATTGTAACCCTAATTAACCTTTCCCAACAAGTGGGAAGTGAGGACTAAATTATGTCGAGCAAATGTCAGAATGACTGACCAGTTTTGCCAGTTAAAAATTGACTCAAATAGAAAAGCTTTAGAATGATTGGGAAGGAGATAAATTTTAGTGGACAAAATTAAGATAGCTATTGTAGGAATCGGCAACTGTGCGAGTTCTTTAGTGCAAGGAATTAACTACTATCAGGACAAAACTCCAAGCGAAGCGATTGGATTGATGCACTGGGAAATAGGAGGCTATAAACCCTACGATGTGGAAGTCGTTGCAGCTTTCGATATCGATAGTAGAAAAGTCGGTCGAGAAATTGTTGAAGCCATTTTTGCTCCCCCTAACTGTACCGCAGTTTTTTGCGACAATCTGTCTAAAACAGGTGCAAAAGTTAGTATGGGAAAGGTTTTAGATGGCTTTTCCGAACATATGAAACATTATGACGATAAATCTACTTTTGTTTTAAGCGAATGTCCCGAACCTACTAAAGAAGAAGTAGTAAGAATTTTAAGGGAATCGGGAACAGAAATTCTAATTAATTATCTCCCCGTTGGTTCTGAAGAAGCAACGGGTTTTTACGCAGAATGTGCGATCGATGCTGGCGTTGCTTTTATTAATTGTATTCCGGTTTTTATTGCTAGCAATCCTTTATGGGCAGAAAAGTTTAAACAGAACAATCTTCCTATCATCGGGGATGACATTAAAGCACAACTTGGTGCGACAATTACCCATCGAATGCTAGCAGATTTATTCAAAAAAAGAGGCGTAAAAATCGAAAGAACTTATCAGATTAATACGGGCGGAAATACCGACTTTCTCAACATGCTCAATCGCAGTCGGCTTTTCTCCAAAAAAGAATCAAAAACCGAAGCCGTACAATCTATTCTGCCCGATCGCATGGACGATGAAAATATTCACATCGGGCCGAGCGATTACGTTCCCTGGCAAAAAGACAATAAAGTTGCTTTTATTCGCATGGAAGGCAAACTTTTTGGTGACGTACCAATGAATATAGAGTTGCGTCTTTCTGTAGAAGATTCGCCTAATTCTGCTGGCGTAACCATTGATGCAATTAGGTGTTGTAAGTTGGCTTTAAATACTAAGAAAGGAGGAGTTCTTTATTCTCCTTCTGCTTATTTTATGAAACATCCACCCCGGCAATTTAGCGATGATGAAGCTTATAGGATGACAGAAGAATATATAGAAGGCAAAAGAAGCGAGTAATAACTATTACTAGGCGATCGCTCGTAGTATATTTTTATAAGGGCGATCGCGTTGGCTGGATTATTTAAATTGTACGAGCATCTCTCACCCTTCTCTATCTCGTACTGTGTAGGCGAGAGGAAGTTTATTCAATTTAATTATTGGAAAGATGGCATAATAATTAATTCTTTAAATCCTGTTTGTTCGTTTACTTCTCTAGTAAAGATAAAATTTTCGCTTTCACCAATAACGATTTCTGCTGTCGTGTAGATAAGACAGTCATTATCTAAATGTCCGCCAATCATTTTTCCATCTCGATTTGCTAAAGCAATATGTAGATGAATGCCAGCAAGAGAAAGCGTACCTACTAAAGAAACAATTTCAAACTTTTCTAGAAAAAAAGTTGTTTCTGAGCGAGCGGCAAATCTAATTTTAGCTTGTTTGAGGCTGCCAACGGCTGTTAGGATATATCCCGATTGAATATTATTTAAATAAACAAATTCTTTTAAGGCTTGTTTTAAATCGCGATCGGGCTTTAATCTCAAAGCAAAAGTTTTCATGTTTCTCGTTCGGAAAAGTTACGATTTATTTCTCACTTTCAATTTTTTCAATTAAACTTTGAGCCATATCAATCGCAATAGTAATTAAAACTTGTTCTTGTTGTCCGCTACTTCCCTCATCGCTAACATTGGCATAAATGTGAGGATTAGCGAGCATTCCTGCTAGTAACTGAGTGGCAATCTGTTTGACTTCATTGGTTTCCATGCCAATCTCCTTTTTACAACGACAAAATAATAGGGAGTGCTTTTGAAATTTTCTCTAGTTTACAAGACGCTTTGCCAACTGTTATTTGGATAAGCTTGTCTTAGAGCAAGAAAAATAATTTATTCAAATCTTATGACTATTTTTCAACCTTCTCAAGCTCGTTCGGGATATACTTTACCCGTGTTTGCTTGTGCGTCGGCGATCGCAGCATTACGCTATTTACATCGAGAAAACGTTGGGGATACCGTCTCTCTCGATCTAATCGAACCCGCTCGACAGGTTGAAATCGCGATCGAACAAGTAGCTAGAATAGGCGAAAATACGGCTCTAGCTATTACTCGCAGCGATCCAGGAGATAATCTAGATTTAACTCGCCATACTCCAGTTTGGGCAATCGTGGAACTGCAACCATCGGATACAGCACAAGTTATCCTTCGCGGCGGCGAGGGAATTGGCAAACAAACTAATCGCGAAGGAGAAGCGGCGATTTATCGTTATGCTAAGCGTGTAATCGAGGAGAATTTAAAACGCCTGTTAGAATCCAAAGAAAAGGCGATCGTAACTATTATTTTACCCGAAGGACGCAGACTGGCTCAACGCACCTCGAATGAGGCGTTTGGGGTGGTCGAAGGACTTTCTTTACTGGGAACGACAGGAATTTCTCAACCCTTGAGCGCGGCTAGTCAATTAGAAGCCTTTCAAGAAGAGATGGCAATAAAAGCGCAACAATGCGATCGCTTAGTCTTTTGTGTGGGAGAAAATGGTTTAGATTTGGCGCAACAGATGGGAATAAATCCAGACCAGTTAGTGAAAACCGCGAATTGGTTGGGTTCGATGTTAGTCGCCGCCGCCATGCAAGGGGTGCGATCGATATTATTATTTGGCTATCACGGCAAATTAATTAAACTAGCCGGGGGAATTTTTCATACGCACCATCATTTAGCAGACGGACGCTTGGAAATTTTAACGGCTCATTGCTCACAAATGGAGATGCCTACAACAATTTTGCAACAAATCTTTACGAGTTCTACTACTGAAGCTGCTTTGCAATTGTTGCGAGAGATTGATGAAAAAGAGGATAGTAATTGGGTAGATAAAGTGTATGGCGCGATCGCCCAAACCATCGATCGCCGTTCCCAGGATTATATCCGCAAGCATACCGAAAAAAAA
>JAAUUT010000031.1 GCA_012031035.1 Candidatus Altimarinota bacterium | reverse complement strand
TCTTGTCTTTTGTTTAAGTCCCGATAACTGAAGATGAAATGCAAAAATTAACTAGTTTTTTAAAATTTCCCTGTCTCGCTATTAAAATTGCAGTTGATTCTATTTTGGTAAAGTTTTTTTGTATTTGGAGTAAGATTATAAAAATATTACGCCCAATTAATTTTCACGAAATAAAATAAGTTTATGAATGAAACTAGAGTTAGCAATATTATTAAAAATGGTAAAATTGTAACCGTTTTACTTAACTTTAAAGAAGATAAAACCGGGAAATTAAACGATAGAAAATATCGATGTGCGAAGCGACTCACTGTTTATCAAAAAAACGAACTAGAAGCGGCAAAGGCTGACCTTGAGTTTTATATCGATAAAATGAGAACCGCAGCCGCCTTTATTGCTCTTTTCGGAGTCATTGTATCTAATGGAATTTCTATAGTAACAGATATTTTAAATCCATACATTGAATTAATAGTTATTGTATTCGCGGCGCTTGGTAGTTTTCTCTACCTTCTTGCAATTGCTCCATTTCTTGATTGGCTTCATATTCTAAAAATAGCCATAGCTCAAAAATCAAAAGACTCAGAATCTATGACAGTTTTTAAAGAGTGGAACGATCCAGAAGAAGATATTTATAATGCCAAATCCTAAACCAAAATATATTGCTCAATCTTACTCAATAAAAATGCGATCGCATTAAAACCCCATCTCCGCGTCTCTGCGTGAGATTTTAAAACACCGATCGCATATGTTAAAGTGAAAAGCCTGCCCAATCCTCTCAACCCATGCCAAACTTTTCACGAATCGTCCTGCACAACAGTAAAATAGATGCCGTTAAACGATTTCATCCTTGGATATTTTCGGGTGCTATTAAAACAAAAGACCCCGATTTAAAAGATGGTGAAATAGTAGAAATCTATAGCAACAGTGGCGAATATCTAGCAACCGGACACTACAACGCAGGAAATATTGCGGTCAAAATTCTCTCTTTTGAGAAAGTAACAGATATCGACAAACTATTTTTAGAAAAATTCCAGAATGCTTATTGGATAAGAAAGCAAATCGGTTTAGCAGCTAGTGAAACAACCAATTGCTATCGATTAATTAATGCAGAAGGAGACGGATTGCCAGGATTAATCGTTGACTGGTATAACGGAACTGCCGTATTGCAAACTTATTCAATGGGAATGTACCAACACAGACAACTCATTGTCGAATGCTTGCAACAAGTTTACGGACAAGATTTAAAAGTAGTTTATGACAAAAGCGCTTCTGTCCTTTCCAAAACGCAAATTTATTCGGAGAATCAGTATTTGTTGGGATCGAGATCTGATGGCGAAGTTCTCGAATACGGTCATCGCTTTATTGTAGATTGGGAAAAAGGACAAAAAACAGGCTTTTTTATCGATCAGCGCGAGAATCGATCCTTGCTATCTAAATACGTAACAGGAAAGCGAGTCTTAAATACATTTTGCTATTCGGGTGGCTTTTCTGTTTATGCCCTCAAAGCTGGCGCTAGTTATGTTTGTTCGGTTGATAGTTCCGCCAAAGCGATCGCGTGGACAAATCAAAATGTCGCCTTAAATAATCCAGCAGACATCCCCCATCAAACCTACGTTGAAGACATCTTTGATTTTCTCAAAAAAAGCGACGACGATTATGATGTTATTATCCTCGATCCGCCAGCATTTGCCAAAAATCTTTCTGCCCGACATCAAGCAGTCATGGCATACAAAAGACTCAATCAATTAGCATTAACTAAATTGCGATCGCGCGGAATCTTATTTACCTTTTCTTGTTCGCAAGTTGTAAGCGTAGACCACTTCAAAGGTGCAGTAACAGCAGCAGCGATCGAATCTGGTAAACCCATTCGCTTATTGCACCAACTCGCCCAAAGCGCCGATCATCCCGTCAGTATCTATCACTCAGAAGGATTATATCTTAAAGGACTCGTCTTGATGGTTGGTTCGTAAGCATTTGTTTATGAGACTTCTTGCAAAAACCCTCTCTGTGTCTTTGCGTCTCTGTGCGAGATAAAAAAAACACTTATTTCCTAGCGAGTTACAGAATGAAATCCCCATACCAGCAATTCGCTCGATTAATTTAGTGAAAAGTTTTCTTTTTTTAGCTTATTTTCACTATTTTTTGGGTATCTTGATAAAATCTTCAAAACTACTTTTTACAAGTAGGAAATTAGGTGTGAGAAGTGTAGCTATGAAAATTCAAAAACGTAGATTAATTGTTTTATTAGGATTAGAAGGCAGTTTAGGTATTTTTAATGCCAATGCAACAATGGCTCAAATGCCACCCGTATTACACCGTTTACCCCCACCGCCACCTTTGCGAGAAGCGCCGAATTCTGAATCATCCATCGATCGCCCTGTAGAATCGACTCCAGTAGCTAGCAAACGCATAGTACGCGAATACTTATTCCAAGCGCCCTCCACTCCTCTTGAAAGCAATAACTTGACAAATCATACAACATCCCCATCAGGATTATATCGCGTAGAAGTCATCGGAGTGGGTCAATGGCTTTTATCTCGCGTGAGAATCGTAGAACCGTCAGCCTTTATTCGTCGGGGTGAAACCGTCATTCAAGCGGGGTTATTTACAGCGCGATCGCAAGCCGAGCAACGTTTGAGCGAACTAGCAAGGCAAGGCATATCCGCGCGAGTCGTTCCAGTAAAAGATCGTATCGCCAAGGTTAGTAGCGTTTCAATATCGAGGCGAATTAATCGATAAGAGAACTTATCATGGGTTATGGATAATTAATTAAACGAGCGATGACTAACGACCCGCAACAACTAATAGATTTAGCGCTCAAAGCAGGAGCAAGCCACGCCGAAGTTTATCAATCTCGTGCCTTTTCTCGACCCGTCTTTTTTGAAGCCAATCGACTCAAACAATTAGAAAGTTCTCAATCGGAGGGAACGGCATTAAGATTGTGGCGAGAAGGATGTCCTGGATTAGTTGTTGCTTATGGCGAAGTAGACTTAGATGTTTTAGTAGAACGGGCGATCGCGCTATCTCGCCTCAATCCGCCAGAAACGATAGAATTGTCACCATCGCGGACGGCAATTTATCCTAACGTAGGAGAAGCCATTTCGGTAGAGAAATTTGTCGAAGTTGGGAAAAATGCGATCGCGCGACTTCGAGACATTTATCCAGATATCATTTGCAGTGCGGAGTTTGAAAGCGAACAGGAAACAACGATTTTAATGAACTCCCAAGGACTGCACTGCGAATATACCGATACTTCGGTCAGTTATTATCTCGGCGTAGAATGGGTCAGAGGAGAAGATTTTTTAGGCATTTACGATGGGGAATATACCAGAGGTGCGATCGATCCTGATACCATTATCGAACAGATAATACAGCGTCTAAAATGGGCTGAGTCTAATGCTGCATCCCCAACGGGACGCATTCCTATCTTATTAACGACGAATGCAGCAACGATGTTGTGGGGAACCGTAACAGCAGCGCTAAATGGAAAATCGGTTTTAGAAGGCGCTTCGCCTTGGAGTAATAAACTCGGCGAACTCGTCCTCTCCAATACGCTAACCCTTTCCCAACAACCCGACAAGGAACCTTATAGCTGTCCTTTCGACGACGAAGGAACTCCAACTCAACCTTTATCGTTAATTACCCAAGGACGGATAAAGCAATTCTATACCGACCGAACCACAGCCAGAGAATTAAACGCTCAAAACACCGGAAATGGCTTTCGTCCGGGTTTGGGTCGCTATCCCACGCCAGATTTAGTCAACTTGATTGTCGAACCTGGGAACGGTTCTTTAAAGGAATTAATCGCACAATTGGATGAGGGTTTAGTTGTAGACCAAATGTTGGGAGGCGGTGCAGATCTTTCTGGCGATTTTTCGGTTAATGTGGATTTGGGCTATCGCGTTGAAAAAGGAAAAATTGTCGGACGGGTAAAAGATACAATGGTCGCGGGTAATGTTTATACCGCTTTGAAGCAAGTCGCTGCTTTAGGAGGCGATCTTCAATGGAATGGTTCCTGTTACACGCCTTCCTTAATTGTAGAGGGGCTATCAGTCGTAGGGTAAATAGGATAAAGTAGGAATTCTTGTCTTTCGCGACCTGTCATCAAGCAGAGAGTAGCGATCGCGTTAGGATTAAAAACCATGATGACGAGCAGTTTTATGAATTAATATGATGCTCAATACATTGAATATGTCTCGATTAAAGCAAGTATGGAGCATCTCATTTCCCTGTTCGGATTGGTGGTTTTTGTAGGAATAGCCTACCTCTTTTCAGTCAATCGGGCTGCTATTCGTTGGCCAACCGTCCTCTGGGGAATTAGCCTTCAGTTAATCTTAGCGCTTTTTATTCTCAAAACGCCCATCGGTCTAGCTATCTTTGAATGGCTAGGCAATCTCGTCCAACAGTTTCTTGATTTGTCTGATGTAGGGGCAAAATTCGTCTTTGGCGACAGCTTTGCCGAACATTTTGTTGCGTTTAAGGTATTGCCGACAATCGTCTTCTTCTCATCTTTTATTACTATTCTTTACTACTACAATATCCTGCCGCGAGTTGTTAGCGCGATCGCGTTTGTGATGATGCGTAGCATGAAAACCTCTGGCGCGGAGTCTCTCAGTTGTGCTGCCAATATTTTTGTCGGACAAACGGAAGCACCTTTATTAGTTAAACCTTATGTTGCTTCGCTGACGCTTTCCGAACTTCATGCCGTGATGACAGGGGGATTTGCAACTATCGCAGGAGGCGTAATGGCAGCTTACATTTCGATGGGAACTTCTGCCACTCATTTAATTGCAGCTTCCGTGATGTCCGCCCCTGCTGCCCTAGCCATTTCTAAAATATTCTATCCCGAAACAGAAATTCCAAAAACCACTGGAGAATTAAACATTCAAATTGAAAAAACTCACGTCAACGTTATCGATGCCGCAACAAGTGGCGCGTTGGATGGGTTAAAATTAGCTTTAAATGTAGCCGCAATGTTGATTGCTTTTTTAGGGTTGGTCGCCTTAGTTAATGCCATTTTGGGTTGGCTCGGTCAACCGCTAGGACTGCCAAAGTTATCTTTAGAATGGATGCTATCTTACCTCATGGCCCCTATCGCCTGGTTGATTGGGGTTCCTTGGGTAGATTGTCCAAAAGTAGCAATTTTACTGGGTAAAAAAACCATATTAAATGAATTTATTGCTTATCTCGACTTATCTGAAATGGTTAAAGGAGATACCCCTCAAATTTCAGAAAGAGCAAAGATTTTAGCAACTTATGCCTTATGCGGTTTTTCTAATCTGGGTTCGATTGGCATTCAAATTGGTGGCATTAGCGCGATCGCGCCACAACGACAGCACGATTTAGCTAAACTAGGGCTAAGAGCTATGATTGCCGGATCTTTGGCTTGTTTCATGACGGCTTGCATTGCCGGATTGTTACTTTAGTTTCTACTCATGAGACAAAAAATTCTTGCCACAATTATCGCTGCCTTAGAACCGCTAGATTTTGTTTTAGCTTGTTGGCAAGGAGGCTCGCAAGCATGGGGATATACTGATGAATGGTCGGATATAGATCTTCAAGTTATTGTTGAAGATAGCTGCGTTGAGGCAACCTTTGAGATTGTAGAAGCGGCATTGCAGAGTCTTGCAGCAATTCAATGGAAATGGAGAATGCCAGAACCTACTTGGCACGGACATTCTCAATGCTTTTATCAATTTGAAAGAATAAGTCCTTTCCTGACACTCGATTTTGTTGTCATGAAACGCAGCAATCCCAATCGTTTTTTAGAAGTCGAAAGAAACGGAAATGTTGCGATCGCATTTGACAAAACTAATCTTCTCATCCCAACCAGTTTAGATCGCGACACTCACTTTTCTAAAATGGCACAAAGACTGGAATGGATCGAGAAAACTTTTGCTTTTCAACAGATTTTAGTTAAAAAAGAAATCAATCGCGGATTATTAATCGAAGCTATTTCTGGGTATCATACGCGAACGCTTAACCCTTTGATAGAACTTTTGGGCATGGCTTACCGACCTTATCGATATGATTTCATGGCTAAATATCTTAGTCGAGATTTGCCTGGCGAGATCTGCGATCGCATCAAACCACTTTACTGCATAACTGACTTAACCGATCTAACCAAAAACAGCAAATGGCAGAAGTTCTTTTTGCACAAACCTTGCCCCATGCCCAAAAAAACATTGAATATTATTTTAACCGCGTTCAGTAACCCGACTTGATAACTGGTCACTGGTCACTGATTAAAATCCCTGCCTTTATACCCGATACAACAGAGGACAAAAACAGGGAAAATCATCTTAGCTAAATGCCAAAATTTCTACAACTTTTTAAAAATCAGGGAACGGGATGAAAATAAGTACCATACTGTAACCCTGGATAAACGTGATTCAATTGAATGAAAACAACTGCCAAAATTACTGCTGCTAGGGTTGCCATCACGGGAGCCAGCGTTAAATATTTGAAGAAAGATTGCACGATTCAACCTCCTAATTTTGAATTCGATGAATTGGAGCGATTTTCTTAAGTCGCAATAATTAACGAGGTGAGACAGGAATCTCGCTATCTTTTGCCGTCAATTTCCCAGTGGTAAGTTCTTGAAGAAACAAAAGCGGCCAGAGTAATCCTTTAGCAAAAGACTGAATCGCTAAAGGAATATCGATGAAAATTTCTAACTGTTCTGGAGTCTTAGACTGGTTAGAAGCTTGCAGATAAGAACGACCCGACCAACCCACAAAACCAGCAAAATAGAAAAAGATTCCGTAGGCGATCGCGATATCAGTTGCGCGATCGAAACTAATGACTAAATGAGGCAAACCATCTTCTTCCCCACAGGTAAGATATTCAGCATATGCCTTATTCGGCCCGTCGAAATAATAAGTATTGGGAGCATTTTTTAAGCGTGCCTGGTAAGCTGGCGAATCTTTACAAGGTACGAGATTACTTGCTTGTGCTGGCTCGGCAGGAACAAAGCTAAACCAAATTGTCAAAATTAAAACTATCGTCAGTATTTTTTTCATGAAATTTTATCCTTGTGATTCGCTAATGCTATACGGCGTGTCGGCGTTGACTGGTTCGACAGTTCGTGGCACTTTTCCTCTTGGGCTTTCATCTGACGAACCTTCTTTTTCAATCCACAGAAAAACTAATGCAAATACTGGAAAAGGAAGAATGTAAAAAATGAGCGGGATCATAATCCAGGGCAGCCAAGAAGCGGCATAGGAACCCGTCAGTTGTGTCATATCTACCATGAGATGAATTCTCCTATTCGATTAATTTTTACTAGTCATTAGTCTTCAGCCATCGCTCATCAATTACTGATAACTGAATTAACCTGTTATCCAAGGGAGCAAATGTTGGCTCACATTAACGCCCCCACGTAAAATAGAATCGAGATCGTCAAAATTTTCTAGCAAAAGGTAGGCAAAAACCGCTCCCCCCATCGATCCTAAAAAGACTCCGCCGCCGAGTTGGAACCAATCTTCTTTACTTCTGAGCGGTCGTAATTCGTCTTGTGAATTTGTATTGTAAGAACCTCTAGGATTGTTTTGGAACATCGCCAGGGCAAAGATCGAAATGCCTAAAACTGCCGACACCGCGATGTAAATAGCGCAAATTAATCCGCTTAAATTAGCACCGTGAGCAGTTTCTCGCAATGGCCCGACGACCACTTGCGGCCCGACTAGAAAATAGCCGTGAGCCATACCAATTTCTAACCCTCGCATAAAGGGAGTGAGTCCGGGACGATAAGCAGGAAGATTGCGAATATAAGCTCTTACGATGGGAGAATCATTGAAGGGAGTTGATAAGTTGCCTTTCCAAGGATCGTTGTTGTAAGGCTGAACCATATCCTCTCCAGCATAGGCTTGCGCTAAAGATTTTGTTTCGCTTGAAGTCATATTTCTTTTACCTTTTGTTGCTGAGAGTTGGAAAAGGAAATCCTGGTCAATGCCCATATGACCAGGTACGCGATTAGGGAGAGGAGAACCCCCTAAACTTGAATCGGCGATCGCAAATAGCTTATAAGTTAGATCGCCGAACTGGAGTAGAGGAATATTGAAGTGCATCCCTCTACCCCAAGAAAAACTAGCCAAATCGTCCAGAGGTTGAGGCGATTAAGAATGCCCCGTAAGTGGCGATATAACCTACCGTAAAGTGAGTTAAACCAACCAAACGCGCTTGAACGATTGAAAGAGCAACTGGCTTATCTTTGGGATACCCAAACGAGAGCGGTGTATTTTCATGCGCCCACATAAGAGTTTCGATTAATTCTTGCCAGTAGCCGCGCCAGGTGATCAAGAACATGAAGCTAACCGCCCAAGCCAGATGTCCGAAGAGGAACATCCAAGCCCAAACCGCCAGATTATTCGTTCCAACAGGATTGTATCCATTGATCAACTGGGCGGAATTAGCCCACAAATAATCGCGGAACCAACCCATCAAATAAGTCGAGTTTTGATTGAACTGGGCAACATTACCCGACCAAATGGTGAGGTGCTTCCAATGCCAGTAGAAGGTAATCCAGCCCAAGGTATTGAGCATCCAGAACATGGCAAGGTAAAAAGCATCCCAAGCAGAGATGTCGCAAGTACCGCCGCGTCCGGGCCCGTCGCAGGGGAAGGAATAACCGAAATCTTTCTTATCGGGCATCAGCTTGGAACCGCGAGCGTCTAATGCACCTTTAACTAAAATTAAAGTAGTAACGTGCAGTCCCAGCGCGATCGCGTGGTGGACTAAGAAATCTCCAGGCCCGATGGTCAAGAATAAGGAGTTTGTTCCATTATTGATCGCTTCTAACCAGCCTGGTAGCCAAACGTTTCCGTAGTTGGGCCATGCAGTATAAGCAACGCTATCGGGATTAGAAAGTAGCGTACTCAAACCGTAAAGCGTTTTACCGTGAACGGCTTGTATCCACTGAGCAAAAACGGGTTCGATAAGTATCTGCTTTTCAGCAGCATTAAATGCTACTTCGCAATCGTTGTGAACGTATATAGCTAGGGTGTGGAAGCCTAAGAAGAGAGATACCCAACTCAGGTGAGAAATCAGCGCTTCTTTGTGCGCCAGCATTCTTGCCAACACGTTATCTTTGTTAAGTTCGGGGTCGTAATCCCGTACCAGGAAGATAGCGCCGTGAGCAAAAGCGCCTACCATGATGAATCCAGCAATATACTCGTGGTGAGTAAACAAGGCAGACATTGCCGTGTAATCTCTGGATAGGAAAGCATAGGGCGGCATCGCATACATATGTTGGGCAACCAAAGAGGTAATAACGCCCAAGCAAGCGAGGTGCCATGCTAGCTGGAAGTGTAGGGAGTCGTTGTAGGTATCGTAGATTCCTTTATGTCCGCGACCCGTTTTAGGCGCGATAAAGAAGCCTTTCCAACCAGGGCCTTGTAGGGCTTCAAGCATTTCCTTGATGCTATGACCGATTCCCCAGTTCGTCCGGTACATATGTCCGGCAATAATGAAGATAACTGCGATCGCCAGATGGTGATGCGCCATATCGGTCAGCCACAAAGAGTAGGTTTGGGGATGGAAGCCACCCAAGAAGGTCAATATTGCCGTTCCCGCACCTTCGGAACTGTTGAATACGTGATTTGCCGTATCGGGATTTTGAGCGTAAACGCCCCAGTTTCCAGTAAAGAATGGCCCTAAGCCTGCGGGGTGCGGTCGGCTGGTTAACAAGTTATTCCAACCTACGTGCTGTCCTCTGGATTCGGGAATAGCGACGTGAATGAGATGACCCGTCCAAGCCAGGGAGCTAACCCCGAATAAACCCGCTAATGATGGTTTAAACGCGATTCTGCATTCTTAAACCAAGATAAGCTAGGACGGAATCTCGGTTGTAGGTGCAGCCAGCCAGCATATAAAAAGACCGTTGCTAGCAGGATTAAGAAAATTGCACCCGTATAAAGATCGCTATTCGTCCGCATCCCGATGGTATACCACCAGTGATAAACCCCAGAAGTACAGATATCGACTGGATTAGTCGCTCCTGCTTGGGTAAAAGCTTCAATAGCTGGCGCTCCGAATTGAGCGTCCCAAATTGCGTGAGCGATAGGACGAACGCTTAAAGGGTCTTTAACCCATGTCTCAAAGTTACCTTGCCAGGCTACATGAAAGAGAATACCCGATGTCCACAGAAAGATGATGGCAAGATGTCCGAAGTGGGAAGCAAAAATCTTTTGATAAAGATTTTCTTCCGTCATACCATCATGACTTTCAAAATCGTGGGCAGTAGCGATCGCATACCAAATACGCCGCGTTGTCGGGTCTTGCTGTAAATCCTGGCTAAATTTGGGAAATTTTGTAGCCATAGTTAAGATTTTTGTTTTCTTTGTTAGCTTGTTATTTTGAGTAGTGCGAGCGTCTCGCTCGTGTTAAGAATCTTGCTCGCACTACTAACGATCTAAGTTGCTAGTTCTCAGTTACTAAGAGCGCTGGTCACTGAGGAAAGGCTAACCAAGTGCCGTCATTCGAGCTAAGAAGAACGCCCAGGTAGTCACAATTCCACCGAGAAGATAGTGAGCGACACCAACTGCTCGACCTTGAATAATACTCAAAGCGCGAGGCTGAATGGCTGGCGTAATCTTGAGCTTGTTATGGGCCCAAACAATTGATTCGATTAATTCCTGCCAATAACCACGACCGCTAAAGAGGAACATTAGGCTAAAGCCAAATACGAAATGTCCTCCCAAGAATAGCAAGCCATAAGCAGACAGCGCCCCTCCATAGGAGGTAATCGCTTGAGTCGCTTGCGCCCATAAGAAATCGCGCAACCAACCGTTATTGGTAATCGAACTCATGGCAAAGTTGCCATTGGTTATATGAGTGATGGAACCATCGGCATTCACCGTTCCCCACACGTCCGATTGCATCTTCCAGAAATAGTGGAAGATTACCATCGAGATGCAGTTGTACATCCAGAACAAACCTAAGAAGACGTGATCCCAAGCCGATACTTGGCAAGTGCCGCCCCGTCCGGGCCCGTCGCAGGGGAAGCGGAAGCCTAGTTCGGATTTATCTGGAATCAGACGAGAACTGCGAGCATACAAAACACCCTTAAACAGAATGAGTGCTGTGACGTGAATGGTAAAGGCATGGATATGGTGAATCATAAAATCCGCCGTACCCAGCGTAATTGGCATCATGGCAACTTTACCGCCGACAGCTACTACGCCCCCACCCCAGGCATGACTGACCGGAGCGCTGATACCAGGCGCTGTCGTTCCTAATCCCGATAGTTCGATATTTCTCAGACCGCCAAAGACATCTCCCAACGGTTGAGCCACTTGAGAACCAAAACCAACGGCTGAGGTGTGAATGTGTTGAATCCACTGAGCAAAAATTGGTTGTAGTTGAATGCCCGTATCCGAGAACATATCCTGGGGACGACCAAAAGCCCGCATGGTATCGTTGTGGCAATACATGGCAAAGCTATGGAAGCCTAAGAACTGACACACCCAAGCTAGGTGGGAAATAATCGCATCGCGGTGACGGATGGTTCGATCTAGTATGTTGTTAACGTGGTCGGCTGGATTATAGTCCCGTACCATGAAGATAGCAGCGTGGGCCGCACCCCCAACGATACAGAAGCCTGCAATCCACATATGATGAGTAAACAGCGATGTGACCGTCGCATAATCGGTTGCTAGGTAGGGATAGGGCGGCATGGCATTCATGTGATGTGCCACAAGCAAGCTAGCCGTTCCCATCTGTACCAAGTGAATCGCTAAATTGGCGTGCCAAGAGTCTTCAAAGATTTTATCGAGACCCATATGACCAACAGGCCCGACAAAGCTTACAAATGGAAGCATTTTGGGAGTTTTGGCATCATCCAACATTTCTTTGAAGTTGTGCCCAATTCCCCAGTTAGTGCGGTAGAAGTGTCCGGCAATGATAAAGAGAACTGCGATCGCGAGGTGATGGTGTGCCGTATCCGACAGCCACAATCCTCCTGTCACCGGATTCAAACCGCCTTTGAAGGTCAGAAACTCGCCATACTTAGTCCAGTCGAGGGTAAAAAATGGAATTACACCGCTGGGAATCCCCCAATCTACACTTGGGTAAAGTTCTTTCATCAAACTTGGATTGAGAATGAACTCGTGCGGCAGGGGAATCTTGTCAATGGGAACCCCAGCATCGAGCAGAGCATTAGTCGGCAAGGAGACGTGAATCTGGTGTCCTGCCCATCCCAAAGAACCGCATCCCAACAATCCGGCTAGGTGATGGTTCATCATGGATTCCCAATTGCGGAACCACTCTAGCTTAGGCGCGCGAACGTGGTAATGGAACCAGCCTGCAAACAGCATCAGCGCAGCCATCACTAGCCCGCCAATGGCAGTACACAATAGTTGGTACTCGTTGGTAATGCCACTCGCCCGCCACAACTGGAACAGCCCAGAGGTAATCTGAATGCCGTGGAAGCCACCGCCGACATCGGCATTGAGAATGTCTTGCCCAAAAATCGGCCAGACGACTTGGGCGCTAGGTTTGATGTGAAGGGGATCTGACATCCAGGCAGAAAAATTAGAAAATCTTGCGCCGTGGTAGTACATCCCGCTCAACCAGACAAAGATGACGGCAAGATGTCCGAAGTGAGCAGCGAAAATCTTGCGCGATACGTCTTGAAGGTCGCTGGTATGAGCGTCAAAATCGTGTGCGTTGGCATGGAGGTTCCAAATCCAAGTCGTGGTTTTGGGCCCTCTAGCTAAGGTGCGATCGAAATGTCCCGGTTGCGCCCACTTCTCTACTGAAGTCGGCACCGGATTATTATCGACGACCACCCTAGCTTTTTTCTCCGGTCTCGGAGGGGTAATGGTCATTGCAACTCTCCTTAAATGAAGATTTTGTTCTTTGCCAAAGGATTTTTGGCACAGAGAAGTCTGCTCCTCAAAGAATTTGTTAGCTCTTGGTGCGACAATCCCTTGAGTGGTTATCTGCGTTTTTAAGCTGGCTGGTAGGCAACAGACTTCTTGCTTTTATATTGGGGAAAGGGGAAGGGGCTATTTTTCCCTTTATCCTTATTTCCTATATTTGAATTCACATTTTTGAGTGAAAGCAAGAGGTCTAATTTCTCTATGGAAAGACAAACGATAAAAATCTCGCTTTTTTTGCGCTTTGCAGAGTTGCAAAGGGATTTAACGCCGCTAATCCAATTGAGTATGATTGCAGTTGCTTTGCTGTACTTGTAGGGATACCAGCAGTAACGATAAAAAAATTGGGAGGTTTAGCTAGATATTTGAGAAGAAAACTAAACTCGATCCAGGGTACGCGAATGCGATCGTATACACGCATAGATTGCAGACTCCTTAACTTAGGGTTGAATGAATTCCTTCCACAGCGGTTTCCGAGGCCAGATGCGAGAGAGGAACTTTATTTTTCGTCGCAATTCGATAGATATATTTAAATGGATTTCCCCAAAAAGACTTAATTTTTAGGTAATCTTACAGACTCCTAGTTTAGCAACTTATCAAAAATAGAGATCGATTTGTAAGAATTTTACATATTTTTAATAAAAATTTAAATAGTGCGAGTAGTCACTTTCATAATTTATTTTATATATGAAATATAAAAATATTATAAAAATTTTAAAAAATAACTAAAAACAAGCTTTTTTTAGCAATTTTCCCCTAAAAATCTATCGCTATTCTCTCTAAAATCTAACCAAAGATGTAAATAACTCGATCGCTAAGTAAAGTTTTAAAAACTTTAATAAATTCATTTAACTTTTTAGCTAAAAGAAAAAATATTAACCGCGTTTTTAAGAAATCCTTTACATAACTTAAACATAGACTTTTTTCAATGGATTTCTTCTATATAAATCCAGATAAAACAAACAAACATGAGAATTTTAGTTGTAGAGGATGATGAAACAATTGCTAAGACTCTAGAAACAGTTCTTGGCGAACAACATTATGTCGTAGATTCAGCAGCCGATGGCAATTTGGGTTGGGAACTCGTAGAAGTTTTTACTTATGACTTGATCGTACTCGATGTAATGCTACCAAAACTCAATGGCATCGAGTTTTGTCGGCGCTTGCGAAAGCAAGGCGATCGCACTCCTATCCTGCTGCTGACTGCCAAAAACTCCAGTAACGATAAAACATTGGGTTAAACGCAGGAGCAGACGATTATGTCGTCAAACCCTTCGATCTGCCCGAATTACTCGCTCGCATTCGCGTCCTGCTACGCCGGAAAAATTCATTGATTCCCTCCATTTTGGAATGGGGAGAGTTGCGTCTCGATCCCAATACTTGCGAAGCAAGCTATGGCAGCAAGCCTCTGCGCCTAACTCCCAAAGAGTATCGCTTGCTAGAACTTTTCCTGCGCAATCCCCAACAAGTCCTGACGCGTAATGCTATTTTAGAAAACCTTTGGTTAGCTGAAGAAATGCCGAGCGAAGATACCGTAACGGCTCATATTAAAAGCTTGCGACAAAAACTCAAAGGGGTGGGAAGCCCCCCCGATGCGATCGCGACAGTTTACGGCATGGGTTATCGACTCAAACCGCCTCCGACTCATGGACTAGCTGACAAACGCGCGGCGGTTTCCTCCAGACCAAACCCTATGTCTAGCACGCAGACGACGCGATTCGACCTGGGAGACGCTCCGCGATTCTCAATCGGAGACGGGACGCGATCGCGAATCGCACAGCAAACCGCATCGGGATTAAAAGTAGTCTGGGAAAAGTTCAAAGGACAGACTGGCGCGAGAGTTACCATCCTAGAACAAGCAACAGCCGCTCTGCGGGAGAATGCCTTAGAAGACGAACTCCAACTACAAGCCAAAGCAGCAGCACACAAATTAGCCGGAGCCTTGGGCGTTTTTGGATTAGCCGAAGGCTCGCGTCTAGCAAGAGAAATAGAACAGACATTTTCCAGAAAAACGATCGCCTTAAACCGCATCGAACATCTTTCCGAGTTAGTGGTAGAACTGAGACAGTTGCTAGATGAATCGTCCTCAACGGGGATAGTCGAACCCATCGTTCGACATCGAGCGCCCGTTTTGCTGGCGATCGGCGATGATGCTCAAGAAGCAGAACGCTTGGTAAAATTAGCTTCAGCATCGGGAATTCGCATTCAACTCGCCCTTAGCTTAGCTGCTGCCAAAGATGCCTTAGCTCATTCGTCTTTGGACGTAGTTTTTATTAGTTTTTCCCTTGCTAATGCGACTCCCGATAGTCTGGTAAATCTAGCCAACTTAATTAACCAAACACCGCCTAGTCCAGTTTTATTCTTGACGAGTAGCGATAATTTAACAGTTCGGCTCGAAGCGATTCGTTTGAGCGATCGCGCTCTTTTTCAGAAACTGCAACCTCCAGAAAGAGGACTGGCAGTCATGACGAAAATCCTCAAACAGATTCGCGGCAAAGTTTGTAAAGTGATGGTAGTTGATGACGATCCGCAAATTCTCTCGATGATGCGGACGTTGCTAGAACTGTGGGGAATTAAATTAGTAACATTAGAAGAACCGTCGCAATTTTGGGAAACGTTAGAATCCTTTGCACCCGATCTACTCGTTCTTGACCTAGAAATGCCCCTGGTGAGCGGGATCGAACTGTGTCGAGTCGTGCGCAACGATCCTCGTTGGTGCGGTTTGCCAATTTTGTTTGTCTCAGTTCACGCTGACGATCGCACCGTCAATCAAGTTCTTAGAGCAGGTGGCGACGACCACATTAGCAAATCCCTTATCGGCCCGGAACTGGTCAATCGCATTCTCAACCGTCTCGAACGAGTCCAGACCCTGCGTAGTTTAACCAACGTTAATAATCCTCAATTAAGATAGACTCGTTTCTAATGCCCAAACCTAAAAAGTCTTCCTCGAACGGTTTTTCATCTCCCAATCCTGCCTCTAGCCAGCAAATGGATTCCCTCGCCGTTCTGTTGCACCGGATAATGAATCGCATTCGTCAATCGCTGGAATTGTCGCAGATTTTAGCAATGACTGTGACCGAAGTGCGAAACTTTTTGGGAACCGATCGCGTGATGGTCTATCGGTTTGACAGCGATGGCAGTGGCGAAGTTGTTGCCGAGTCGGTACGTTCTAATCGCCTGCCATCTTTGCGCGGACAGCATTTTCCCGCAGAAGACATCCCAGAAGAGGTTCGCAAACTCTATTTGAAGACCCGCTTGCGATCGATTGCTGATGTCGATAGACAAATCATTGGTTTGAGTCCTCTAGATTGCTCCGAAACTGGAGAATCATTAGCCAAAGAGGATATTTATTATCGTTCCATAGATACTTGTCATTTAGAATATCTCACGGCAATGGGCGTGAAATCTTCGCTAGTCGTACCGATTTTACAAGGCAATAAATTGTGGGGATTGCTGGTTTCCCATCACCGTTTAGCGCGACGAATAACGGAAATTGAGTTACAAGTCGTACAGTCGATTGCCGACCAAGTATCGATCGCGATCGCCCATGCAACGCTACTCGAAGCTACCCGCACCCAAGCTCGACAAGAAGCTACTATCAACCGCGTGGCAACGCTGCTGCATTCAATGACCGAAATGCAGCTACAAGAAGCCTTAAAACAAACTGTCCGCGCTCTAGAAGGAATTGGGGGTCGAGTTTACATCGTCCCTCAAAAATTGTTCGTCTGCGGTCAACAACCACTTTTATCAGTGACCAGTAGGGACGAACGCAGGAAAGCTCATACAAAGGTTGAAAGTAAAGATTCTCCCCCACTCCCCGTCTCAGAGTCGCCCCAAACTCCCCTAGAAGAGCATCCCGACTGGCAAGCTTGGTTGGATACAGAGTTTCAAGTCAATGAGGGCAATGAAGTCTTGGCGATCGCGGATTTACATAAAGCCTTACTGCCACTGGCTTTGTTGCCAACGCTCTTGTCTGCTGGAATTCGCGGGATGCTAACGATTCGCTTGCAATATCGCCAGCAGTTTTTGGGCTATTTGACTATTTTTAGGAAGGCGATCGATATTGAAATTTTCTGGGCGGGACGGCCCGATCGCGATGACGAGCGCAACTTGCGTCCCCGACAGTCTTTTGAAACCTGGCGAGAGTTGAAGCAAAGTCAAGCACGTCCGTGGACGACTTCGGAAATCGAACTCGCTCAAGCATTAGGCAATCAATTTGCTCTGGCGATTCATCAATACGAACTCTATCAACAAGTCCAGGCGCTCAATGCGGACTTAGGAAAAGATATCGAAAGGCGCAAACAAGCAGAAATCGAGATTTGTGCCTTGAATGCCGAATTAGAGCGGCGAGTAGAAGAGAGAACAACCGAGTTACAGAGAGCGAATACTGACTTGCTGCGGGAAATTTCCGAACATCAACAAGCCAAAGCTTGTCTAGAAAGACTCAGCCATCAAAATGAATTAATCTTAAATTCGGCAGGTGAGGGCATTTATGGGATAAATCTGAGCGGAAAAACTACTTTTGTCAATCCTGCGGCTGCGAGAATGCTGGGTTATGAAGTCGAAGAATTGATAAATCGAAATATTTATGCCGTCCTAAAACCTTCTAGGTCAGATGGAACTCCCTATCCTCCCCAAGAAAGCCCCATTCATGCAACGCTCAAAAGCGGTCAAATATATCACGTTAGTGAGGATATTTTTTGGCGGCGAGATGGGTCGAGTTTTCCCGTCGAGTACGTCAGTACGCCAATTCGAGAACAGGGCGCGATCGTAGGTGCAGTCGTGATTTTTAAAGATATTACCGAACGACAGATTGTAGAACGCATGAAAGATGAATTTATCTCAGTCGTTAGCCACGAATTGCGAACGCCTTTAACCTCGATTCGCAGCGCTTTGGGGGTACTCATGAGCGGTCGGCTCAACGAACAACCCGCCAAGAGTCAACGCTTGTTAGAAATCGCCTTTGAGAATTCTAATCGCTTGGTACGCTTGCTCGACAATATTCTCGATTTAGAGCGCATGAAATCCGGTAAAGTGACGATGGAAAAGCGGCTCTGCAAAGCGGCTGACTTGATGGCGCAAGCAGTAGAGGTAATGCAGGCAATGGCAGAAAAAGTAGAGATTCGTCTTTTAGTTACGCCTACCTCGATTCAGCTTTGGGTAGATAGCGATCGCATCATTCAGACATTGACAAATTTACTAAGTAATGCTATAAAATTTTCGCCTCCCCATACGACAGTTTCGCTATCTGCTACCTTGCAAGACGAGGAAACCGCGTTATTTGAAATTCGCGATCGCGGACGGGGCATTCCTGACGATAAGCTAGAGACTATCTTCGATCGCTTTCAGCAAGTCGATGCCTCTGACTCTCGCCATCAAGGAGGAACGGGTTTAGGATTGGCAATTTGTCGCAGCATCGTCCAACAGCATGGCGGCGAGATTTGGGCCCAAAGCATTTTAGGAGAGGGTAGCGTTTTTTACTTCACCTTACCAATCAATCTCTAAACTTGGAAGCCTTTTCAAAGTCGCTCATTCGTTGGCGTAGCCCGTCCTCTGGACGTAAGTCGAAAGTCGAAAGTTAGTAGTTCAGGGGTTTAGTAATGATAAATTTTTTTTGAACTTTGTTGGCGCAGCCCGCCCTTAGACGTACTTTGAACTTTGAACTTTAATAACTAGCACCTATGCGTATTTTGATTATTGATGACGAGGATGATATACGGGAAGCCACCCAGATTTGTCTGGAAGTGACGGGGGATTGGGAGGTGCTGACTGCAAGTTCGGGCAAAGAGGGATTGTCGAAAGCGCAAGTCGAACAACCCGATGTGATTCTCCTAGACGTAATGATGCCGGACATGGACGGTTTAGCGACATTGGAAAGGCTGCAAGCCGCTGGTGCTACCGCTCGTATTCCCGTTATTTTACTTACCGCAAAAGCTCAACCTGCCGAACAGCGTCGATTTAGCAAGCTCGCTGTAGCAGCAGTGATTCTTAAACCTTACGATCCTTTTACTTTATCCGAGCAAGTGATCGATGCTATGGAGCGAAAACGACCTGCATAAGGAAAGTGTAGCAAATAGTTGTGGCGATCGCGCATTAATTTCAATAGACAACGATATATATATTAAACTTAGATAGTTAATAAGCTGACTCAGCGAGAAGAAGGCTAGAATTCAAGAAGTAAAACTACTTAGTCGGTCTTTGAACGAAGAAAAATTTTCTTAATTGAATTGGAAACTACTCATCAAAGTGGAATTTGTCACTTAGAATAGAAATAGCGGAGACAAATGTTTCCGTTCACTCCTCACACCACACCCCGCCCGCTATACGTTGGGCGGTTTCTTCATAATAAGGGGTAATGCGGATAAAATATAACTCCTCTAGACGCTGTTTGGCAACTAAAAGTTTCGCCAAACCCCCAAATGTGAATGTTTCCTAAAATTATATACACTTTCAGTTGGAATAGGACGAGTTTTCGCTATGGTAGAATCTGAAAGTATTTTACAACAATGCGATCGATAAAGGATTTTCGGTATGTCAGCAGCAACTCCAGTTACAGATGCGTCTTTTAAAGATGACGTTTTAGATAGTGATGTTCCCGTTTTGGTCGATTTTTGGGCACCCTGGTGCGGGCCTTGCCGCATGGTAGCACCTGTAGTCGATGAAATCGCCGACCAATATGCAGGTCAAGTCAAGGTCGTTAAACTCAACACTGACGAAAACCCCAACACGGCGAGTCAATATGGTATTAGAAGTATCCCCACGCTGATGATCTTCAAAGGAGGCCAGAGAGTGGACATGGTAGTGGGTGCAGTCCCAAAAACTACCTTGTCAAATACTTTAGAAAAATATCTATAAATTCCTTCAGCGATGTAGTCTATAACGTTCGCAACGCATATTTCATCAAAAAATCGCGTTATAGACATTTTCTAGAAATCGAGTTAGTGGATATTCTGTAAGAGTCTTGAAAATAGAAATCCACTGGCTCTTAGAAATTAATTCCAAAGTCTTATCTTTTTATCTGTACGCGCGATCGCCTCTCAAGCTATCTTCACTACAAAACAACGCGCGATTGTCTTAGCTTTGTCTTATATCGGGATGACTGGATTCGAACCAGCGGCCCCCGCCTCCCGAAAGCGGTGCGCTACCAAGCTGCGCTACATCCCGTTCTGCCCAATCTTAACACGAAATAAAAATGAAACCATAACAAATCCGATTGATTTCTACCTACTTAATTTATAGACTTTGTTACAAAATAATAAAGAGGTAGCGTTAAGATTCATCTTGATGCTATCTGATAACCCTAATATAGCAACTTGCCCAATATGCCTAATTTGGAGATCGCAGCCAATCGAGAGACAAACCAACAACAACTTTTGTCACCAGAAGCTTTAGCACCTACCGATTTGTTCGTTAGACGACACATCGGACCAAATGCTGATGAAATCGAGATGATGCTAAAAGTCTTGGGATTTTCTAGCCTCGAAGAAGCGATCGCAAAAATCGTTCCAGCAGCTATTAGACTAGATAGAAGCCTAAAATTACCAGAAGCACAAAGCGAATACGCAGCTTTAGCGCAATTAAAATCTATTGCCTCCAAAAATCAGATCTTTCGCTCGTTTATCGGGATGGGATATTACGACTGCATCACTCCGCCTGTCGTGCAGCGCAATATCCTAGAAAATCCTGGTTGGTATACTGCCTACACTCCTTATCAAGCAGAAATTGCCCAAGGACGACTAGAAGCTTTGTTAAACTTCCAAACTATGATAGTAGACCTGACGGGTTTGGAAATCGCTAATGCGTCCTTACTCGATGAAGGAACAGCCGCGGCCGAAGCGATGAGCATGAGTTATGGCTTGTCCAAAAACAAGGCAAATGCCTTCTTTGTCTCTCATGACTGCCACCCCCAAACCATCGAAGTCGTCAAAACTCGCGCTATTCCTTTAGGTATTGAAATAATTATCGGCGATTATCGCTCGTTTGAATGCGATCGCCCAATTTTTGGCGCATTACTTCAATATCCTGCTACTGATGGAACCTTACACGACTATAGGGAATTTATCGCTAAAGCTCATGAAATCGGCGCTTTAGTCACCGTAGCTGCCGATATCCTCAGTTTAGCGCTTCTGACTCCTCCTGGAGAATTTGGAGCCGATATTGCTGTGGGAAACACCCAACGCTTTGGCGTACCGCTAGGCTATGGGGGGCCTCATGCAGCTTATTTTGCGACTAGAGAGGCTTATAAACGCCAGATTCCAGGACGAATTGTAGGCGTATCTAAAGACGCACAAGGTAAGCCAGCGCTGAGATTGGCACTGCAAACCAGAGAACAACACATTCGCCGAGACAAAGCGACTAGCAATATTTGTACCGCTCAAGTTTTACTGGCGGTTATTGCTTCGATGTATGCTGTCTATCATGGTTCCCAAGGCATTAAAAATATCGCCCAACGAGTTCATAACTTAGCTGTGGTTCTTGCTGAAGGTTTAAAGCGTCTCGATTATAAAATTGAATCAGAACTCTTTTTTGATACCCTTCGCGTAGGCTTAGGTAAGATTGAAGCCAAGACTATTATTAAAGCCGCTCAAGATCGTTGTATTAATCTACGCTATTTAGACGAAAAAACTATTGGAATTAGCTTAGATGAGACGACGACCGTACAAGAGTTAATTGATTTGTGGCAAATTTTTGCACTCAAAGAAGAATTGCCCTTCACCGTCGAGGAATTGCTAGAAGAATCTATCTTCGATTTCCCCGCACCTTTTGCACGTACCAGCAGCTATCTCACCGAATCAGTATTCAATCGCTACCATTCAGAAACCGAGTTGCTGCGCTATCTGCATCGTCTCGAAAGCAAAGATTTAGCGCTCAATACCTCGATGATTCCCTTGGGGTCTTGTACGATGAAGTTAAATGCAACCGCTGAAATGATGCCCGTAACTTGGTTAGAATTCGGCAAATTGCATCCGTTTATTCCCCTTTCTCAAGCTGAAGGCTATCAAATTCTCTTTCAACAATTAGAAATGTGGCTGGCTGAGATTACGGGATTTGACGGGATTTCTCTGCAACCCAATGCCGGATCTCAAGGCGAGTATGCGGGATTGCAAGTTATCCGCAAGTATCACGAAACGAGAGGCGAAGGACATCGCAATATCTGTATCATTCCCGAATCTGCCCACGGAACCAACCCCGCTAGTGCGGTAATGTGCGGGATGAAGGTAGTTCCGGTAAAATGCGATCGCGACGGCAATATCGACCTCGAAGATCTCAAAGATAAAGCCGAAAAACACATGCAAAACCTCTCAGCTTTGATGGTTACATACCCCTCCACTCACGGCGTATTCGAGGAAAGCATTATCGAAATATGCGAGATTATCCATCGCCACGGCGGACAAGTCTACATGGATGGGGCGAATATGAATGCTCAAGTCGGATTGTGCCGTCCTGCCGATTTTGGGGCGGATGTCTGCCACCTTAACTTGCATAAAACTTTCTGCATTCCCCACGGCGGCGGCGGCCCAGGAATGGGGCCGATTGGGGTCAAATCTCATCTCATCCCATTTTTACCCGATCCATCCTCGATCGACAACAACGGACGAACCCCTAACCAACAGTCGATTGGCGCAATTTCTGCGGCTCCTTGGGGCAGTTCGAGCATTTTGACGATATCTTGGATGTATATTGCTATGATGGGTTCCCAAGGGCTGACAGAAGCAACTAAAATAGCGATTCTTAGTGCTAACTACATCGCCCATCGCCTCGAACCCTACTATCCCATCCTATTTAAAGGAACGACAGGATTAGTCGCTCACGAATGCGTCATCGATTTGCGTCCTCTCAAGAAACAAGCCGCTATTGAGGTGGAAGATGTTGCTAAACGGTTAATCGATTATGGTTTCCACGCGCCTACGGTGTCTTGGCCCGTTCCCGGTACGATGATGGTAGAACCAACAGAAAGTGAGTCGAAAGAAGAATTAGACCGTTTTTGCGAGGCGATGATTTCTATTTATAAAGAAGTTGAAGCGATCGCACAAGGTAAATTCGATCTTGATAATAACCCTCTCAAAAATGCGCCCCATACGGCTCAAGTTCTCATTTCGGAAAAGTGGGATCGTTCCTATTCTCGCGAAGAAGCCGCGTATCCCGCACCCTGGATAAAAGAATACAAATTCTGGTCGCCTGTAGGACGCATTGATAATGCTTATGGAGACAGAAATTTAGTTTGTTCTTGCGAAGGAATGGACGCTTATAAGGAAGACTAAAACAGTTATCAGTTATCAGTTATCAGTTATTAGTGCTAATGTAGTACAGAAAACTGATAACTGGTTGCCGATCGCGATCGAGAAACGCTATTACAAACTCAAAATTAAGGATTATAAATTGCTTTTTCTAAGCTTAAGCCGCGCGCATCTAATTAGGTTATAATCTAAATACTTCTGTTTTTATTTAAGTAATTTTTCTCTCTGTGTGCGAGCCATGAAAGCTAGACTGTAAAACTGGCTCGAAAGATTGATAAGGTTATCTTTTTTAATTAAAAAGTCAAATTTTTAGTTAGACATTGCTATTGAGTTGTAAAGTTACATATAGCGATCCCCAAAAATAATTATCAGCGCCCTCCTAGCCCTAGAAACAACCGTGAATAATTACCTGGCAAGATTAGCTCTCACCTCTGACGGAATTACAATCAGCTATGGCAGTAAAAACGATAATCCAGTCGAATCCACTGCATTTAACTGGTCTTATGCTTTCAGGGATGGCAGCAGTCTAGTCGGTTATGTTGACGGACAACTCGACCGAGATAAAAAAATGTTGCTCAATCCCAGCAATATTTCTGCGAACTATATCGATGTGGATGGAAAAACCGTTCTGGTCAGTTGGACAAACAAAGATTTTGTGAGTTTCGAGACGACTTTAGATAATACTGATATTTTGATTGTTGCTTCTAACGATAACTTTGTAGCCAATAGTCTGTGCTTGGTGTCTTCCGCAACCCGTAGTAGAGCGCAAGTCACCGAACAAGGAGTTCAATTAGTTGCCGAATCATTAAAGCCGAATACTTGGTCGCTTATTCCAGTAACTTCTTTTGTATCGGCTCCCGAATCGGGAATAGGATTTGATTGGTCATTTTCTTCCTTATTTCCCTTTTTTGCCATCAGCCTTAATTGTTGGCTGCCTAGTCCCAGATTGATGTATCAGTGGACATTTTTACCATTTTTGCCTTTGTATCCCTTTCTGCGAGTGATGAGAACAACTAGTAATTCAGATGAGTTAGTTAATAAAGCAAGTTTTAACTCAAAGCAGCCAAAGTTGGCTTGAGATAGGGAATAGTAAAACTTATGCAGAGCTTTTCCCTAAAAAAATCCAAGTTACCAATATTCCAGTTCGAGCGATCGCATTAGGTTCGGTTGCGCGATCGGATAAACCCACCTACTCAAGAAAAGAATTTTTAGATAAATTAGAAGTTAGAGGGTTAGCTAGCTATTGTTTACTCATCGCGCTTATCCTTGATGAATAGCTTGATTTCTGTACTAGATTTAAGTCTTAAGAAAGAACTTGGTACTAACCTGAAGCTATAGCTATTATAATTCTCAATATTTATACTTTCTATAAAAACGGCTAACTTGGTAAAAAACTCTTTTCAAATGGCCTCAAACCTTCTTACTCCGAGCGATCGCAGTAATCCTGTAGAACTTGGATTCAAATCGGAGTCAGCAGCAATCGACCTGGCAAACGAAACGAATAACTTGACTTCTCAAAGCGATCGCTCAAGGGGAGAAGGCAACGGCGATCGCGACACCTTTAGTATTAGAACAATTGTAGAAAGACTGCGACAGACGCTAGAAAAACACAGAGGCGAACATCAAATTGTCGTCATCCAAGATTTTCCAGACCCCGATGCCCTTTCTAGCGCTTGGGCCTATCAACTGATTGCTCAGCAGTACGAGATTCAATGCGATATCGTCTATGCAGGCACGCTTTCCCATCAAGAAAATATCGCGCTAGTTAAACTAACTGAATTACCAGCCAAACGTTGGGGCGTAAATACTCTTAAAGATCGAGATTTATCGACCTATCAAGGATGCGTTTTAGTAGACTCTCAAGGAACGACCAGCCAACTCATCCCACTCGTCAAACAAGCAAAAATCCCCATTGTTGTCGTCATCGATCACCACAGCCAACAAGGAGAGCTAGACGCTGAATTTATCGACGTTCGCCCGCAAATTCGAGCGACTGCCACAATATTAACCCAATATATTCAAGCGGGATTGCTAAACTTAAATAGCAGCAATAAAAGTCATGTAAAATGTGCTACCGCCTTAATGCACGGAGTACGTTCCGATACAAACGGCTTATTACAAGCGCAAGAAGAAGACTTACTAGCTGCTGCTTATCTGAGTCGATATTATGATTGTCAATTGCTAAACGCTGTTTTACAATCGGCTAGATCGCGGCGAGTAATGGATGTAATCGAGCGATCGCTTAAAAACCGCAAGCTCAAAAACAACTTTTCGATCGCTGGCGTAGGTTATCTTCGCTACGAAGACCGCGATGCCATTCCCCAAGCGGCTGATTTTCTCGTCACCGAAGAAAACGTTCATACGGCCGTTGTTTATGGAATCGTTCACGATGAAGACAATGAAATTGAAGTCGTCATCGGTTCTTTGAGAACGAGCAAACTAACCCTCGACCCAGACGAATTTCTCAAAGAAGCCCTCGGTCAAGACAGTCAAGGACGTTTCTACGGCGGCGGACGCAACATGGCAGGCGGTTTTGAGATTCCCATCGGATTTTTGAGCGGCGCTAACGACAACGCAGAATATACTAAGCTCAAATGGGAAGTATTTGACAGTCAAATCAAACAAAAGCTTTTACGCTTGGTTAACCCTGACGATAAGGTGATTCATACTTAATCAGTAATCAGTAATCAGTTAGTGATTTGTCCTTTGTTAGTTGTAAATTTTTACGCTTCGAGCGATGACTACTAAACTTCTGAACTACTGAACTCCTAAACTACTAAACTAGGTATGGAACTATATATTATCCGCCACGGAATTGCAGGCGATCGCGATCCTATAAAATATCCTAACGATGAAGAACGACCCCTCACCGAACCAGGTCGTATGAGGACAAAAAAAGTCGCTCAACAACTGAAGGAAAAAGAATTGTGGTTCGATATTATCCTAACGAGTCCGCTAGTGAGGGCGCATCAAACGGCCGAGATCTTACAAAAAGAGGGTTTGTGCGATCGCGTAGAAGAATTTGCGGCTTTATCTCCCGACGGCGATATACAAACTTGGGTGAATTGGTGGTTAGAATCAAAATATAATAAAGAAAATAGCTGTATTGCCCTAGTGGGTCATCAACCGGACTTAGGAAACTGGGCAGAAATTCTGATCTGGGGCAGTCCAAAAGAAAAATTAATCCTTAAAAAAGCAGGTATTTTTGGATTGCTCCTACCAGAAGGAGAAACGCCAATCGGCAATAGCCAATTATTTTTGTTGACTTCTCCGAAATGGTTGCTCTAAAAAATCCTTAAAGTATTTTGGTAAAACTGGAAACTTTAGAGCATCGTAAGTTAAGTTAACGTCAGGTAGTAGCAAAGAGATACTTGTAGAACTATGACAACCGTTTGCGAATATAAGCCAGGACTGGAAGGAATTCCAGCCGCTCAATCCAGCGTCAGTTTTATAGACGGAAAAAAAGGAATTCTCGAATATCGGGGATTTCCTATTGAGGAACTTGCTTCTAAAAGTAGCTTTCTCGAAATCTCTTATCTCTTGATCTGGGGAAAACTACCCACGAAAGAAGAATTGGTCGCTTTTGAAAAAGAAATTCGCTACCATCGGCGCATCAAGTATCGGATTCGGGACATGATGAAATGCTTTCCAGAAACAGGACATCCGATGGATGCGCTACAAACCTCTGCGGCTGCACTAGGTCTATTTTATTCTCGTCGTGCCTTAGATGACAAAGCTTATATTCGAGCCGCCGTCGTGCGTCTGCTAGCTAAAATTCCCACGATGGTAGCAGCGTTTCATTTGATGCGCAAGGGAAATGACCCCATTCAGCCCAACGACGATCTTGACTATTGCGCCAATTTCTTGTATATGCTCACCGAGCATATTCCCGATCCCCAAGAAGCTGAAATTTTTGACCGTTGTTTGATTTTGCACTCCGAACATACGATGAATGCTTCTACTTTTTCAGCGAGAGTGACAGCTTCAACTTTAACCGATCCTTATGCGGTAATCGCCTCTGCTGTAGGAACCTTAGCAGGGCCGTTGCATGGAGGAGCGAATGAAGAAGTTTTGTTAATGCTCGAAGAAATCGGTTCGGTTGAAAATGTTCGTCCTTATGTAGAAAAGTGCTTAGAGCAAAATCCCAAACACAAATTTATGGGTTTTGGGCATCGAGTTTGGAAAGTAAAAGATCCTCGTGCAACAATGTTGCAAAGTTGGGCGGAAGAGTTATTTGAGAAGAAAGGTCGCGACGAGTATTATGACATTGCTGTCAAGTTAGAAAAGGTACTCGTTGAAGAAAAAGGCTATGGAGAGCGAGGGATTTATCCTAACGTCGATTATTATTCCGGTTTGGTTTATCGAAAGTTAGGAATTCCTAGCGATTTATTTACGCCAATTTTTGCTATTTCCCGTGTTGCGGGATGGCTAGCGCATTGGAAGGAACAGTTAGAGGTTAATCGCATTTATCGCCCCACACAAATTTATACTGGGGATCATGCTTTGGATTATATTCCGATGGAAGAGCGAGTGGTTGACGTACAACGGAATGGCAATTATTAGCAGTTATCGGTTATCAGTTATCAGTTACCGATTGACTGATAACTGTCAATTGGTCTAGTGAGAAATTATATTTAACAACTCTCGCGCAGGTAGAATGCCATGAAGGTTGACAACCTTGCCAATTACTGCTATTGCGGGAGCTTCAAAACCTGTTGCTGTAACCTGTTGCACGATGGTTGCTAAAGTCCCGACTAAAATTTCGCGATCGCTGCGCGTTCCCCAGCGAATGAGCGCAATCGGTTCGTCTGCACTGCGTCCAGCTTCAATAAGCTGTTGGCTGATGTTATCGAGGTTATGAATCCCCATATAAATAACGATAGTTTCAGAACCCCGCGCGATCGCCTTCCAATTAACTTGAGGACGATATTTTTCGTTCGCTTCGTGTCCGGTAACGAAAGTCACTGACGAACTATAGTCGCGATGGGTCAGTGGGATTCCCTCGTAAGCAGGCGCAGCGATACCAGAGGTTATTCCAGGAACGATTTCTACTGGTACTTGTGCTTTTACCAAATCTTCCATTTCTTCGCCGCCACGACCAAAGATAAAAGGATCTCCTCCCTTGAGACGCACGACAACCGCATGAGTTTGTGCTTTTTCAATCAATAACTGGGTTATCTCTTCTTGCAAAAGCGAGTGACGACCTCGGCGTTTTCCCGCGTTAATTGTTTCGGCCTGTGGATTAATAAAAGCGAGAATTTCAGGACTAACAAGAGCATCGTAAATAACTACATCAGCGTGTTCTAATAATGCTTTTCCTTTGAGGGTCAGCAGACCTGGATCTCCAGGCCCCGCACCGACAAGATAAACTTTACCCAGACACTGTGACTGATTCATGCTATGAGGTTAAGCAACTTTACTACCTTTACGGTAAAGAAGCTCCTCAAAAAATCTGGTAGTTTTTGTTACACAATATTGGCGATCGTGAAGTTATTGCATGAATTCCATGCTTTTCTAGGTTTTGTTGAAATTTCAACGCAACCAAATTGTTGTTTGAGATCTCGCAAAAGTTTTTGCCCTGTATCATCATTAAGTCTAAGCAGTCGTTTTATTTTTTTTGCTTATTACTTTCTACTCTTTTTCTTAAGAGGTCAACAGAACTTAATATCCTTGTATGGCTTTACCGTTAGCGTACACTTCAATTTTGCTCAAGGCTGATTCTGATTGATGTTCGGGGAATAAATGTTTGAGAAAATAATCGAGCGTGGATTGTTTGAGCCATCCTTTGAGAACCGCGATCGCACCTAATCTTAGATTAACTCCCATTCGCTTCTCAATTTTGGTTTGCTCGCTCAACAGTTCGCTAATTTGTTCTTCGTCCAACAAGGTAGCTTTTTGAAGATAGTAACCCAATGGCTGCTTTGGTTGCTGCTGAAGTAAATTAGACCAATGTTCTGCGAAGAAATCTGCTGTTTCTAGCTTAATCCATCCCCGTAAAGCTAAAATTTCTCCAATTCGCAGATCGGGATATTCAGATTGGTGTTCGAGTGCTACATCTATTTGATTGGCTGTCACCAAATCCGCTTGTTGTAAAATTTTCCCCAGGGGTTGTCGCGAAGCAAGCGTTTTTTTTGCTTCTTCTCTTGCAGCTTCATTATCTCTAGCTGGAAAGTAAGTATTTTCATTAGGATTATCGTACAGATCGAAAGCTACAAGTTCTTCTGCTCTCTGGTCGATATATTCTAACCGTTTCTCTAATTCTTCTTCTCGATTGTTCAACTCTTGCAATTGATAGTGCAAGGATTGTTTCCACTGTTCGATTTCTTCTTCTTGTTGCTTTAGCTTGTCTAATAAAAGCTCTGTATCTTGTAGAATTTTCACAAGGTAACGCGAGGCTGGCTCTAGGGTTCCTTGAATTTGCCAATCTTTGCTCAAGTTAGCGATCGCTAAAGTTCCCTCACCAAAATCATAGGTTTCGTCAAGTGCAATCTTTTGGTCGCCAGCTACAGAATTCCAACTTTTATTATTGTTTTTGTTATTGTTTTGACAAGCAAGAAGTTTAAGTTCTGTCTTGGAGCTACCTAACAATCTTTGTTTCTTTTTTGAGACCTCTACAAGATACAGCATAAATAAAAGTTTTCCTAGAATTCTTAAAAAAGTGACGAGTACCCATTTTCAGAATTTTAGCTTAGAAATTGTTAAAATTAATAGAGGAAAATAAAATTCATAACCATAAAGACTTAACCTTTAACAGTTCAACAATAATAAAAAGAAAAGAAGTGTAATTAATTTTGCTTAAACATTTAAGCCAAGAAAATAAAGCTCGACCAACCGATTTTTTATAATTATTTTTTGTGAAATAATAATTGATTTAATACTTAATTGTGCTAGTTTAGAATAGCAATTCTCGGCAAGAGTGAGGGATACACGAGCCTTTCGCTTCTTAGACTTCTGGATAAGCTTTTAGGATTGTTTGTAGCAAAGCTTACATTTTTTCAATAAAATGTTAAATTGGATACAGAATTGAATTCCGTGACAGTACTGGGGAAGCCACAAATGCTCGCTCCAGTTTTTTTAGTGTTGAGGTTAATAGTTGAGATCTCTGCACAAATCCTTAAGGAAACAGTCAACCAAGCCGAGAAAAAGATAGCATAAATAATAAATAATCGTCAGCGATCGCGCTCCACACAGCTTCTAAAGCGAGATCGCGTTAGTAAATACGAGTAAGTCTGTTATTGAATTAAATAACAATAGAAAATTATGCGTGTTGCTCAAAATATTACAGAACTCATCGGTCGAACACCTTTAGTTAAATTAAATCGCATTCCTCAAGCAGAAGGCGCTAAGGCGACAATTTTAGTCAAGCTAGAAAGCATGAATCCGGCTTCCTCGGTTAAAGACCGGATTGGCGTACACATGATTAATACCGCCGAACAACAAGGATTAATCTCTCCCAGTAAAACAATTCTCATCGAACCAACTTCAGGCAATACAGGCATTGCTTTAGCAATGACCGCCGCCGCTAAAGGCTATAAATTAATCTTGACTATGCCGGAAACCATGAGCCTAGAAAGACGGGCAATGTTGAAAGCTTATGGCGCAAAATTAGAACTCACTCCAGGGACAAAAGGAATGAGCGGCGCGATCGCCAGAGCTAACGAACTGTTAGAAACAATTCCCAATGCCTATATGTTGCAACAGTTTAATAACCCCTCCAATCCAGAAATTCATCGCTTGACTACGGCCGAGGAAATTTGGGAAGATACAGATGGTAAGGTGGACATTCTGATCTCTGGCGTGGGAACTGGAGGGACGATTACAGGAGTTGCAGAAGTTATCAAATCAAGAAAGCCGGAGTTTAAAGCGATCGCGATCGAACCTGCTAATAGTCCCGTTCTCTCCGGCGGCAATCCCGGCCCTCACAAGATTCAAGGCATTGGTGCGGGTTTTGTTCCCCAAGTGCTTAAAACCGATCTAATCGATGAAGTCATTGCGGTAACGGATGAAGAAGCGATCGCATTCAGTCGTCGCATGGCAAGAGAGGAAGGCTTACTGTCAGGAATTTCTAGTGGTGCTGCTCTTTGTGCGGCAATTAAAGTTGCTAAGCGTCCAGAAAACGAAGGAAAGTTAATTGTCATGATTCAGCCTAGTTTTGGAGAACGCTATCTCAGTACGCCTCTATTCCAAAATTTAGATGAGGAAGAACGGGAACCCATGTTAGTGTAACGAGAAACGGGCGATCGCAACAATATTAGATTTTTTATCTAGACATTAATTTACGCGATCGCCTGCATCAACTGCCACGACTAAATAATTTAAAGTAGGTAGAAGAACACAATTCTTTAATCGGAAATGCTACAAAAGTCACTGGATTGATAGTGACGATAATATCGCGAAAATCTCGTCGAGCTAAATTGACAATTTGTTTTGCCACCCAATCGCCAGACATCACGCCAATAGGATTTAAATTACTTTTAAATGGCCCTAAAATCAACTTGCGCACCACACAAGGCGCATCTAAGCGACGTAAAGTAATTAATTCTCCTATAGCGCGTTTGCTAAGTTCGTAGAGAGGACTAAAAGCTGGATTAACTTCTGCTTCTGAAGTATTAATCCAAACTTCTTTGCGTGCGATATCCTCGTTGGTGCGAATGGTAGTGAAAAAGAGTTCCATCAATCGCCACGCCGAAAAGGTGTTAACTTCATAAGACAGCGCGATCGCATCTTTATCTCTGTCGCCATGAACGTTAATGCCGTGGTTGATAATCAGAATATCGATCTCGTTAAATAACCCTTCTAATTCCGATTCTTTGCCGATTTGCCAGGTAATCGTTTTTACTGAGATTTCCCCATCGATGTCAAGGGTTAGTGCCTGCGCGCTAGAAGTCAACGCAATAACTTTTGCGCCTTGTAGATAAAGCTGTTTGAGAAGCGATCGCCCTAACGTTCCCGATGCTCCTGTAACTGCAATAGTTTTTCCCTTCAAGGAAAGCGCCGTTCCCATAAGCTTATCGAATAAAGTTAACGTACCGCTATAATACGCCTTCTGATTGTCAAAATGATGCCGCCAGTGATAGGGTCGATTGACCATCCACCTAGCGGGTAAACTAGTGAAATTTCCTGGACGATGGGAAAAATCAGTGAGTTCATCGACATGGGGAATGCCCATTCCTCGCGCGATCCCAACAACTAAAAAACCCAACGTGTAAAGCGAACCGAGCCACCCAGCCAAAGCATAATTTGTATTGTTTGTCAAGGCAATTGTCCCAGGCAGAAAGCTAAACAACAGCATGACCAAGGATTCTGGTACATCGTTGTACCAATGAGCCTGTCGGTAGATTTGCTCGCTCGCCACCGATAAATCTGGACGAAAGACGCGATGATGCCAGACGTGAAGGCGATAAAGGGGTTGCCAGTGGTGAGCAAGAGCGTGGTAACAGTCTCGGACGATTTCCACCCAGAGAACCGAGCCAAATGCTAAAGCTGTTGCTGTCATTACTGCCGTTATCATAAAGCCATTAAAAATTTAAGTTGAATCAAGAAATTTAAAGTTAGGGTGTTTGAAGAAAAAATTAGCAGTAATCGGGATTTTAATCGGGTTTCTCAGAAAAATCCAAGCTACTTTTAGCTAATCTTATTTTACATTTTTCAAAGAAAGTTAATCTTATTGGCTAAAATAGACCAAAGATAACCTCGATCGCAGCTAGTTTAGCAAAAGTCGGTAATCTACTGAAACTTTTTGTAACAAACTCCTGCACGCAAAGCACAAAACTAAATTGTCGAAATCGATTATGCCAAACAAATATTGGTCAGAAGATGAATCCGAGCAAGAGTTAGATCCTATAAGTTCTCTTTTATCGGAATGGGTCGATCCCGAAGACGAAGAAGAAGAATTTAGAAGCGATTTCTTTCAAGGATTGTCGGGTCGCCGCAAAAAAGCGGCATTTGTCCTGACGATGGTTTGGGGGATAACGATTTTGCTTCATTTAGTAACGTGGGGAACCTGGGTCGTCATGGGGATGACCGGACTGCTTGCGATTCAGGGATTGCGCCTCGTACTTGCCAAAGCAGAATCTACACCAGAACCGCTATCGGATAAAGCTTTAGCCGATGCGCCATTTATTTCCTTGTTAGTTTCTGCTAAAAATGAAGAAGTGGTGATTGGCAAAATAATAACCCAATTGTGCAATCTGGACTATCCTAGCGATAAGTATGAAGTTTGGGCGATCGACGACCACAGCACCGACAAAACGCCGCAAATTTTAGATAAACTAGCGCAACAATATCGGCAACTGAAAGTCCTAACTCGTCCGGCGGGAGCGGGAGGCGGAAAATCGGGAGCGCTCAATCAAGTATTACCGCTAACCAAAGGAGAAATTATCGGAGTCTTTGACGCAGATGCGACAGTGCCCCAAGACTTGCTCGGACGAGTGGCAGCGATGTTTGCAGTACCAGAAATCGGTGCGATACAAGTCCGCAAAGCTGTCTCAAATCCATCAGTAAATTTCTGGACGCGGGGACAAAAAGCAGAAATGGCAGTGGATAGCTATTTTCAGCAACAACGCATTGCAATTGGCGGCATTGGCGAATTACGAGGAAACGGTCAATTTGCTCGTCGTCGCGCCCTAGATAACTGCGGCGGATGGAACGAACAAACGATTACTGACGATCTCGACCTGACGATTCGCTTGCATCTGGATAATTGGAAAATTGGCTTATTATTCGATCCCTCGGTCGAAGAAGAAGGCGTAACCAGCGCCCTGGCACTTTGGCATCAGCGCAACCGTTGGGCAGAAGGTGGATATCAACGCTATCTCGACTACTGGCGATTGCTCGTTAACACGCGCATTGGATGGAAAAAAAGAGCGGATCTGCTTTACTTTGTCCTGATGCAATATCTTCTTCCTACCGCTTCCATGCCGGATTTTGTCATGAGCGTTGCTCGCCATCGCTTTCCGCTTTTTGCTCCGATGACGGGATTTATGATTTCTTTATCTTTCTGGGGGATGTATGCGGGTTTGCGTCGTACTCGCGCGGTAGAACAAATGAGTTTTGCCAATTTTTTTAAATCTAATCTGGCAAAGCATACGAGGAACATTTTATATGTTCCATTGGTTAGCTATTATTCCCAGCGTTACCGCTCGTATGTCGGTAAGACCCAAGCGACTCAAATGGGTGAAAACCGTTCATGAAGGAACGAGCGAAGAAACCTTAGAATTTCAATAGTTAGCTTTGAATGGGCGCGATCGCATTCTAATAACTTAAGTAGCATAAGGTGGGCAAAATCTGCCCGCCTTACTTATTTCAATTATTCTTCAACTTGCATCATCGCTTGTGCTGTTTTAGTCGGGTCTAGTTTGAGAACCAAAACCGCTAAAGGTGGCAAACACAAATCTAGCGAAAAAGAAAAGTTGTGGAATGCCCATTCATCCGTCCATTTACCGCCTAAATTCCCCATGTTGCTACCGCCATACTTGCGAGCATCGCTATTAAATAGTTCGGTATAAAATCCAGGTTCGGGTACGCCGATACGATAGTGGCTGTGAGGTTGTGGTGTGAAGTTGCAAACCGTCACGATAAAGTCAGAGGAATCTTTAGAGCGACGGATAAAAGAAACAACGCTATGGCGGTTGTCGCTGCAATCGATCCACTGGAAGCCTTCTTGTTCAAAATCGCGCTCGTATAGTGCGGGTTCGCTCTTGTAAAGCCCATTGAGTTCTGCAAAAAACTGTTTTAGCTTTTGGTGGGGTTCGTATTGCAAGAGATTCCATTCTAAATCGCCCCAGACATTCCACTCGCTCCATTGCCCGAACTCCATGCTCATAAACATGGTTTTCTTACCAGGATGGGCAAACATATAGGAAAACAAGGCGCGAACGTTGGCATATTTTGCCACTCATCCCCTGGCATCTTGCCTATCATATTACTCTTGCCATGAACGATTTCGTCGTGGGACAGCGCCAACATATAGTTTTCGCTGTGGTGATACCACATACTAAAAGTGATGTTATTTTGATGGAATTGACGAAACCAAGGATCCATGCTGAAGTAATCGAGCATATCGTGCATCCAACCCATATTCCATTTGAGATTGAAGCCCAATCCTCCCATGTAAGCGGGCCAAGAAACCATCGGCCATGCGGTTGACTCTTCTGCAATCGAAAGTATACCAGGGAAATAATTAAATAAAACGCTATTGACCTGACGCAAAAAGTCTACTGCTTGAAGATTTTCGCGACCGCCATAGTCGTTAGTAACCCACTCGCCATCTTTGCGACAATAATCGAGATAGAGCATTGATGCAACTGCATCAACTCGAATCCCATCGATATGATATTTATCAAACCAAAAAAGAGCGTTAGCAACTAAAAAGTTGCGAACTTCGTTGCGACCGTAGTTAAAGACTAGCGTTCCCCATTCTTTGTGTTCTCCTTTTCGCGAGTCAGCGTGTTCGTAGAGATGAGTTCCATCAAAAAATGCCAACCCGTGACCGTCTTTGGGAAAGTGACCGGGAACCCAATCGACAAGTACCCCAATGCCGTTTTCATGGCATTTATCGACGAAGTACATAAAATCCTCTGGAGTGCCAAAACGAGAGGTCGGGGCATAATATCCCGTGACTTGATATCCCCAAGAACCATCGAAAGGATGCTCGGCAATGGGTAATAATTCTATATGGGTGTACCCCATCTCTTTGACATAAGGAATAAGTTTGTGGGCGAGTTCGTAGTAGCTCAAGAAACGCGCCTCGGTGTTCCACTCCGATACGGGTACGGATTCCCCTTCTTTACCTATTAGAGCAGGCTTTTCACGCGAAGAAGCGTGCATCCAAGAACCTAAATGAACTTCATAAACAGAAATGGGTTGCGCAAGCGGGTCGCTGTGGCGACGTTTTTCCATCCATTCGCCATCTTTCCATTGATAAGTGTCTAGGTCGGCGACAATTGAGGCAGTTTTTGGTCTAACTTCTTGCTGAAAACCGTAGGGATCGGATTTTTCGTAGATGTGACCTTCCCAGTTTTTGACTTCATATTTGTAGTTAGCTCCTACATCGATTTCTGGAATAAAAAGTTCCCAAACGCTGTTGTTATTTTTCCTCATTTGATGGAATCTGCCATCCCAGTTATTAAAATCTCCTAACACAGAGACATTCCGAGCGTTTGGTGCCCACAGCGCAAAGTAAACGCCTTTTATCCCTTCGATTTCGGTCAGATGTGCGCCTAATTTTTCGTAAATTCGATGATGATTCCCTTCAGAAAACAAATGTAGGTCATATTCAGTTAGTTTTGGCGAACGAAAAGCGTAGGGATCGTAAATTACTCGTTCGCGTTCTCCTTCATGGATGCGTAGCTGGTAATTATTCAGTTCTGGAAGTTCGATAGTGCATTCAAAAAAGTGCGGGTGATGCGCCGATTGCATGGGATATTCTTTTCTCTGTGTCGGACAAATGACCCATGCGGCTTGAGCTTTTGGTAAATAGGCTCGGACTGCCCAGGTTTTCTCATTGCCATTTTGCTCGAAAGGATGACACCCCAAGACTTCAAAGGGATCTTGGTGGAGGTTGTTGACTATCTGGCTAACCTGTTCGGAGGAAATCGTTGTGGACATTCAGCTACCAATAAGTTTATTCAAACGAGAGTTTTAAAGCGGTTTGACCCAACTTTAACTAATTCTATTGTTAATTTTTTCTACAAATTGTAAATGACGCTAGGTAGATCGTGTCAAATTTATTTTTTTAAAAGGGAATAATAATTTTTAATAACTTACGGACGTTTAAAAGAAATATAAGCTGACGAATATTAGAGCTAACCTGTGGAGGAAAAGCACTTTGCTCCAATTCTGCTTTCAATTGGGCATATTCAGCAGCCGTTAGAGGTTGACCGTCAATTGGCGATCGCGCTTCAAGAATAATTTCTGTGCGTAATATTTCTTCTGGAATATCTTCTGGCGGTGGTAAGGCAATGCTTGCTTGCATTCCTGGCGAAACCACCCCTAGACTAGCACTAATTCCAACAATTAGTAATTTTTTTTTCATTTGTTCTTTTTGGCTTCGCTCGCGCTCTTACTAAACTAGAAATAATCTCTAATATAGTAGTAATGAGCTTAGATTAAAGCAATGTAATCTATATATTTAGATCGCGATCGCCAAGCAGCCGAGTTCAATTAGTAGTTGCGATTACGCAAAGCGTAATGCTCCTGGGCGATCGCAACTTTCCGAGCGAGACTTGCTTCTTCTCAAAAAAAATGATAAGATAAACGATTGTGTTTAAAATTCGACTTATAAAGCAACTAAACTAAAAGAAGTTGCTGACAAATATATTTTAGATAGCAAAAAAAAGATCGATATTAATAAAGATTAATCTAGAATTGCTAGACTATATTGGCTGAGACTGGGAAAGAGGCGATTGTGGTTAACAAAAAAGAAAGCGCGGAGCTAAAGCAACCGACAAACGAGTTTAAACTAACCGAGTATGTCAACGATACCAAAGAGGAACTCTCTAAAGTAGTTTGGCCGACTCGACAACAACTACTGAGCGAATCGGCAGCCGTTATCTTAATGGTCAGCTTAGTCGCCGTCGTAATTTACTTGGTCGATAACTTCTTTTCTTGGGGCGCGCTTAAGGTATTCGGATGAGTTTTGCACAAGAGCGATCGCTAGAATCGCAAGAACCAGAAAATCAAGAAGAAAAAGCGGCAGAAGAAAAAGCGAGAACTGCTCGCTGGTATGCTATTCAGGTAGCTTCTGGCTGCGAGAAACGAGTAAAAACTAACTTAGAACAACGCATTCGTAGCTTTGATGTCGGAGATCGAATCGTTCAAATCGAAATTCCAAAATCTGCAACGCTCAAAGTTCGTAAAGATGGCTCTCGCCATCAAGGCGAAGAGAAAGTCTTCCCCGGTTACATCTTAGTCAAAATGATCATGGACGACGACGCTTGGCAGGTCGTCAGAAACACTCCCAACGTTATTAACTTTGTTGGGGCGGAACAGAAACGCCGCTATGGGAGAGGACGGGGACACGTAACCCCAGTTCCTTTAACATTAGGAGAAGTAGAGCGCATATTCAAACAAGCGCAAGAACAAGAACCCGTCGTCAAAATTGATATGGAAGTGGGAGACAAGATTTTAGTTCTCTCAGGCCCATTTAAAGACTTTGAAGGGGAAGTAATCGAAGTTAGCCCAGAAAGAAGCAAGCTAAAAGCATTGCTTTCAATTTTCGGGCGAGACACGCCAGTAGAATTGGAATTTAACCAGGTAGAAAAACAAAGCTAGCAATGGCAAAGAAAGTTGTCGCATTAATCAAATTAGCTCTTCCAGCCGGAAAAGCCAACCCCGCTCCTCCAGTCGGCCCCGCGCTAGGTCAACATGGTGTTAACATCATGATGTTTTGCAAAGAATACAATGCAAGAACGGCCGACCAAGCAGGAATGATTATTCCCGTTGAAATTTCGGTATTTGAAGACCGCAGTTTCACCTTCGTTCTCAAAACTCCGCCTGCTTCGGTATTAATCCGTAAAGCTGCTGGAATTGAAAGAGGTTCCAACGAACCCAATAAAAAGAAAGTCGCGACAATTACGCAAGATCAATTGCGAGATATCGCCCAAACCAAAATGCCCGATCTCAACGCTAACGATATCGAAGCAGCCATGAAGATCGTCGCAGGAACCGCTCGTAACATGGGCGTTAACGTCAAAGAATAGTAGTCATTGGTCATTCGTCATTAGTCATTGGTACGAAAAACAAAGGACAAGTGACAAAAGACAAGTGACAAAGGACAAGTGACAAATAATAAAAGGGGAGAGGCATAGCTTCGTTACGACCCAAGGAGCAAAAATACAAATGACGAAAAAAGTATCGCGCCGACTCAGAGAAGCGCTAGCAAAAGTAGAAGATAAAACTTACGAACCCTTAGAAGCGATCTCGCTGCTCAAAGAAACCGCAACGGCTAAATTTGACGAAACAGCCGAAGCGCACATTCGCTTGGGAATCGATCCTAAATATACCGACCAACAATTGCGAACTACTGTCAGCTTCCCCAAAGGAACCGGACAAACAGTAAGAGTAGCTGTTATTGCTAGAGGGGAAAAAGTTCAAGAAGCCAATAACGCCGGGGCAGATATCGTCGGTTCAGAGGAACTCATCGACCAAATCCAAGGCGGCATGATGGATTTTGAGGTGCTGATTGCAACGCCAGACATGATGCCTAAAGTTGCTAAATTAGGACGTATGCTTGGGCCTCGCGGTTTGATGCCCTCTCCTAAAGGCGGTACGGTAACGACAGATTTAGTTTCCGCCATTCAGGAATTCAAAGCCGGAAAAATAGAATTCCGCGCCGACAGAACGGGCATCGTCCATGTTATGTTTGGAAAGGCATCTTTTAGTGCTGAAGATTTATTAACTAATCTAAAATCATTACAAGAAACCGTCGATCGCAACCGCCCTTCCGGTGCTAAAGGTCGTTACTGGCGCAGCGTCTTCATTTCTGCTTCGATGGGGCCTTCTATCCAAATTGATGTCAACCTGCTGCGCGATCTAAAACTCTCAGAAGCTTAACGTTTTGAGATAAAAACTGAATAGTTATTGCGATCGAGCCAAAGACAGCAGGTGCAATTTGCTTAATTTCCTGCCGAGGTAGATGCCAAAAAGTTTGACTGTTCCCTATTTCTCAAGGGAAAACAGTATTGAGGCAAAAGAAACCCCGGCAAATCTGTCGAGGGTTTTCTTTTTTGACCGTCAAGCGAGCTTCTCAATCACAAAGGAGGTGAAAACTAAAATGGGGAGAACCCAAGAAAATAAAGCCGAAGTAATAGCCGATATTAAGGATCTCTTTAAAGACGCACAACTCGCCGTTGCGATCGATTATCAAGGGCTATCAGTAGCTGAGATTACCGATTTGCGCAGACGTTTGCGTCCTCTTGGCGGCACTTGCAAAATTGCCAAAAACACCCTGGTGCGTATTGCCGTAGAAGGGGACGATAATTGGCAACCCATGCAAGAGTTTCTCAAGGATCTTCTGCCCTAGTGGTGGTTAAAGAAGATGTTGGGGCAGCAATTAAGGCATACAAGGGCTTCCAGAAAGACAAAAAGAAAACCGAACTGCGCGGCGGTGTCATGGAAGGTCGCGCCTTAACCAAAGCACAGGTTGAGGCTTTAGCCGACTTGCCCTCCAAAGAGCAACTCATGGCTCAAATTGCTGGCGCTCTCAATGCTCTGGCAACCAAGATTGCTGTGGGTATCAATGAGGTTCCATCTTCTTTGGCACGCGGACTCAATGCCTATACCGAGAAAGACCAAGGTCAAAGCGATGCTGCTTAGTCGGTAACTTACAAATTTAAAATTTACAACCTACAAGGAGATTAACTAAATGTCTGCTGCAACCGATGAAATTTTGGAAAAGTTAAAATCTCTAACGCTTCTCGAAGCTTCTGAGTTAGTCAAACAAATCGAGGAAGCTTTCGGCGTTAGTGCTGCTGCTTCTGCTGGGGTAGTAATGGCTGCTCCTACTGCTGCTGCTGCTGCCGAACCCGTAGAAGAAAAGACTGAATTTGATGTCATTCTTGAAGAAGTCCCTGCCGATAAGAAGATTGCCGTTCTCAAAGAGGTACGTACTATCACTGGTTTAGGCTTAAAAGAAGCCAAAGATTTAGTGGAAGCAACTCCCAAGCCTCTCAAAGAAGGCATCAAGAAGGAAGATGCAGAAGATATCAAGAAAAAACTCGAAGCAGTTGGTGCAAAAGTCAGCGTGAAATAATTATTATTGCTGATGAATTAAGAAGGGTAGGCTATATTAGTCTGCCCTTTTTTCTTGACAATTTGGGAAACTAATTGCTCGATCGCGCCGATTAAATCTAGGTTTACATTAGTGATATACTTGTCATCCTTAGCAATTTCTCGCGCGATCGCTGCTAAATTAGCATTTCCTTTTCTCGCACCCAACCCATGAATCGAACATTCAATTTGTCTGACACCGCATTCTAGCGCAGCAAGCGAATTTTCGACGGCTAAACCTAAGTCGTCGTGGCAGTGGACTGAAATGGTAGCGCGATCGATATTGGGAACTTTATTAACAATAGTTGCAATTAAACTGGAGAATTCTTTTGGGAGTAAAGAGCCAAGCGTATCGGGAATATTGACAGTAGTTGCTCCTGCTGCGATCGCGGTTTCTACAGTTTTACACAAAAAGTCGCTTTGACTCCTCGCTGCATCAAATGCCGACCATTCTATATCGTCGCAAAAATTTCTAGCTAATTGAATATTCGCTCGAATTGCTTCGATAACTTGTTTTTCATCGACAGCAGATAGTTCTTTGAGATTTACTAGAGTATAGAGATGAATTCTTCCTCTGCTTGCAGATTTTAATGCTTGAGCTAAGCTTAAAATTTCCTTTGGATTGGTACTTGCTAATCCACAAATTATTGAATTTTTTACTAATTCTGATATCATAACAATTTCCTCAAAGTCTTTTTGAAATGCCCCAGGATAACCAACCTCAATAATATCTATCCCCATCTCTTCGAGTAGTTTTGCTAGGGCGATCTTTTGTTGGATATTCATTTTTATTCCAGATGCAAGCTCTCCATCTCGCATCGTAGTGTCAAAAATTTTTATTTGGGGTTTCATAACTTATTGTAGAGTAGGCGTGGATTATATAGGCTAATAAAATTAACATTATCTATCTTTAGATACAAAAACAAATTTATTTTTTGGATCGATAAATTTACTTTATTTAAAATAAAGAAAACTTATCTTTTGATGGTATTAAAACTAGCATTTCTTAGTTTTAGTTAAATTTTATTGATATTAAGTTTATTTCTCAAGATAGAGAGATAAAAAAAGTAATTTTGTTAGCTTACATAACATAATGAATTGGAAAATTAACCATGTCTAACAATCTAGAAGAAAATATTCAAGACATCAAAGAAACAGTTACTAAACCGCTTCCTCATCCACCTGCTTTAACACAAAAATCGAGCGCTAATGCACTAAAAGAGCGTCTAGAATGGGGAGAACCCGCACTGACGATTTTAGATGTGCGCGATCGCGAAGCTTTTAATAAACAACACATCACAGGTGCAATGCCTATGCCTATGGAACAGTTAGTCGAAATGGCAAAAAAAAGCTTGCAATTAAATCGTGATATTTACGTTTATGGCGAAACAGACGAGCAAACCTCTCAAGCGGCTTCTGCATTACGCGAAGTAGGTTTTGATTCTGTAGCCGAATTAGAAGGTGGTCTTCCAGGATGGCAAGCGATTAGCGGCCCGACTGAGGGAAGAGAATTTAATGCAGCTTATAGCGATAAATAATTGTTTGCGATCGCTGGTTCTATTGACACAAAAAATAAACAAACTAGAGGATTACCATGAATAGTAGCGTAAATTTTTTCAAAAGTTTGAAATTATCTCGAATTTTAGTGATTTTCTTCGCTGGAATTCTTTTATTCGTCAGTACGGCTTGCAATCAGTCTCCTTCTGTATCTAAAGCAGATGGCGTTGATGATAACACTCCTTATCGCATCCAAGAAAATACTGCCAGTCAGTTAAGAGAAACCTATTCTACCGAACCCGAACAAGGTGGCATGAACGAACATCTAGATGTCGATCCAAGAAGAGATCTCACCTCTCCAGCCGCACAAGCCGACAAACTCATCAATCAAGCTGAAAGAAATATTCAGCAGCGACGTGCTAGCAACCCCAAGGAAGCAGTTGATAATTTGCGCGAAACAGCTTCAGCTTCTAAAGTTGGCAATACGCTAGAAAATGCAACAGAAAGAGTGGGTCAATCTCTCAAAGAGATGAAAGAAGGCGCACAAAGAGGCGCTCAAAATCTCAAAGAAAACGTTGAATCTGCTACTGATGATGTTTCAACTAATGTAAAGCGCTCTGTCAGAGATATGTAATCAGCATTAGATAAGTTAGATAATTAAGCAGGTTTCGAGCAAAATTTCCAAAAATTTAAATTTAATTAGGAATAAAAGCGTATAGTTTCTCTTATCAGAAAATACCTTTTATTCCTATTTTTTAGGACTTCCAAAGAGGTTAATAGTAGGAGGCGCAAATTTGCTCGCTTTGTGACCTAGATAACGTTTATATTTTTAATTTTTATTGTACAGCTTGCTTTGATAGAGCTTTAAAAACTTGTAGTCTCAAACACTTTTTTAAACGTGTTAATTTGAATGCCTCTGTCTTAAGTAGGATTTAATTAATTTTATATCATCATATCATTAAATTATATTATTGTTTTCAGATTTTTTTCGGATTTTAAAATTCTTTTAAGATAATAAAAACATTTTTACAAACATGAGTAATTGTCCTATCTGTTCTGGCAAAACCTTACGCCATATTAGAAATAGTCGAGTTTACTGGTATTGTCATCACTGTTATCAAGAAGTACCAGACTTGGCTAAATTGATATCTTTGGGGACAATTGATTATGAGAATTGCAGATTAAGGCAAAATCAACCCCTGGTTAGCAATCACTAATTGTAATTTTTCTGAGTTACACTTTTTTTTTATTATTTTTATTAAGCATTTATTCAATCGGGAAGATAGAGCCAAATTTAGTAAACAGACTAGTGCAGCTTGGCTAAAGTAATCCACCAGTCAGTCACGCTCTTTAAATCCCTCAAACTTCCAAACGAACGGCTTGGCAAAATGTGAATTAAAGTATCAATAAAATTCAGAATCTTTTGCTCAAGCTCTTCAGTTGAACGGCAACTACTTCTTTGA
>JAAUUT010000146.1 GCA_012031035.1 Candidatus Altimarinota bacterium | reverse complement strand
CAGTTGAACGGCAACTACTATTGGTCTTTCCGATTGTTCAGGGGTTTCACAGGCAATTGCCACTATTTGGACGACTTGTTCGACACTAAAAGATTTTCTTGTCCCCGCTCTTTGGCGAGCGCTTAAAATTTCCTCAATCAAAGTCATTAACTTCTTATCCGTTACCTGTTTTTCTTCGGCTGGAGAGGTTGATTGGCAACGCTTTGGAAATAGGCATCGCTTCTTTCCTTTTACCCGTTTATTTTCTTGAATACGTTTCAGTTTATCTAATATTTGGCTGATTTAATTACCTGGCGGACTATTTCTGCTAACCTGCACTAGCAACTTGGATTACAAGCTAGCAGCTTACCCAATCTCCTATCACCAGTCACTAATCCCCTATCGCCAATCCCCATTCATGACGTAATAATTATTCTGCACGTTCCACGCTGCCAAAAAAGATAGGTTCTACTCGAATTGCCATTACGCAAGACGGACGAATAACCATATATTCTCCTTGAATATTTTTAATCGGGATGTTGATAAAATCGCTTGATTCCGACTTAGGGACTAGCTCGTTGCTATACCATTTTTGAAAGTCTTGAATGCTTGTAAAACGTATCTCTTCCCGATGACCGCTCGATAAGAAAAGATGAATTGCGTATTCGTCTGCTTTTCTGGGCATAGTAATTTTATGTAATCTCTCCAGGATTATTATCGATGACTAGGCAGTTAAGTGAAACCGTTGTAGTAGCGTTTTTAACATTGAAGGCAAAGTTTTCTTTAAGTCAGTCGCCGTTTTAAAGCTTAATTGCTCGTGTTTGGGCAAATCGAAAGGAGATCTTCCCGTTAGATCCGATCGCTCCATTTGTGCTAATAAGATTTGTCCAGATCGCTTGCTTTCTAGTGCATAACCCAATTCTAAACAAACATTGGGACTCAAAATTAACTGAGATTGCCTATCGCTTCCGACACTCGCTATCGGCGTTCCATCAGCAATGAATAACAAGCTTTTGTGAATCTTACGCAGTTGTGTATCGCTTAAACGCACAGTTGTATCGGTGGAACGTTGAGCTTCTTCTATCGTTAGCGGAAAACGCGATCGCTGATTGAATGTTTCAATAAATTCTCTTAACGCCTCGCGTAAAATCTCACTTGCTTGCGGATATTCGTTTTGAGCGCTAAAAAATACAGTTGCCTCTAACCAAGCTGAAATATCCTGTTTAGTGAAATAAATTTCCTGAGAGAGCAAATCTATATTTGAGATTGCGTAACCACCGCTCCCTTCTATATAAAATTCTATAGTATCGCCTTCTAGATATCGCTGAAACCAGATCGATTCTTGTATCGTTTGAGCGTCGTCTAAAAAGTCGGCTCGCATTCCTGATTTAAGAAGGCTATTTCTGCTCAATCGCAGATCGTGGGGTCGTTTAACAATGTCTTTGATTGGCTCATAATGCTCTAGATACCAAGCTTTGAGCGCAATAATTGCCATAACTCTAAGATAAAAGATGGTACTTAGGAATCTTAGCAGTAAGCGCTAATATCCTCACCACATTCATCAGCAAGATAGCAAAGAGCGCGGAAACGAAGCATCATTAAATCCTCGTAGAGAGGGTTGATTTTACATAGAGGGGGAATAGTAATTAAAGTACGGCCAAACACTTCAATCTTACGTGCAAATGGGCATTGAGAAGGGATTAATCGACAGATGCGATGGGCTAATTCAGGGGTTTCGATCTCGATTTTTTCGAGCTTTGTCCGTAAGGGTTTGAGGAGATCTAGCTTTTTCCAGTTAAAAGAGCGTTTGATTTTGGGTTTGACTTCCGAGAATAGATTATTGTCAATCCAACTGCTAATAACGATACATTTTGTGGTAGAATTCGTTAAACTCATTTCACTTTCTCCAGTTTGTAACTTAATTCTGTTCTGTAACTACACTAGCTCTTACACATTTTCCAAAAATCTCGCGTGAGATATAAGGGAAGGTCACAGAGTGTATGATTTTTCGTGTCTTGGAATTTAATTTGCATCTTCCTTTAGAAATAACATGTAAGTTGTTTCTTAAGCGTGGCTGTATGCAAAACTAGCATTTGTTTCTTGAAGTTTTACGATATCGGTTGTTAGGGATAGAGGATCGATTGGTTATCTGAATATCATCATGCCCTGAGTGAAGGGGTTTGCGCGTGAGCGAAATCACCGAACTTTTGTGAATTTATTCTGGTTGAATTCAGTATTTTCACGCATTAAAAGCTTTATTCCTCTAGGAATATGCAGCCCATGAATCATTTTTCGCATCAAACAAAACATTAGTAACGTTTTTGGTCGATTTACAACTGTTGACAGCGGTTTTTGTACCCCCTGAACCCTAAAGTCCTTTTCGTAAGACGGGATGGAGACATAGGAGACATAGACTGTGGTTTAACTAAATATTGTGACGAGAAATTGGCCAAAAGCTCGACCATCGGACTCCCAGGAAGAGAATTAAAACAATAGCCAATCCTGCGGCTGTCCCAGCTAAGGTAGGGATATCCCAATGGCGAATTGCGATCGCGACTAATGCCCAAACTACTACTCCAGCATAAGCTAGATCGTAGCGCCAGACGGCTATTATAGCTGCAAGGACTGTTGCTACTAACATCATCGCGATCGTCCACCATAGAGGACTCATTCCCCAACCATTCCAATCGATATGGTAGAGGACGCTGGCAGCATTGACGATTGTTGCTACGCTAATCCAAGCAAAATAAATACTAATGGGAAAATTAACCAACCATTTTTCTCGTCGCGAAATGGGATGTATGGCAATTTCCAAACGCAAGTATAGAGTAACAAGCGAGAGCAAAATTACTCCCATTGCCACTAGCGACCAAACAAACAATTGAGATTGGAAAAGATAAATCCAAATAATCTGAGCTAAACTAGCGATCGCTAAAAATATCCCATTTTACGCAGGCGAGGATTATCTTTTTGGGCGGGTAAAGCTTGATAAACCGCCAAGCTTATCAATCCCAAATAAATGAGTCCCCAGATCGCAAAAGCATAGTTAGCTGGAATAATGAGAACTTCGCGAAAAAAGGTATTAGAAATCTCTCCAATGCTGAGATTATTGATTGGATTAGTATTAGCTAAAATATTTGTTCCAAAAGCTACAATAATGGCAAAAAAATTACTCCACTGCCTGATTACATCGCGATCGAGTTTCATCTTCACTTAGAAAAGAAGAGCTTTCTTTTCCCTCTGCTTTTTTACTTTTTTACTTCTATTTGTAATTGTAACAAATTTTAAAGATAACTATTAACGCCAATTAATAGTTATCCTATTTGTAAAAGTAATGAGAGGCTAGGTAAAGCGATCGCAAAATATCTTTTAAATAAAAGCTTAATGGCTTGCTAATTTTTGCAAGAGATCGATTACTTGCTCGCCTATAAAAGACTTTTGACCTTGTTAATCAGTTCGGGAGTCGAAAATCCTTTAGTCAAATAGTCAGTCGCTCCCAAACGCCGTGCTTCTTTGCTCCATTCCTGCGCTAATCGCGAGGAGACAACAATCATCGGAATTTTTATACCTGCCTGTCGCGCTCGGTCGATTAAAGTAAAACCATCCATGTTTGGCATTTCGATATCCGTAATTACCATCGCTGGTGTAGGATTATTTTGTAGCCAATTTAAGGCTTCTTGTCCGTCCGCACAAGTGTTAACTGAATACCCGTAAGCCGTTAAGCTTGCTTCAATACGTCGCCGCATCAAAGCTGCATCATCGACGACAAGAATCGTCCGCGTAAGTTTAGTCACTGTTTCAGGATCGATTGCTTTAGAATCGCTCGATTGTATCTCAGTTGCAGTCTGCACTAGAATACTCTCAGACACACACCCGCCAGATAATAAGACCTCTGCTAAAGTTGCAGCATCTACGACGGGTACTAGCGACCCATTTGGTTGCAAACTTGCACCTAGAAGACCGATAGGAGCAACCAAGGGCGAAGGAAGAGGACTAATAAGTAATTCAGTTTGTCCTAGAAGTTCGTCGGCTAAAATCCAAATTCCTTCAGATATAGTAGTAGGACGGATATACAAACAGACAGCGGTATCGGATAGAGAACGTTCTGCGGATTGAGATTGCCAATATTCGAGCAGATCTAGTCCTGGTGACGTTTTTTCTCCATCGTCGATTGTCCAGGAACAAGCCGTATTCGCGTCGCTGACTTTAGTTACCTGGAAATTGCCTAAAATTCTTGTTGTAGTAATATCTTGGCTGGGAATAGCCAAAGTGCGATCGCCTGCTTGGAGAAGAATACAAGGGACTAACAGATGCGGAACTGGAAACTGAAGGCGAAACGAGGTTCCCTGTCCTAGCATAGTATATAGGCTAAGCCGTCCTCCCAAGCTAGCAACGCGATCGGCAACCACATCCATTCCTACGCCCCGACCAGAAATTTCGCTGACTGACGTTTTGGAACTAAAACCGGGCTGACAAAGGACTGCCAACAACTCGGCAGGGGTTTGGGTGTTAGTTAGCGGCAATCTTTTGGCTTGTGCAGATCGCGCGATCTCCACTGCATCGATTCCGCCTCCATCATCGCTCACATCGAGTAAATAAAAGTTGCCTCTGCGGATGAGAGAAACTGCGATCGTTCCTTGCTCTGGTTTGCCTCGTGCAATCCGCTCTTCGACGCTTTCTATTCCGTGGTCGTAGGCGTTACGAATCAGGTGTAGTAAAGCGGCTTCTAATTTCGAGTTAGTTCCGGCATCGAGTTCGATTTGTTCTCCTTCGAGGATGAGACGAGCTAGCTTATCAAAACGAGTCGTTAAGTCGCGCAGAACGGCTCTTGCTCGGAATGCTAGGTTTTTAAAGGGAACGAGCCTGCTTTGCTCGACAGTTTGCCGCAGGCGTAAAATATTCCGGTCTAGGTTTTGTAAGCTATCGGCAGTGAGCAAAGACGTTTTTTCTGCTTCCGCTCCCAATTCAGATAAACGCAAGCTAGTTTCAAGAAGGCGGTTAATGGTGGTATAGCCTTGGCGATAGCGTTCTAGTGTTGGGCCTTTGGTAGAATCGCTATTGCTTTTGAGATTATCTAGCAAAGCATAGTCGTCTTGTAGCTGTCGCAGTCGAGTGATATATTGAGTGCTTTCTTTTGCTAAGGCGAAGAGTTGAGTTAATTGAACTTGTAAATTTTGATAAAATCCTTGAGAAGCACGAGCCGTCAGAAGCGTATCTATCAAGTTTTGAGCCGTACTATCGAGACGGTTTAAGGGAACTGGTATTTGAATATCTTTGTTTTGGGGTTCGGGGCGAATCGTGGGTACAATACTGGGTGATTGTGTGAGAGTGGGCGCGATTTCCGAAGGCGGTAGATCGGCATGAATCGTGCTTTCGTCTTCTAGGGAGGGGGTAACTAAATCTAACCAATTTTCTGAGATTTCAGAAGGGTCTAAGCTTGGGGCTTGTTCTTCTAATTCTAAAGATAATGGTTTTACCGTTTCGGCGATCGCGTTTGTTTCTAATTGAGCGAGTAAATCGGCCGTTTCATCGAGTTCGATAAACTCGTCGTCGGTTAAGGTAAATTCGTTACTAGCGATCGCCAGTTCGTCGAAATCTAGATTCTCGCTTTCTTGTGTCGATACGCTCGGTGCAACAACTTCGCCGAATTCCTCAAAGTCTAATAAAGAGCTATCGAACTCGGACAGTTCCAATAGTTCTAAGTCGCTAAATGTTTCCTCAGCGAGCGTTTCGGTTATAGTTGTCGCTACTGGTTCGACAAATTTCCCGCCGCCTCTAGCCGATTCTTTGAGAGCGTTTAAGTAGCTCGTCCATTGCGATCGCCATACCTGGGGACTAGGATGGTTGAATAAGTCTTCGCACTGCCCTAACAATTGCGTCCAACCGCTTTCAAATTGTAGATCCTTGCCAATTTCTTTTAATTGCGAGATCGTTTGCTGTGCTACTTCTACTGTTTGATTCGATACTTCTCCTTGTTTTGGCATTTGTTCTAATACCATTTCCAATTCCAGTATCACCAATCCAAACCCTTGTTCGGCAAATTCTTGATGAAGTAAACTTTGCTCGTTCCAGTCTGGTAAATAGCGTTGTTTAGCCTCTTCTCGCATCGCTTGAATGCGCTTTACCGACGGCTGTACGCTCTCGATGGCTTGCTCTCCCGACAAGCGAACCTGCAAGCTTCCTGCTAACAGTTCCCCTGCTTCTAGCAACATCTGTCCCAAACACCCATCTTCGAGTGGTGGAGGGGGATTGATGTGACGCAAATCCGATAGCATATCTTCTAGCACGGTAGAAACCAGCAAGATAGCATTAGCACCAACTGTAACCGAGCTACCTTTAATTGTGTGTATTAGCCGATAGCTCTCTTGAATATCTTTTATCCAAGTCTGAGAGTTAAGTCTTTGTACTAAATTGAGATAATCTTCGAGATACTTTTGGCTCTCGACCTCAAACATCGCATGCAACTCTTGCTGCAATTGAAGTTCGACGAGATCGATTTCATTGGGATCTGGGGTTGTAGGTGCAGGCATAGAGCATTAGGAAATGAAAGAGAGTGGGCGAGCGTCCTTTGAAAGACAAAAGAGACTTTTTTAGTTACCCGTTACCAGCTAATGAAAGATAATACGGCTCGGACTGTCGTCGGAGGCGGCAGAATAAATTTCCGACTGAACGCCTAAACCACTTCATGATGGGTTGAATTGAGTATAGCTTCAAGATCTTCATGGTCGTCTTTGCCGTTTGTGCTAGTGGATTGCAAGGACTTCGATGTAGAATCGGTCTGCATTTGTTCGGGTGCAATACGGAAAAATTTAACCATTTCGTACAGGTTGCGAGCGACTTTTTCCATAGCGACCGATTGTTCGCGGGTAACGTTCGCTTGTTGTTCGGTGTTGGATGCAAGAGCCGCAATTTCCTGAACCGCTTTTAAAGTAGTATCAACCGTTTCGGCGATCGCTTGACTCGATTGCGTAACCTGTTCTTCAACTTGAGCTACTTGTCTCGTCGCCGTTTTAATATCGTCAAAGACTTGACGCGACTGAGCTACCCCTGTCGTGAAATCTTGAATGATTTGGTTAATTTCTTGTGCATCCTGGTTAAGACCGGATACTACGGTTTGGATTTGGTCGGTTCGTTGTTGTAATACAATCAAACTCTGGCTGGTTTGTACGGCTAAATCGTTAACCTGAGTAGCAATGGTTTCAAACTCTCGCGCAATGCTGGCAAATTGTTCGGGATCTTGCTGTTCGGTCGCCCTTGTTGATAGCAGCGAAGCATTGAGAGATAAGACCCTCGTCATGGAAGAGATACGCCTTTGGTCTTTGGCAAATTGTACGGCGAGTTGTACGAAATCATTGAGGTTTTGTACGCGCTTAACAATTAGATCCGCACCTTGACTGAGGCTCTCGACATCTTGATTTAACTGCGTCATTTGCTGCTGACCTCGCAGCACGGATTTTTGTGCTTGTTGTACGGACTCGTTAGCAGTTTGGTTTTGCCTGACGTTATCTTGGGTTAAGTCATTAATACTTTCCACTAAAGATTGTACGGCATCTACTGACTGGGACTGTTGCTGTACTTGCTGTGCTGTTTGAATGGCTAATTGCTCCACGTTTAAGGCATTTTGGGTAACTTGCTGCGAGGTAGAAGATACTGCTGCCATAATACGGGCGAGTTGTTCGATTAGGCGGTTGAAACTATCGGATACTAAACCTGTCACGCGATCGCTAACGAGCGATTGTATTGTCAGATCTCCATCTTCCACTGCCAATACTGTATTTAATAATTGTCCGACATCTTCTTGCAAAACTTTACTGTCAGTTTCAATCTGTTCTTGCATTTGCTGGGTACGGACAACTTCCTGACGGAGTTTTTCTCGCTCGGCAGAAACTCGCTCGGTTAGCTTGTTAAAGGTTTGAGCAAGAGTTTGCATTTCTGCGGTTCTTTCAAAGGTTGTAAGCGTTTGGGACTCCCCTGAAGCTACTAGTTCTGCTGCACTATTTAAACGCTGCAACGGTGCTGACAACCGACGCGCTAGCAGAACCACGATGACCGTAACGATAGCGCCTACTGTCAGAGCAACTAACGCTACATTTAACGCTAGTTGATTGCCAGCCGCTTGAATCTCTGATTCATCGAGCGAGGTAATGGCTACCCAATCGATTCCTGGAACTTTCGCCAGCGTGTATTGTCTGCCTGCATAGGCAAATACGGCTATCGAGTCTTGTTCTGTTGTTGAAGACGGATTTTGCTGAAGTATATCGGTTGCTTTTTGCCAAACAAGGTCGCCACCTTCGAGTTTTTGATCGGGTTGGCTAATAACTTCCTCGCCAGTAGCACTTACCACCACTACCTTATCCTCGATATCGGCTATTTGCAGCAGTTTAGAGCTATCCGCCGCGAATTGCCCCGCGAGAACTTTTGTCAAGAGTTCGATCGAATTTGCCGTCGAAAGACCTCCTTTGATCGCGCCTAGAAATTCTCCTGTTTTTAGATCGGTAATGGCTTGTCCTAGCTCGACACTAAAACTTTTACTCGATTCATCAAACTCAACTGCTCCAATCAATACCCCTGATGCACCTGCTTTTTGAGCTTCTTGCCACCACTTTTCGTCTCGTTGTACAAAGTCTGAAGTCGGGTTACTGTAAGCAATGTTGAATCCATTACGCTCGGTAAAAAATATTTCTGCCAAACCCTTGACTCGAACAATGTCGGTTAGATAGTTATTCAAAGAAACATTAGGTTCAAGCACTTTATTGGCTTTAAAGCGTTTTTCTAGTTCTTCAATCGGCAGTGAGTTTAGTTTTTCGGTTGCTGCGCGCATAGTTCCCGTACGAGCAGCATCAACGATTAAGGGATTTTTAGCAACTAGTTCGATAGTTTGTGTGGCATTTTGCAACTGCTCGCTTGCTAGCTCGGCAGATAGGAGCGTATCATTGCGAAGTTCTGCTTTGGATTTATTGTAAGCTTCTTGATACTGAAGTCTCGCGCCCAAGGCTGCAACTATCGCCAAAGGAATTAAGACGGCCGGAAGGATAGCTGTCAGTAAGCTTCTTTGAAGGGGAATTCCTTTTTGATTTTTGCTCATAATAATCTCTCTATTTTTAGCGATCTATCAATCCATTACCTATAAAAAATCACTAAGTCGTTGCCGTTGTTGGGATAACATCAATGGTGCTTTCTTTAGCTTCATGCGATCGCTCTACTTGCTCGATGGTCTTGACTGGCAGGCGGAAAAACTGAATCCGTTCGAGCAGTTGCTCGGAAATCTGTCCCATTTGCTCGGATTGACTTCGGGCCGTTTGCGTGAGTTGGGCGGTTTGGTCTGCTAATCGAGCAATGGCTCCCATTGCTTTTGCAGTTACTTGTGCAGTTTTTACAATTTCTTGGCTGGATTGAGAAATGGTTTCTCCTGTGACGAGCGCAGTTTCTGTAGAAGATTGAATGCTACTGAATGCCTGAGTAGAGTTTTGTACCTCCAGCGTAAAGTTTCCAACTAGTCCATCAATCTCCTGTAAGCTTTGCGCAATTGAAGTTACGGTTCCTTGAATTTTATCGCTGCGTTTTCTCAGAAAGCGGAGGTTTTGATTGGTTTGCTCGGCTAATCCTTTAATTTGTTTGGCGATGGTATCAAATTCTTTGGCTAGCACCATCATTTGTCTGGGATCTTGTTGCGCTGTAGCTCTAGCAGATAGGAGCGTTGCCCCCATTGCCAGCGACTGAATTAACTCGGCTAACTGGCTTTGTTCTTGTACGAATTGATTGGTTAGATTGACGAACTCGTCTAAATCTTGGGTTCGCGTTACGATCTGGCTGGCTCCGATTTGTAGGGTTTGAATTCCCTTAGTAAGACCATTAATGGCTAATTGACCTTGCTCGGTGCTATTGCGTACTTCTGCCAGCGACTGGTTAGCTTGCTCGATCCGATCTGCCGAATTCCTAGCCGCACGTTGCACTTGCTCGGTTAGCGTTAAGACCTCAGTAATCTCGTGTGCCTGTTGTTCGACGTTGAACGATACAGTTTTAGCAGATTCATCGAGTTGCTGGGAATTTTGTGTCACTTGCTCGGCTGTGTTGGATACCTGTGTTAACACCTGAGCTAATTGCTCGACCAGGCGGTTAAAAGTATCGGATACTAAACCCGTCACGCGATCGTTGACGGACGCTTGTATGGTCAAATCTCCATCTTCTACTGCCGATACCACGTCGAGCAGTTGTCCGACATCAGTTTGTAGAATTTCGCTTTCTTGCCGGGTTGCCTTTTCCAAAACTTTTAATTTCTCAGTCTGCATCTCCAACTGCTGAGAGCGTTGTTCGAGAATTGTATTACTTTCTTGTAAAGAGGTTTGAGAATTTAACAAAAATTGCTGCATGCGATCGCGCTCTTTAATATAAGTTTTTACGGAGTAAACAATAATGAACCAAACCAGGATCAGCAAAATAAAAGTGACTCCTGCCAAAACAACCGACCAGTACAAACGATTCTCGTAAGTTTGCAGTTGGTTATTCACTCTAGCTTGGATTTGCGCTAACGTATTCTGAACGCCTTGAGCATATATTGCCTTGTTAGCTGCATAATCTGTGCCAAACAAAAGCTGATTGGCCTGTTGTTTTTTTCCCTGACTTAATAGCTCGAAAGCGCGCGTTTCATAGTCAACTAGCGTGTCATTGGCTATTTTTGTTTTGTCAAAATTAGCTTTAGCTTCTGGAGAAATTCGGATAACTTTATCGATCGCCTCGGTTAATTCTGGCTCGTATTTTTTGTAGCGTTCTACCCATCGAAGATCGCCAGAACTAACCGCCATATAAGCTGACATGGTTAAAACTTCGTCAAGATAAATTGTGCGATTGCTCAAATCTTTGAGTTCGAGTTCTTCAGCGATCGCTAATTTAAAGCCACGATAAATACTCCAAATGTTCCAGCTTGAAGCGCTCAGAGCCAGAAAACTCAAGAGCAAGGAGATACTTACTGTTTCTACTACGCGAGTGGCAAACAATTTTTGTAACCGATTGAAAAAGTTGTCGCGAGTTTGAGAATTGACTTTTTCGTCTGGGATGGTCGAAGGTGTAAGGGTCATAAATATTTCCTAAATTTTAAAATATTGTCAACAATCAGGAGTTCAGTAGTATATTTACTCTGCCTCCTCCGAGACAGTCCGTAGTTTGCTTCTCCTTTTTGAGGACAGCGCCTAACGGGTCGCTGAAAAGTTTTCTTCGTCTTTCTTATTTAGCGATCGCTACGTCAATCGTACTTTCTTGAGCTTGAGCAAGATTAACAGGTTCTTGTCGTTCGAGTACCTCAGCCGGTAAGCGGAAGAATTCGACGCGCTCTAATAGCTGAGTTGACAGTTTTCCCATGACTTCGGATTGAGAGCGAGCGTCTTGAGTGAGTTTGGCGGTACGTTGAGCAATGTCAGCAATGCCTCGCATGGCAGTTGCGGTAGATTGAACCGAACTAATAATGTCCTGATTGGATTGAGCAACAGCTTCGCCCGATCGCACGGCATCAGTTGTCACCGAGCGCACGTTGTTAAATACTTGAGTTGACTGTTCTACCCCCTGAGTGAACCCTCCTACGAGTCCTCCGAGGTTCTGGACTTCGGCATCCACCATAGAGACTACGTTTTGAATTTGCGTTGTTCGTTGCTCTAACAAACTCAGACCGTCATTGGTTAGCTGAGCTAGTTTACTCACTTGGTCGGCGATTGCTTCAAATTCTTTGGCAGCTACGGCAAACTGTCTGGGGTTTTGCTGTTCGGCGGCGCGAGCGGCTACCAAGGAAGCGTTAAGCGCTAGTACCTGCGTCTGAGAAGCGATTTGACTTTGATCTTGTACGAATTGTTCTGCTAGTCCGACGAATTCTCCTAGGGTCTTCATCTGTTGAACGATGCGATCGCTCCCTTGGCGAAGAGTCTCTGTTCCTTGCGTCAGTTCGGTCATTGCCGTTTGACCGTCGAGTACCGTTGCACTCAAATCGAGCAATGCTTGGATAGATCTCTGGAGTTGTTGGGTGACATTTTGAGCAGAATGCTCGACTTGCTCGGATAAGGTCAGCACTTGCGTTACTTCCTGCCCTTGTCGATCGACGTTCGTTGCTACAGCAGTAGCGATTTCTTCGAGGTTTGAAGCACTTTGAAAAACTTGACGAGAAGCGCCTACTACCTGACCCAGGACTTTTGCTAGTTCTTCAGTTAAGCGATTAAAGGTGTCGGCTACCAATCCGGTCACGCGATCGGTCACGGGTGCTTGTACGGTCAAATTCCCATCTTCTACTGCCGATACCACATCGAGCAATTGTCCGATGTCGTCTTGTAAAACTTGACTTTCGGCTTCAACGGTTTGTCTTTGTTCTTCTTGAAGCTGCAATCTCATATTGGCTTCCTGGCGAATTTGCTCTTGGTTGGCTTCAAGCTGTGTCAACAAGTTAAAGAAAGATGTCGATAGCTGTCCGATTTCGTCCTGCTTTTGTAATTCGGCTTGTGTTTGAGCATCGGTCGCCGCTAGTTGGTTACATTCATCCAAAATTGGCTGCAAGCGACTGTTAAGATTCCGCACAAATAGTAAAATCACAATTCCCAGCAAAATTGCTAATCCTAAAATCGCACTAACACTGGTTAGTATTACAGGCGTTAAGATCGTTGCCTGCGGGACGGCTGCTAGCATTACCCATTCTGTGCTAGGAACTTTTTGATAAGCCCAGTATTTGCCTTCAAGGGTGAAAATTTCTGACGGCTTATTGGCTAGTTTCTTTTGTAATAATGACCAAACTGTTTTAAGCTCTGGCACTGTATCCACACTCACGCCAGGTTTATTATTTTCCGGTGGCGGAAGCGGTGCTGGTGGATAGGCAACGACCCGTCCCTGAGCCGAGATTATCGCAAAGTATCCCTCATCTTGCAAAACTTTAGCTTCAGCTATCTGCTCAGTTACCTCTGATAGATCGATGTCAGCATTAATTACTGCGATGAGTTTTTTTGTCGATCGAAGACAGGAGTCGCATAAGTTGAAATTAAATCCCCAAAGCTACCATAAAGGTTCGAGCCAAAAGCTTTGCTACTTTTGCCGGAATTGTGTAATGGGTTTGCTTGGGATAATTTTC
>JAAUUT010000145.1 GCA_012031035.1 Candidatus Altimarinota bacterium | reverse complement strand
CAAGGGGGAGGTTGGGAGGGGTGATAATAATGTGCAACTTCATAAAATATTGGTATTAGCTATTTTAATTTGCCACAGATTAAGCAAGACAAGCAGACTAAATCTTCAGTCTGGTGTCGCGATCGCTTGGAGATTATATTTTTCAGACAACAGTTTAAACACATTAGCCGAGATAAATGCTGGTAGTGTAGGCCCTAAGCGAATATCTTTAATTCCCAAATACAGCAGGGTAAGCAGGACAGCAACCGCTTTCTGTTCGTACCAGGAGAGAATCATTGACAAAGGTAACTGATTTACATCTACCTCAAAAGCATTAGCAAGGGCGATCGCGATTTGAATTGCCGAATAAGCATCGTTACATTGTCCCACATCCAGTAAGCGAGGAATGCCTTCAATATTACCCAATTCCTTGTCAAAGAAACGGAACTTACCGCAAGCAAGCGTGAGAACAACACAATCATTGGGAACTTTTCCACTAGTTCGGTATAGTAGTTGCGATCGGGTTTAGCACCATCACAACCGCCAATTAGGAAGAAGTGACGGATTTTACCGGCTTTCACCGCAGCAATGACGCGATCTGCTACTCCTAAAACAGCATTTCGTGCAAAACCAGTCGTAACCTGACGAGGCGTTTCATCTGCGGTAAATCCTGGCAATTCTAACGCTTTACGAATCGCCGGAGTAAAGTCAGGAACTCCATCTGCGCCATCTGGAATATAATTTAACCCTGGATAGCCCACTGGCCCAATACTAAATAGCTTATCTTGATAGTTGTCGTGGGGAGGCATCAAGCAGTTAGTGGTAATAACGATCGCGCCTGGGAATTTAGCGAAATCTTTCGTCTGATTTTGCCACGCCGTTCCATAATGTCCCCAGAGATGGGGATAGGTTTGCTTGAGACGCGGATAACCATGTGCGGGAAGCAATTCTCCATGGGTGTAGACGGTAATGCCAGTATCCGCCGTTTGTTTCAGTATTGCTTCTAGTTGGGGAATATCGTGTCCAGAAACGAGAATCGCTTTACCAGCTTTGACATTGAGGGGAACTGGGGTAGGGACGGGATGACCGTAGTTGCTAGTATGTCCTGCATCAAGCAATTCCATCGTTCGCAGGTTGATTTCTCCTACCTTGAGTGCTAAATTTACCCAGTCATCTAGCGTGAGATCTTGGCGATCTAAGGCAGCTAGCGCTTCGTAGATGCCTTGATAAACGCGATCGTCTTCCTGCCCCATTTCTCCTGCATGGAAGGCATAGGAAGCAACGCCTTTGATTCCATAAACAACTGTCAATTTAAGCGAGAATATATCGACATTCGTTCCCGATTGACCGATGAATTGAAGAGAACAATCTTGACCTTGGACGGCTAAGCTATCGTTAAAATTGGGTTCGTAGCAGGATAAGGCAGACCAGTTTTGAGGAGAACCTAACTTCGCTTCAATTTGGGCTTTTAGATTTTCGCGATCGCGGATCGCTCGACGAATATAATCGGTAAAGCTCTTTCCATCGAAGTTAACATTGGTCATCGTGGCAAAGATAGCTTCACAGGCGAACAAATCTACTTCATGAGTCGAGATACCTAGTTCCTTGGCACGCAACGCTACAGGGGCAAGTCCTCGCAAGCAATAGATTAATAAATCGTGAACTGCATTTACCTCTGGACTTTTGCCACAAGCCCCCCACTGATGGCATCCTTGTCCGCTAGCAGTTTGTTCGCATTGTTCGCAAAACATAGTTTCTGTCTCCTGGGAAGAATCTATTTTTAGAGTAGTAAAAGAGACTTTGCGATCGCCTTGACTTAAGTCAAAAACAGAGGACAAAATAACAAGTTTTAGATTTATTTAATTTTTCTAATTTTCCTGTAAATGAATAGACCAAATAACATAGTAGGAACGAATGGTCATTCGCCCTTACATTATTAAATCAACGTATCGCCTTCTTTTTTTATTGGCATTAAGCTAGATATAGAGCGATCGCAATTTGATATCGATGAACCTTTCCTTACCGCCTCAACCTTCTGAGTTAACCAGCTTTTTAAGCCAAACGATGATGTTTCAGGACTTGTCCATCGAGCAATTGGCAGAAATTGCTCGGATCGCGATCGCTCAATCTTATAGTAAAGGCGATGTCATTTTTCATCAGGGAGACGAAGGAATCGGTTTTTTTGTGGTTAAATCCGGTCGAGTTAAGGTATTTAAAGTATCGAGAGATGGCAAAGAACAAATTTTACACATCTTCAGCCGTGGCGACCATTTTGCTGAAGTTCCCGCCTTCGATGGAGACTGCTTTCCAGCCTCAGCAGCCGCGATCGAAAAATTGGAAGTATTATTTTTTCCCCGCAAATCTTTTTTGCAACTATTAGAGAATCAGCCGAAACTAGCAATTAATCTACTCAAAAGTTTTGCTCGTCATCTGCGGCTATTTTCCCATCTGGTGGATAATCTAGCATTGCGGGAAGTTCCTGCACGATTGGCAAATTATTTGCTGAGTTTGAGCAAACGATTTGACAATGCTGAAACAGTAGAACTCGATTTACCTAAAGGGCAACTTGCAGCAAAGCTTGGAACTATCCCCGAAACCCTATCGCGGGTTTTCTCCAAACTGAGTCGCGAAGGTACTATAACAGTGGATGGTTCTAAAGTTACATTGCGCGATCGCAAACATTTAAATGACTTAGCTGCTGGTAGTGGCGATCGAAAAGAAAGCAGTACATAATTTTTTATCTTAATCGAGCCAGAAGACCTGCGATTGCATAGGATTGGCCCCTGCGGAACCATATTTTCTTATATTTAAGTTAAGACTTTTGAGTGATGCAATGAGGTCTATTGACTCGAAGTAATCCCTCTTTCCCTCAACTCACGGATAAAGAATTCTTCTAGGGAGGCGCGTGCTAAATTCATGCTAATTACTTGAGCGTTCATTTTATCGATCGCGATTAAAAACGCTTGAGGATCGCCTTTAAGATGACCGTGCCAGTAATTATCCTCCCAGCGTAGTTCGTCAATCCACTGTTCGAGTTGTTCTTGTTTGCCGCCTTTGACGACGACTTGGTAAATATCTGCCCTACCCAAGATCTCTTCGAGAGAACCCATGCAAATTAACTCTCCTCTAGCCAGGATAGCAATGCGATCGCAGATTTGCTCGACATCCGATAAAACATGAGAGTTGAAAAAGATGGTTTTTCCTTGTTTTTTAAGCGATAAAATAATTTCTCTGACTTGATAGCGTCCCATGGGATCGAGTCCCGACATCGGTTCGTCTAAAAAGACTAATTCGGGATCGTTAATCAACGCTTGCGCCATGCCAATACGTTGCAGCATCCCTTTTGAATACTGCCTCAGTTGCTTTTTACGAGCCGTTTTTCGCTCTAATCCCACAAGATCCAGGAGTTCGGGAATGCGTTGTTTCTGAACCGATGTCGGAATTTGAAAGATTCCTGCTGCAAACTGTAAGAATTCCCAACCCGTTAAGTAGTCGTAATAATAAGCATTTTCGGGAAGATAGCCGATGCGTTGTTTGACGGCGCGATCGCCAATGGGACGATTCAGCAATACGGCTCTTCCAAATGTGGGACGAACGATACCTAGCAGCGTCTTCAATAGCGTTGTTTTTCCCGCACCATTGGGCCCTAGCAATCCGAAGGTTTCTCCCTCATAAACCGTCAAGGAACAGCTTTTGAGCGATTCTATTTTTTGATTGAGCCAGAACCCAGTACGATAGATTTTCCTAACTCCCAGGTTTGCACTACTGGTATCGATTCGCTATTTGTTGGTTTAGTCAGCACGTTGGTGGCCCAATTCATCTGAGTTCCAAAAGAACTTGTGAGTCTACATTTAGAATTTTAAATTGGGTGCTGACAAAAGCGATCTCCGTAATTACACGGATCTTTTTAAAGATTAGCTGGCAAGTTAAATAAACCATCTTCGCCTGGTTGAAATTTGACAACTTCAAAGACGGCATCGAGATTTAATTCACCATAAAGGTGAGGAAATTGTTCGTTGGCTTCCACTGTTTCATAGCGAATTTCTGAAGTTACTTTATCGGAGTCGATGTAAAGAAGAACTAACCCGTTTTGATGGGTGAAAAAAGTGTTGGCGACTTTAACCAGTTGTTTCGGGGTAGAACAGTGTATAAAGCCTTCTGTCATGAGAGAATCCGCGCGATAGCTTCCTTGTCTTTGCGCCTGTTCCCATTGTTCTCGCTGGGTAATATGCAAAATTACGTTCATAAGTTATTGTTTTTAGAGCGATCGCTTTGCCACAGACCCGTTAAGCGTTGCTCTCGTAAGGGGAAGGGGTTTTCTTTGGCATAGTCTGCCATCAGGCAGAGAGTCAAGCAATCATTTTTGTCGCCTCTAGACTAAAAGTCTACAATAACTTTAAGGACAACTAGTAACCGAGATTGCTATACTAACCACTGAGACTGCCATTCCATCAAGGAACAGATATCTAGTCACTAATGCAGCCAACCGACCCCAATAAATTTACCGAACAAGCCTGGGACGCAATTGTTAAATCGCAAGAAGTTGCTCGTCGCTTCAAAAACCAAACTCTAGAAGTAGAACACGTCATTTTAGCGCTTTTAGAAAAAGAAGGGCTAACTACTCGCATTTTTGGACGTGCTAATATCGATTTACCCCGCTTCGTGCAAAGCATAGAAACTTTTGCTAGCCGACAAGCAAAAGTTAGCGCTGTCGATCAACTTTACCTCGGTCGAGGATTGGATATTCTATTAGATAAAGCTGAGATAGCTAGAGAGAGTTGGCAAGACAAATTTATTTCTGTCGAACACATATTAATGGGTTTCGCCGAAGACGATCGCATCGGACGGCGCAGTTTGCGTAGTGTTAATTTAGATCCACAAGACTTAGAAGCACATATCAAAGCCGTTCGCGGAACCCAAAAAGTTACCGAACCCAATCAAGAAGATAAATACGAAGCCCTATCTAAATACGGACGCGACCTCACAGAACAAGCAAAAGCGGGCAAGCTAGATCCAGTAATCGGACGAGATGAAGAGATACGTCGCGTTATTCAGGTTTTATCGCGTAGATCTAAGAATAATCCCGTTTTAATCGGAGAACCTGGCGTTGGGAAAACTGCGATCGCGGAAGGATTAGCCCAGCGTATCGTCAATGGCGACGTTCCTGAATCCCTCAAAAACCGTCAATTGATTTCCTTGGATATGGGAAGTCTCATTGCGGGGGCAAAATATCGAGGCGAATTTGAAGAACGCTTGCGCAGCGTTATGCGGGAAGTTACCCAATCCGAAGGGCAAATAATCCTGTTTATCGACGAAGTACATACCGTTGTCGGGGCGGGTTCGCGCGAAGGTTCGATGGATGCGGGTAACTTGCTAAAACCAATGCTAGCGCGGGGAGAATTGCGCTGTATCGGCGCGACAACCCTCGATGAGTATCGCAAGCATATCGAAAAAGATCCCGCCTTAGAACGTCGTTTTCAACAAGTTTATATCAAACAACCCAGCGTCGAAGATACTATTTCCATTTTGCGGGGACTCAAAGAACGCTACGAAGTTCACCACGGCGTTAAAATTACTGACTCTGCTTTAGTTGCTGCGGCAACCCTTTCTCATCGTTATATTAGCGATCGCTTTCTTCCCGATAAGGCGATCGACCTTGTAGACGAAGCTGCTGCTACGCTGAAGATGGAGATTACTTCTAAACCTGTAGAATTAGAAGCGATCGACCGTCGTTTGATGCAACTACAAATGGAAAAACTCTCCCTTGAAGGAGAAGAGAAGCGTCCAGGAATGTTACTCGTCGATCGCGCTTCCAAAGAACGTCTCGAACGCATCCAACAGGAAATCGGAGAATTAGAAAGCAAGCAACAAGAACTCTCTTCTCAGTGGCAATCAGAAAAGCAAATGCTTGAAGAAATTAACGCCCTCAAAGAAGAGGAAGAAAAAGTACGCCTGCAAATCGAACAGGCAGAACGAGCCTACGACCTCAACAAAGCCGCACAATTAAAGTATGGCAAGCTAGAAGTTCTGCAACACGATTTAGAAGCCAAAGAAAGCAAACTGTTAGAAATTCAAGCCCAAGGTTCTACCTTACTGCGCGAACAAGTCACCGAAGGAGATATTGCAGAAATTGTTGCCCGTTGGACGGGAATTCCCATCAATCGCCTCCTAGAAACCGAACGCCAAAAACTCCTACAACTCGAAGGACATTTGCATCAACGGGTTATCGGACAACAGGAGGCCGTTGCTGCCGTATCTGCCGCCATTCGTCGCGCTAGGGCAGGCATGAAAGACCCAGGAAGACCGATTGGTTCGTTTCTGTTTATGGGGCCGTCGGGAGTGGGTAAAACTGAATTAGCGAGGGCGCTAGCTGCTTTCCTCTTCGACAGCGAAGATGCAATGGTGCGCATCGATATGTCCGAATACATGGAAAAACACGCGATCTCGCGTTTAATTGGCGCACCGCCAGGATATATCGGTTATGAGGAAGGGGGGCAGCTATCAGAAGCGATTCGTCGCCGTCCCTATTCTGTCGTTTTACTCGACGAGGTGGAAAAAGCTCACCCCGATGTTTTTAACATTTTATTACAAGTGCTTGACGATGGACGCATTACCGACTCTCAAGGTCGAGTAGTCGATTTTCGCAATACGATTATCGTCATGACCAGCAATATTGGCAGCGAACATATTCTTAACGTTGCTGGCGATGATGCTAATTACGACAAGATGTACAAGCAAGTGACCGATGCCCTCAGAAAGCATTTTCGTCCAGAATTCCTCAATCGCGTTGACGAACTCATCATTTTCCATACCCTCAAACGCGAAGAATTGCGTCAAATTGTAAGCCTTCAAATTAAGCGACTCGAAAAATTGCTGGCAGAACAAAAAATTAGTTTAGAACTGACAGACTCTGCACTAGATCGCATTGTCAGTGTAGGCTACGATCCGGTTTATGGGGCACGTCCGCTTAAGCGGGCAATTCAGAGAGAACTTGAAAATCAGATCGCGACTAAAATTTTAGAGAATACTTTCATCGAAGGAGATACGATTTTTATCGATTGTGCAAATAATGTTTTAACTTTTAACAAAGAACAATCGGAAGAACCCGTTAAGGTCGTGGAAGTTGAAGTAGTTTAGTCACGAGGGATCGATTTGGTTGGGTTGAGGGAATGAAACTCAACCATCTAGAGCGCGATCGCGACTAAAATTTGAGAAAACACCTCGCGCGATCGTGCAAATAATAGTTTAACTTTTAATAAAGAAACCTCCAAAGAATCAATTAAAGTGGTAAAAATTGAAGTAATTTAAACGTAAAATTAGTCTTAGAAGCTTATGGGTGCGCCCAAATCATGATTAATTAGCGTTAGTTATCGCTCGTAACTGGTTGCTGAAACTGATAGCTGAATAATCTATGTCACAAAAAACGAAATGCCTCTTCTCATTTTGTCATTGTTAATAACAGTGGCATTATTGGGGAGCGGTTTTTGGTTTTTTAGAGAACAAATTTTAGGAAGTCTTTCTTCTAACCAGAATCGAGTCGATCCCCCTACATCACAACCAGGACAAGAACAGCAGCGAATTAGCTCAGGCAATACAATTTTAGTTAAAGCGGATGCAACTTCTCAAAAACAAGCAGGAGTAGAAGCTTTTACTAAAGGAGATTATGCAACCGCAATTAGTCAATTTCAAGCCTCTCTACAAGAACAACGCAACGATCCAGAAACTTTAATATATCTCAATAACACCAAAGCAGTAGGAAAAAACCCAATTAAAATCGCCGTAGTCGTTCCTATTGGTGGGAATTTAAATATTGCCAAGGAAATATTGCGCGGAGTTGCCCAGGCGCAAGACGAAATCGATCGCGCGGGTGGAATTAAAGGGCGATTGCTGCAAGTCGCGATCGCCAACGATGACAACAACCCAGATACTTCCAAACAAATTGCCGCTAAGTTAGTCAAAGATAGCAACATTCTAGCCGTAGTCGGACATAACACTAGCAATGCTACTCTAGCAGCCGTTCCCGAATATCAACAAGGCGAGCTAGTAATTGTTTCTCCCACCAGCGACGCTAAAGCACTGACCAATACCAGTTCCTATTTTTTTCGCACGATTCCTAGCATTCGCTTTCAAGCCGATGCCCTTTCGCGTTATGCACTGAGAACGGCTAGGATAGGGAAAATTGGCATTTGTATCGACTCCCAATCGGCGGCTAGCCTATCTCTTCAAGAAGAGTTTACCTCAGCCGTTTTTGCGGATGGCGGTAGGGTTGTGGAACTTAATTGCGATCTATCAGCAGCAAGTTTCAATCCCAACACGATCGTTTCTGAAGCCATTAGTAATGGGGCAGATAGCTTGTTGCTTGCGCCTTCAGTCGAACGCTTAAATTTAGCCACAGAGATAGCTAAAGCTAACAAACAGCGTTTATCTTTGTTGGGCAGTTCTACGATGTATACCTTTCAAACCCTAGAGCAAGGAAAAGCTGACGTTAATGGCATGGTACTCGCCGTTCCTTGGCATCCTAACAGTTTCCCTGGCAATCCTTTTCCCCAACAAGCCATACAGTTATGGGGAGGAGAGGTTAACTGGCGATCTGCCCTTGCTTACGATGCAACTTTAGCCATTATTACAGGGTTCAAACAAGGAGAAATTAGCCGTCAGGGATTGCAAAAAACCCTTGCAAATCCTAACTTTTCCAGTCAGGGGGCAACAGGAGATATTAGCTTTTTACCGTCTGGCGATCGCAATAGTGGCTCTATTTTCGTCCAAGTTCAACCCGGACAGAAATCGGGAACGGGATTTGATTTTGTTCCTTTACCACCTTAGTAAATTCATCGGAAAAACCCACCTTACTCGGTGAAAGATGGGTTTTTCAACATTGACGCTAAAATTTCTCTTCAATCCAATTTCCCGTATCGTCAGCAGCATTATCGATCCAATTTCCTGTATCTTCTGCCGCTTCTCCGGTATCGTCGGCTGCATTATCCACCCAATTTCCCGTATCTTCTGCCGCTTCCCCGGTATCGTCGGCCGCATTATCTACCCAACGACCTGTATCTTCTGCCGCTTCTCCCGTCGCTTCCCCTGCATCTTCTACCGCTTCTCCGGTGTCTTCTCCTGCTTCTTCTGCGGCTCCTCCTGCAATTATCATGACAGGTTGCTCGATTTCATTAGCAGAAACCATTAAATTAAGAGGAAATATTGTTAAACCTAGCGTCGCTAGACTAGCTGTTAATCCTTTCAATAAATTAGTCTTCATTATATTTTCTCCTCGCTTTAGGGCGATGCTTCTTTAACGACTTTTATGTTGATGTTTTTCCAAGCTAATTAACAATTGTGAATTTTTGGAGAATATAGCGTTTCTCTTGCTCAGTAAGGTACATTGAATTACTGAACTCCCGTAAAGAAGCAATATATCATGTCTTTATTGAACTACTAGTTCCGTACCTCATAAGTATGAGAATTGCTATAGTTTCTCACAAAAACTTTTCAAGTATGAAAAAAGTTAATTTTAATCTTACTTACCAATATAAATATAATACTTTGCCCTGCTCATCTTTCTGGTGAAAGAGGTTGAGCATCTTTCTAAATGCGTATCTTTTTCTTGATGTTTAACTTAAACTTTTTCCTTTCCGTTATAACTAGATGACTCCGAGAAATTAAAATCAAACTTTCCTTTTAAAAGCCAACTTTCCATTTCTGGCGTTTTTGTACTCGCTTGAGGTATTCTTTTAATTCTTCTCCTTCTAAAATTTCTTTTTCTAATAAACGTTGTGCAGTTTCTTCTAATAAATCTCTATTTTTTTGTAAAATATTTAACGCAATCTGATGTGCCCCTTCAATAATCTCTTTCACTTCTAGATCGATTTCTTCAGAAATTTTGGGACTGACAGCACGCCGAGGATTGGTTAATCCTTCAAGAAATTGTTGTTGAATTTTCTCAAACGCGATCGGGCCTAATTTATGGCTCATTCCATAAAGCGTGACAAATCTTTCGGCTAGATCGGTAGCTTTTTGAATATCATCGCTTGCACCCGTTGACACCTTACCAAAGATCGATTCTTCAGCCGAACGACCCCCTAAAAGCGTGATAATTCTACCGCGTATTTCATCTTCTATCATGAGAAAACGATCTTCTTCTGGAAGCTGTAAAGTATAGCCTAAAGCCGCCACTCCACGAGGAACGATGGAAATTTTTTCGACAACTCCCGCACCAGGCATTAATGCGCCAACGATCGCGTGACCGACTTCATGATAAGCAACGGTTTTCTTCTCAAGGTCATTTAAAACGCGAGATTTTTTCTCCAATCCCGTCAAAACGCGCTCGATCGCTTCGTTAAAATCCTCTACCGTAACGGCATTGCGATTTTTCCTGGCGGCTAACAAAGTCGCTTCGTTAACCAAATTGGCTAAATCTGCTCCAGCGAATCCCGGCGTGCGCGCGGCTAGCTTGTCTAAAGCGACCTCTTCGGAGAGTTTGACATTCTTGGCATGAACTCGCAAAATCGCTTCCCGTCCAATTTTATCGGGTCTGTCTACGACAATTTGGCGATCGAAACGACCGGGCCGCAGTAACGCTGGATCTAACACTTCTGGACGGTTAGTTGCAGCAATTAAAATGACTCCCGCATTGGTATCGAAGCCATCCATCTCGGCTAAAAGTTGGTTGAGGGTTTGTTCCCGTTCGTCGTTTCCCCCAATAATTCCGCCTGCATTTGCCCTCGATTTGCCAAGCGCGTCGAGTTCGTCGATAAAGACGATACAAGGTGCTTGTCGTTTTGCTTGTTCAAATAAATCTCGCACTCGCGACGCACCAATCCCAACGAATAATTCGATAAATTCCGAACCGGAAATACTAAAGAAAGGGACTCCAGCTTCGGTTGCGATCGCTTTTGCCAAGAGCGTTTTCCCCGTTCCTGGCGGCCCTACTAACAAAACACCTTTAGGAATTTTTGCCCCCAAGCGAGTATATTTAGCTGTATGTTGCAGAAAATCGACAATTTCTTGTAATTCTGCCTTAGCTTCGTCAACTCCTGCCACATCATCAAAAGTTGCACCAGTATCCCCTTCTGAATAAATTCGCGCTCTACTTTTTCCAACTGTCAGTGCAGCGGCCCCACCGCCTTGAGAACGAGCCATCAGCCATCCCCAGAGTCCTACAAAAATCAACGGCGGAACTATCCAACTCAGTAAAGTGCCAATCCAGCCAGCATTACTGGGAGGGAGTGCAGAAAATTCGACTTTATGTTCGCGCAGAAGACCGGGCAATTCCGAATCGCCTATAACGGGAATAGTTATATATTCTTTCGGTTGCTTGGAGCGATCTTCTGTCTCTTCAGATTTAAGAACGTAAATAATGCGGTCAGAACCAAGCTTGGCGCTAGCAACTTTTCCAGCTTCTATCTGGTTAATAAATTGACTGTAGGAAACGGTTGCTTCGTCCGTCCCTCGCACGACGAACAAGTTAATAAAAATCAGCCACAGCAGTAGGATAATTAAGCTGCGACCCAATCCGCTTGGTTCTGAGTTTTTAGTTGGCGATCGCGATCGATAGGCATTTTAATTGGTGATTGGGGATTAGTGATTAGGAATTAGGGATTGGCAATGGGCGAGCTTGTTATGAAGAACGCGGGAATTAGCGATTAGAGACTAGTAAATTACTCGATTTCCCAGTCACCATTCACCATTCACTAATTCCGCTTACTGAACTCCTGTAAAGACGCGATATATCGCGTCTCTACTGAACTACTGAACTACTGAACTCCTGAACTCCTGAACTCCTGAATTTGCTCTCGCTAGTAAATCGCAAACTTCTTTGTCAGTGGTTTGAGAGAAGCTTTCATACCAGAGACTGATGGAATTAAGAGGCTCTGGCTGTAATAAACAGATAACTCTATCTACCTCGGCAGTTAGGCTTTGATAAACCGATGGGGGAGCGATCGGGACGGCGACGACGATCTCTTTGGGTTGCTGTTGCTGTAAGGTGATAATGGCGGCTCTTAAGGTTGCTCCGGTGGCGATACCATCATCGACAAGGATAATGCTGCGATCGCGAATTTTGGGAAAAGGACGATTGCCTCGATAAACGCGATCCCGTCTTGCCAATTCTTCTTTTTCTTTTGTTGCAACTCGCTCGATAACTTGTTGTGGAATGTTGAGCCAGTCTACGACATCGCGGTTAATTGCCATGATGTCTCCACTTGCGATCGCACCCATTGCTAATTCTTTGTGTCCTGGTACGCCTAATTTGCGTACTAAACAGACATCTAACGGAAGATGCAGTTTGGTGGCAATTTCAAAAGCAACGGGAACTCCCCCTCGTGGTAGTGCTAATATAAGTGCATCCGAGCGATCGGTATAAGTTGTGAGCTTTGATGCCAGCACTTGACCAGCTTCATTTCTATTGTGTAATCGTACAGTCATTATTTTTGTTTCCTTTTCTGAATTTTAAATTTTAAATTCAGAGTTTACTAATCAACAGGTTATGATTTGCAGCCAATACAGTAGCCCTAATGTTTCTTTTAAATTCAGTGTTAGTTTTTTGGTTTTATCTGTTCCTAATTTGAGCCAATCTCGTACTAATAGTTGTGCTGGTTTGGAATGAGGACTTGGTAAACACAAAGCATTTGGATTTCCTCCCTGAGTGAGTAGAAGAGGTGAGTTTGGAGGCAATTGCCAAGATTGGCATGGTGAGATTTTCACATCTAGATCTGGTAATTCCCAAGGGTCTTCAATGAGTTGCAAATCCTGATTTGAGTTTGAATTTATGGGCTGCGCTTTCGCTTGTTGGTTTAACATAGTCGCTGCCTCCTAATTTTTTTGGTGGCATTTATAAAAGGTTGGCAATTGTAGCGATTTTGTCCAACACTTTAATTCTAGGCTAACAATTTTTTTTGAATCTCTATGTTAACAAATACGATCGCCCCCTCAAACAGCGAACAACGATGGGTAAAATCTCATGCAACTTGCGTTAATAAGCGGGCATTGGTGAATGCGTAATGCTAAAAACCTTAAAATTAAAGTAGTAAAATTATCGTCTTTAGTAATGCAGTGCCCTCAATGTAAGTCCACTCAGAACAAGAAAAACGGTTTCCGTCGTGGAAAACA
>JAAUUT010000030.1 GCA_012031035.1 Candidatus Altimarinota bacterium | reverse complement strand
CACTCGTCGGCAAGGACAAGAAACGGAAGAAGACGATCTTTCTCTGCTTTCGTCTGGGCAAGGGGTTAAATTCGAGCCAGAAGAAACGATGGAAAGGCTCGTCGTCGCCTAGAAGATAAAATTGCTCAACTCAACCTGGCAATCGATGATGTTCGCCAGCAGCTTGGAGCAGTCAATGGCGATGCTTCTGAGGACGAACTACTATAACAGTAATCAGTTATCCGTACTGATAACTAATAACTAATCTAAAGATCGAGTTATTAGTTATTCGTAAAACCGAACCTAATAATTGAGTATTCCCCTCCTAACGGCAACCGCGATCGCATAGGTAAAATAAAAGCAAGCTGTCAGAGCTTCGCAAAATTTATTTTACAAGTGCGATTCTTTTGGCTTCCCTAAAGGAGGGCAGTTTTCGTGAATCAGTTTAAAACCGTTGCTTTATTAGGATTACTCAGTGCATTACTGATTAGTGCCAGTTATTGGCTGATCGGAGGTTGGACGGGTGCTGTTATCGGTGTTGGCTTAGCTGCCGTCACTAACCTCGGTTCTTGGTTCTATTCGGATAAAATTGCCCTGGCGGCTTATGGAGCGCAGCCTGTTAGTCGCGATCGCGCGCCAAAGCTATATGATATGGTCAAACGCCTCAGCGATCGCGCCTCGTTGCCCATGCCTGGCGTTTACATCGTTCCAACTCAGGCGGCTAATGCTTTTGCCACCGGACGCGACCCAGAACACGCCGCAGTTGCCGTAACCGAGGGAATTTTAAAGTTGTTGCCAGAAGACGAGCTAGAAGCCGTCATCGCTCACGAACTCAGCCACGTTCGCAACCGCGACACTTTAACTCAAGCAGTCGCTGCAACCGTTGCGGGGGCAATTTCTTTCCTCGCCCAAATGGTTAGTTATATGATGTGGTTTGGTGGCGGTTCTAGAGATGACAGAGGCGGCCCAAATCCTTTAGCATTAATGCTAACGATGGTTTTAGCACCAATCGGAGCTACCGTTATTCAACTCGCTATCTCCCGCACGAGAGAATTTGAAGCGGATGCTGGTGCGGCTCGTCTGACGCGAAATCCTAAAGCTCTCGCTCGTGCCCTGCAAAGATTAGAAAATCTGGGCAGACAACTTCCTCTAGATAGCAATCCAGCCTTTGAGCCGCTATTGATTAGCAGTCCTTTTTCAGGTCAGTTTTTAGCCAATTTATTTTCTACTCATCCTTCAACTGAAGCAAGAATTAATAATTTGCTTAAAGTTGAAAAAGAAATTTCTAGAGCATAAATCTATCTCTTCTAGTTTGCTTAATCTATAAGGAGTAATTAACCATGACTGTTGAATCTAACGTTCCTAAAGAAAGCGCGATTGTCGAAGTTTCCGAAGAAACAAAAGCTTTAGTTGAATCGGAAATGCCAAATGAAACCAATGAAATTAAACAAGAAACAATGGCGCTAATTGAGGCGATTAAAACCAAAGCGCAATCAGAAACTCAAAAAGCAGGCGAATTTACTCGCGAAAAATATCTAGAAGCGATTCGTTCTGTACGAGAAGAAGTTGATAAGATGAATTTTAATCCCGATCGCGTTTCTGACTCGATTAGATTGATGCAGACGGAGATTGAAAAAGACTGGGAGGCTTTAGTCAAGCAAGTAACAGAACTTGGCGATCGCTTAAATGATGCGGCTAAAGCTGCTTGGGACGCTCTCACTGCTCCTCGTAACTAAGCAGATAAACTTAATGGTTTGTAGGTTGGAATAAACGATAGTAAAACCCAACAACTCTTCGTATTTCAGACTTCTTGCTTTTATTCGGGGAAAGGGGAATGGAAAATTAAACTTTTTCCATTCCCCTTTCCCCTTTTTATTAGAGTTTTTGGAATTTAATGCGAGAAAAACCCATTAATAAGCTGTTCCACATCTAGATTTCCTATTAATGAGTGAAGAAAGACTTCTTAAAACTCTCTCCCAGTCTCCCAGTCTAAGCGTCCAACTTTTATGGTAGCCTAAATGCTTAACAGCTTATTACGCCTCATCCCAATTCTTGGCTCGTTCGATCGCTTTTTGCCAAATTTTATAATTCGCCTGCGATCGCTCGCGCCCTTCTCCAGGTTCAAAAATTTTATCTAACTGTCTATTACCGATTAGCTGGTTATAATCATCCCAAAAACTACAAGCTAATCCTGCCCCAAAAGCTGCCCCTTGAGCAGTTGCATCGCGAATAACTGGACGTTCCACCTCAATACCGAGGGAATCGGCTTGAAATTGCATTAAAAAATCATTATCAGACGCACCGCCATCGACTTTCAGGCGAGAAATGGTTGTATTACAATCTCGCTCGATCGCGTCTATGACTTCTTTGACTTGATAGGCGATCGCTTCTAGGACAGACCTTACCATATGTTCTCGTTTGACACCGCCTGTAAGGCCCAAAAATGCCCCTCTCGCGTTCATATCCCAATGAGGTGCGCCCAAACCGCTAAATGCAGGGACGAAGTATACGCCATTGGTATCGCTGACTTGACGCGATAAAGATTCGGTTTCTGAAGAGGTTTTAATGAGTTGTAAACCATCGCGCAACCATTGAATGCAAGCACCTGTAGTAAAAATGGCTCCTTCTAAGGCATAATTGGTGGGAATTTCCGATCTCGTCCAAGCAATGGTTGAAAGCAGTTGATGATGCGATCGCGTTATTTGAGTCCCCGTATGGGCGACTAAAAAACATCCCGTCCCATAAGTACATTTTAATAGGCCAGGGCGATCGCATCCATGAGCGAATAAAGCCGCTTGTTGATCGCCAAAAATAGCTGTAATGGGAATTTCGACCCCTAATATATCGCGATCGGTTTTGCCAAACATTCCCATGCTAGGTTGAATTTGAGGCAAAATTTGAGGAGGAATTTCAAATAAATCGAGTAATGTATCGTCCCAAGTTAAGGTTTGCAGATTCATCAACATCGTCCGACAAGCATTACTATGGTCGGTGGCGTGGACTTTTCTACCCGTTAAATTCCATAGAATCCAACTATCAATCGTTCCAGCTAAAATATTGTTGAAATTAATATTGGGTTTTTCTTGCTTGATGCGATTCAGTAACCAAGCTAATTTTGTAGCAGAAAAATAAGCATCGATAACTAATCCCGTGCGTTGTTGGATTTCTTGGGTATAACCGCGATTTCTTAATTCAAGACATCTCGAAGCAGTACGGCGATCTTGCCAAACTATCGCTTTATGTAATGGTTCTCCCGTCGTTTTATCCCATAATAAACAGGTTTCTCGCTGTACTGTCAAACCGATCGCAGCAATTTCTGAAGGAGATATTCTCGTTTCTTTTACAACTTGCTCGATAACCTTACAAGTATCTTGCCAGATTTGTATGGGGTCGTGTTCTACCCATCCTGGTTGAGGATAATACTGAGTGAGTTCCTGATAACTTTGACCTGCAATCGTACCTTGTTTGTTGAAGAGAATGGCACGATTTCCTGTCGTACCGAGGTCTAGTGCAAGGATATATTGAGTCATGGGTTTGAGGGTGCGATCGTTTCTTAGAGATATTATCTTTCAAATTGTCGATGTTCTCTGGCAAATATAAATATAGTGTTAGATGAGATCGCCGCAGTAGTTAAATATTCTTAGATACTGCGGAGAAATTTTATAGTTTAGGGGTTGTTAAAACAAATCGTCCAACAGCCACTAAAAACCCACTAACTGCTGTGATAAGAATCCCAATTAATGTCCAAATTTGAGCTTTAGATGAACCTCTAAGGTCTTTAACATCATCTTTTAAAAAGCTAACTTCTGATTTTAAGACATTGATATCTCCCTTTAACTCTGCCTTTGTAGTGGATAGCTCGCTTTTGATATCGCTAACGTCTTTTTGTATTGTGTCTAGCTTTTGGTTAATTTGTTCTAAAACTTTGCTTAGGTCTGTCGTGACCTGAATTGGTGTATTGGACATTGTGTTAAACTCCAAAATAGCAGAATAATTTCTTGAATGCCCCTAGCTGCTACGAACAGCTAGGGGATTATTTCTATAATCGCACAGCAATTGCTTCGCAAGTTTTAACAAACTTGAGATAGTATCAACAAACACTAATCCTTATTAGAGATTTAAACAGATCTTATAATTTATATTCGATACGAATCGTTTCTATAAAATCCTCGCGATCGCATCTTTCCACATTAATCATTATCAAAAATTAAACCCGTCCTCGACCGATAATAAAAACGAGAACCTAAAAATCGATCTAACTAACTTATGAGCGATCGCAATGGTAAAGTTTATCTCGTCGGTGCGGGACTGGGAAGCGTTGACTATCTAACCCTGAGAGCGCAACAATTACTATTGCAAGCAGAAGTCTTAATTTACGATGCCTTAGTCGATTCTCAACTCCTGCAATTGGTTCCTCGCAATTGCCTTAAATTAGATGTAGGAAAGCGGGGAGGTTTACCTAGTACCCCTCAGAAAGAAATTAATCGCTTGCTTGTCGATTATTGTTTGCAGGGAAAACAAGTCGTCAGGCTAAAAAGTGGAGATCCGTTAATTTTTGGTCGTGCTAATCCAGAAATGGAAGCTTTGCAAAAAGCAGGATGCGATTTTGAACTCGTACCAGGGATTTCCTCTGCTTTAGGCGCGCCGTTATTGGCGGGAATTCCATTAACGGATAAAGATTTGAGTCGGTGTTTTGCCACGCTAACCGCACACGAACCCGACTTGCTGGATTGGAAAGCGCTTTCGCGAATCGATGCCCTGGTTATTTTAATGGGCGGACGCGCTTTAGAAGAAATTATACAAAGATTATTAGAGAATGGGCGATCGCAAAACGAACCGATTGCAATTATTCGTAATGGAGGTCGTCCCGACCAACAAGTATGGCAGGGTACGTTAGCCGATATAGTAGATCGCACGACCGATATTTCTTTATCTCCTGCGGTTATTGTTATCGGCGAGGTCGTCAAACTCAGAAAAATGTCTCATTCTCCTTCTCTTCCCTTAAGCGGAAAAACCGTCTTAGTGACTCGTTCGGCGGAACAATCGAGCAATTTTACCAATCTTTTGCAACAGCAAGGCGCAACCGTTGTAGAAATGCCTGCACTAGAAATTCGTTCCCCGTCGAGTTGGGAAGGATTAGATAATGCGATCGCGCGTTTAGGTGCATTTAATTGGCTTATTCTCACTTCTGCTAATGGCGTAGAATACTTTTTTCGTCGCTTAGAAAGCAGAGGATTAGATACTCGTTCTTTAGCAGGAATTAAAATTGCTGTCGTTGGCAAAAAAACCGCCGCTTTTCTCAAACAATATGGTTTAAAACCCGACTTTATTCCTCCCGATTTTGTAGCTGATTCTTTAGTCGAAAACTTTCCCGAAACTATTGAAAATACAACCATTCTTTTTCCTCGCGTCGAAACAGGCGGTCGAGAAGTTTTAGTAAAAGAATTGACCGAAAAAGGAGCAAAAGTAATTGAAGTTGCTGCATATCAATCGGTTTGTCCCGATGAAATTGCTCCCGAAGCATGGAAAGCAATAGAATATAAAAAAGTTAATATTATTACGTTTGCTAGCTCTAAAACAGTACGAAATTTTCATCAATTATTAGGAAAAGTTACTCAAAAAATGGATGAATTATTAAAAGATATTTGTATTGCTTCTATTGGCCCACAAACGTCTAAAGATTGTTACGAACTTCTCGGCAGAGTCGATGTAGAAGCGCGAGAATACACGTTAGAAGGATTAACGAATGCAATTATTCAATGGAAAAGTCAAACAAATTAAACAGATTTTATTTTCAACCGTAGATTGGGTAGGGAGAAATAATCATTTGCCCCTACATAAAAATTAAATTGTTCTGATTTACTATTGTAAAATTGGGGAGCATCCCAAATGTGTATTTGTAGTGTGAGCGTCTCGCTCATTAGCCTCTAAACGCGAGCAAGATGCTCGCACTACCTGGGATAAATTTGCAAAAACGAGATGCTCCCTAAAATTGAAGCTAATGTGTTAATAAAAAAATAAATCTTATCTAACAAATTATTATGATTCCTGGAGAAATTATTGTAGCCGAAGGAGAAATTGAGTTGAATGCAGGGCGCGAAACCTTGCGAATTCGAGTGGCTAATACAGGCGATCGCCCAATTCAAGTTGGCTCGCATTATCACTTTTTTGAAGTGAATGAAGCCCTCCAATTCGATCGCAAACAGACCAAAGGAATGCGATTAAATATTCCCGCAGGAACCGCAGTTCGTTTTGAACCCGGAGATGAAAAAGAAGTTGAGTTAGTGGGGCTTGTAGGAAGCCGCGAAGTTTATGGATTTAATGGTTTAATTAATGGTTCGTTAGACGGGAAAAAGAAAGAAGATAAGAAGAAAAAGAAGAAGTAAATTTGTTAATTAGGTGATATTTTTCCTAAAGCAATACCACCTAAAAGAAACAAACCAAACGCCAAACGATACCAAACAAATACCCAAGTATCTTTTGTTTTTAAATACTGTAGCAACCACGCGATCGCAAGATAAGAAAAAACGGCTGAGGAAATCAATCCAAAGCCTAGCGGTAGAAGTTGGGACATCGTAAGCTGATGGTCGAAAACGTCTTTGAGTTCTACTAATCCAGCAAGAGTAATAACAGGAATGCCTAATAAAAATGAAAAACGGGCAGCAGTAGAACGTTCGATATCCATAAATAATCCTGCTGTTAACGTAGAACCCGAACGAGATACGCCTGGAATTAACGACAGAGATTGCGCCAATCCCATCAAGACACCATCACGCTTTTGTAAATCTTCTAAACTGCGCTTGTGAGTGCCCAGACGTTCTGCTAATGCTAATAACGATGCCATAACTATGGATGCGATCGCGATCGTTGTCATACTTCGCAGAGGAGAATTATCTAAGTCAGGGACTAACACTTTTAGCAAACATCCACAAATGACAATCGGAATTGTTCCTAAAATAATACCTACTGCCATGCGAAACTCATAAGCCTTATAATCCGATTTCTGAATGGCTTTAATTGCCCCAGTCGTCACTTGAGTTAAATCTGCCCAGAAATACCACAATACCGATGCAATACTTCCTAACTGAATAATTGCTGTAAAAGACACCCCAGGATCGCCCCATCCTAATAGTACGGGAACGACTTTTAAATGTGCCGTACTACTAATAGGTAAAAATTCTGTAACCCCTTGTACGAATCCCAAAACTATTGCTTGGAAAACGTTTAAATGAGACATAGGATCGCTAGTTGCAGCGTCGGGCGAAGTTTGAGACGCTGCTAGTCGATTCAAAGTTAATGAAAGCCCTATTCCTAGTACAACTGCGCTACAAAAGTTAACCCATTTAGAAGTAATTCTAGTCATGCAAATTTTTTAATAATTAATTAATCCTTAAGAACTAGGAGATAGTAAGTAAGTGAGTCAAGAAAAAAATTTACTTCCGACTTCCAACTTCCGACTTCCGACTTCAAAAAGGCTTTTGACTTCAAAACTTGATAATATCCCCTCCTCCCCCTCCCCTTCTAACTTTCCTTTAGAGTGGTGTTTTTAAACATATGCCCTTTGACATATACTAAATAGAGACACTATTGCCATATGGTATATTGAAATAGATAAAGATAAGTTAAGAATATTAAACATATTTAGGTTAATCATACAGTGTTTTCCAGCCTACCCTTACAGACGCTTGATTTCATAAGGAAACGCTATACAGAGCGTTTTTTAGATTCTGGCTCAACTTCTCAGTTTTTTTCTCAACTAATACTAATCTCTTTAGTATCTGCTTTTTTAGTTTCTGTTCCCGTCTTCATTCAAACTCCGCTAGTAAGAGCATTTCCCTGGCTAAGCTTGTTGCTAACAGGTGGATGGGTAGGATTGGGAATTTTTTTGCTCAAGCGACCCAAAACCGAAAATTGGGGAGATTTATTGTTAGGGTTTAGTTGGAGTTGGTTGGCGGGATCGATTTACTGGGGATGGTGGCGTTGGGAACCATTCATTCACCTTCCGATAGAATCCATTGGCGTACCCTTTGCTTGTTGGTGTCTGTGGCGAGGATGGGGAAAGATAGGCAACTGGTTTTACTTAGGTTCTCTTTTTGGGACAGCAATTACCGATTTATATTTTTATTTAACCGGATTAATTCCTCACTGGCGACAATTGATGCAAGTCGTCGATCCGGCATTAGCTAGACCAATTTTACAAAATGCGATCGCGCAAATTCATACCCCTTGGGGGATTAGCTGGGCAATTGTTTTAGTCAACTTGCTAATCGCCGTAGGATCGCTATCTCTACAAAAAGTAGAGTTACATCGGTGGGCATTTGCAGGGGCAGTATTGAGTACAATCTTAGTGGATAGTCTGTTTTTCATAGCAGCTTCTATGAGTTAAAACAGAAAAGTTGATACTTAATACTGCTCGCGTACCTGTGGAGAATATAAGTCGAGATCCGTACTTATTACATCACACTGCTAAAGAAGATCGTAACTTACCGCTAGTTGGCAAAACTTACTGGACAGTTGGGCGCGGTAAGGATAATGATTTTGTCATTTCAGACCAGTGTATATCTCGAAATCATGCCATTTTACAATCTACGGGAAATAACGAAATCTTTATCATCGATTTAGGCAGTCGCAATGGAACGTTTGTCAACGGACGTAGAGTCAGTATTCCAGTTACTTTACGAGATGGCGATCGCGTGACGTTCGGTAAAACTGACGTTCAGTTTTATTGTCCTGCTGCTAGAGAACTCACGGCAACGCTTCGCAACAATTCAGAAAATAGAGATACTCTAACCTCCGTACTCCACGAACGGCGGTTAATGTCGGTGATGGTGGTCGATATGCGCGATTTTACCGTCCTAACCCGACAACTCGACGAAGAGACGCTTTCAGCACTAGTTGGCAATTGGTTTCGTCAGGCGGGGGACATCATTCGCGATTCGGGTAGCTGGGTTGATAAATACATTGGCGATGCGATTATGGCAATCTGGTTTCACGGACAAGAAACCGTCCAAGAAGAAGAATTAATGCAAATCTTCCAGGCCGTCAACGCTTTGTATAAAATGACAGAACAAATGAGCGACCAGTATCCATTGCCTTTTAATTTGCGAATTGGGACGGGAATTAATACGGGTTATGCGATGGTCGGCAATACAGGCAGCGACGAACACCCCGACTATACGGCAATTGGCGATACTGTAAACGCTGCTTTTCGCTTGGAAACAACTACTAAAGAAATTGGGTTAGATATTGCGATTGGAGAGACGACTTATCAATATCTTTCGGAATTTAAGGACGTTGAAAAGTTATTTCACCAGCATCAAGTAATGCTTAAAGGATACGACAAGCCGACCATTACTTATGGTATTACTTACAAATTTTTAGAGGTATTTCTAGGAGAAAATACCACCTCCCCTACTGAATATTAATGCTTTTATATAGCCCTGACCCAAGTAGGGACAGGGCTGCAAAACTCACAACAATGTTTTCTCAGTCGGCTATTTAAGTCAAACCATAAAAACTTATTCCCTGACAGTCGGTTCTAGGGGTTCTAAAGGCTTGGTTTCTACTGCGGTTTCTAGGATATTTGCATAGACCCATCCGGCCATTACTGCACCAGCGATTGGAGCCAGCCAAAATAACCACAATTGAGCAATGATTTCCCCATTACCGCACAATAAAGCAACTCCCGTACTTCTAGCTGGGTTTACTGAGGTATTGGTGACGGGAATGCTAATTAGGTGAATCAAGGTTAATGCTAACCCAATAGCAGCGGGAGCAAATCCTCCGGGAGCAATGCGATCGGTAGCTCCCATAATAATAATCAAAAACATGAAAGTCATGACGACTTCGGTAATGAGAGCAGAAAATAGACTATAACCGCCTGGTGAGTGGGTTCCATATCCGTTGGTAGCTAAAGGATTTGAGCCGCTAAGATCGAGCGTTCCATTTCCACCGGCGATCGCAAAAATTACCCCTCCAGCAACGATTGCCCCGATAACCTGTGCCACAATATAAGGGAGTAAATCGGAACCACTAAAGCGTTTTCCTGCAAATAAACCGAAAGAAACGGCAGGATTAAAATGACCGCCAGAAATATGTCCAACCGCATAAGCCATCGTTACTACGGTGAGACCAAAAGCCAGGGAAACTCCTAGAAATCCCAATCCAAGTGGGTTGCCTTCACCACCAAAGTTAGCCGCCAGAACAGCACTACCGCAACCTCCTAGGACTAACCAGAAGGTTCCCAAAAATTCAGCTATATATTTTTTCATTGTTTGCCTCTTTTGATTCGCTTCTGTGAAAATATCTAAAAAGTTATTTTTGCTAAAGCTTTATTGCTTTGTTCCTTAATATCTCGGATTTTCAAGACATTAAGGAAATGCAGATGTAGCAAATTGGACTTTTAGACACCTCTAATCAAAGCAATCATAACCTTGCAAAAATGATTTATAATATTTGCTAAATGATTTATTTATGTTTTATCCTTGTCTTCTGTGCCCATACATCATCAATTATTTGGCATAAACTGGCAGGAGGTTTGAGAGAACGTTAGTCGCACTATACATTTAGATCCATTAAGCGCCAACACGCTATCCGCTTCTCGATAAGAAGCTTTAGAGGCATTTCGTACAGCAATATTTTATCGTTTTGTTAGTTGGCTCAAACCAACAAAGACTATTTAAAGCCGACAAAGCAAGTTTGGCTTTGTTTGAGCTTAATTTGTGTTTAAGTTTCACTAACGATCTGTAAGTTTGAATTTGTTTTCATCCAAACCAGCATACATCACTAAATTTATAGAATATATATAAATATGAGTAAAACTTCTATTCGTCCCGCTCGAATTAGTAGAGTAGTTCCAGACTCGATCGCGTCAGAAATAGGGTTTGAACCAGGCGATTCTATTGTGGCAATTAATGGCACTCATCCTCGCGATTTGATCGACTATCAATTTTTATGTGCCGATGAATTTTTAGAGATAGAAGTTATCGATGCTGCGGGAAAAACACATTCTATCGAACTTGAAAAAGATTATGACGAAGACTTGGGATTAGAATTTGAAACCGCTCTTTTTGATGGATTAATTCAGTGTAACAATCGCTGTCCTTTTTGTTTTATCGACCAACAACCCCCAGGAAAAAGAGACAGTCTTTATTTGAAAGACGACGATTATCGTCTGAGTTTTCTTTATGGAAGTTATTTAACGCTAACCAATTTAACCGAAAAAGAATGGCAGCGTATCGAACAAATGCGCCTCTCTCCTCTTTATGTTTCCGTTCATGCCACCGAACCCGATATACGCATTCGTCTCCTCAAAAATCCTCGCGCGGGACAAATAATAGAACAATTTAAATGGTTTCAAGAAAGACGCTTGCAAATTCACGCGCAAGTGGTTGTTTGTCCGGGAATTAATGATGGAATTCATTTGGAGAAAACGTTATTAGATTTAGCTTTATTTCATCGAGGAGAAATCCCTGCGATCGCATCGGCTGCGGTGGTTCCTGTAGGATTAACTCGCTTTCGTCCCAGCGATGATGAATTAATTTCCGTCACTCAAGAAAAAGCCATAGAAGTCATCGCACAAGTCCAACAATTACAAGAAAAATTTAGACAGCAATTAGGTAGTAATTTTGCCTGGTTAGCTGATGAATGGTTTCTCATTGCTCGCCAAGAATTACCGGCTCAAACTCATTACGAAGATTATCCTCAAATTGGCAATGGAGTTGGTTCAATTCGTCAGTTTATTAAACAATTTCAAGTTACTGCTAAAAAGATGCTACCTTCTCAGTTAAACAAGCCTCAAAAATTTACTTGGGTGGTAGGGAATGCCGTTGAATTTGCCTTTCAACCTTTGGTAAAACAGTTAAATCAAGTAAAGGGATTAACTCTTGAATTAGCTCCTTTGAATAGTCATTATTGGGGACAAGAAATTACGGTAACGGGGTTGCTTACTGGACAAGATTTATTAGAAGGATTGAAAGGAAAAGAATTAGGAGAAGCGATTTTATTACCATCTGTTATGTTAAAACACGACGAACAGAAATTCTTAGACGATCTGACAGTTGCAGAAGTCGCCCATCAGTTAGAAACTAAAATAATTCTCGTAAATGGAGTAGAAGAATTGATTAAAAGTTGCATTAGCGGGACTTAAACAGTATAGCCAATAAAAAAAGGTTAAAATATATACCAGATAACTAATTTACGTTAGTAGCGATCGCCGATGAAAGAAACAACACCAGCAGCCATGCCTCCCTGCTTCGATAAATGGTGTAATCGCTTCGATGATTTACTCAGAACTAAAGCACAAAAAAGGGAATTTAGAAACTATTTAGGCGGATTGCTAGGGGAAAGCGAACGAAACAATCTATCTCAGATGGCATCAAATGCTGTAGGAGTAAATTACCATCAATTACACCATTTTTTAACTGAGTCAACTTGGTCAGCCGAGCGCATCAACGATCGTCGTTTAGAGGTGATGAACCAATGTTCTCAAACCAAAATCAATCGAGGTTTCAGTCTGATCGTTGATGATAGTGGACATCGTAAAAGCGGAAACTTTACGGCAGGAGTGGGGCGACAGTACATTGGTGAAATCGGCAAAACCGATAACGGAAATGTTTTAGTAACAACACATCTTTATGATGGCCAAAAAAGTCTACCTTTAGACATAGAATTGTATCAACATAGTAGCTCATTACCGTTAGGGAAAGAAGATATCGAATTTCATAAAAAACCGGAATTAGCATTATCATTAATCGAGCGAACGCTCAGTCGGGGATATCGACCTGGAATCGTTTTAATTGATGCAGGCTATGGCAACAATACATCGTTTTTAAAAGAACTAGAAAAAAGGAACTTAAACTATCTAGGAGGAGTAGCAAAAAATCGCAAAGTACGTTTAATCAACTCAACAGAAACCTCCGCAGAGCTTAGACTAGACGAATTGGCAAAAACATTGCCAGCCAATAGATTTAGGCTTATTGATATCCAAATCAATAAGCCAAAAACAGTATGGGTAACATTAGTTGAAGCAGAAATAGCTAGTTTAGAAGGAAGGAGAAAAATAGCAATCGTCATGAATGAGCCAACTTTCTCTGAAGCTAGTGATATTGATTATTTTATTACTAATGTCGAGCCATCAATAGTAACTGAACAATGGATAGTAGATATATATTCCCAACGAAATTGGGTAGAAGTATTCTATCGTGAAGCTAAGGGATGGTTGGGGTTAAAAGAATATCAAGTTAGAGATAAAAAGAGTTTGGAAAGACATTTTATTTTAGTTTTTTGTGCCTATACATTTATTCTTTGGCATAAGCTGACAGGAGGGTTAAGAAGACGTTGGGCAAACCATACTTTAGATACATTTGCCGAAGCTTTAGAGGCATTTCGGACAGCGATCTCTTATCGTTTTGTTAGTTGGCTCAACAAAAACAGAGACGTATTTATAGCCTATAAAGCTAGTTTAGGCTTGATTTGGGCTTAATTTTTGTTTAAGTCCCGTTAGCTATATTTGATATTTAATATCGATTAGAAATCGAAAGCAAAGGAATCCCCAAATAGCTAACCATTTCAGCAACATCAAAGAAAGAAGATTTTCAGCTTTTTTATCTATTTTCTCCAAGTTGGCGAATTAAAAATCGTACTTCTTCTAATAACGTGTTGAAACGATTGTCATTTTCTCGTTTATATTGCTCGTAATCAACTCGCAACTGTCTAATTTCTTCACTGCGTTCTGTATCACGTTCGATAAAAGCATTTACAGCCCCAACAAGTAGATCGACGTTGTTATTAGTCTGTTCGACGGATTCTGCTAAGTCTTCAACTCTTTCGCCTAACCCTCGAACAGTTCCACTTAACTCTTGAACAGTTCCACTCAATCCCCGAACAGTGCCACTCAACCCCTGAACAGTTCCCGCTAAACTATCCAGCATTTCATCCGTCCATCTTTGTGTCGTCATTTGCGATCGCCTTTTCCCGTGTTAGCATAACTAGATTGTAGTCTGTTGTACCCACAATGACTAAAGATGAAGTGCTGAAAATACGCTTAAGTTCAGAAGATTTAGAGCGATTAAAAGCTTATGCAAAGCAAAAGGATGTAAGCATGGCTCAAGTGTTACGAGAATACATCAAGCGCCTACCTAAACCTACATTGTAATTGGTAAGTTTTAAGCGCTCGCATAGATTTAATCTCTAATGATATGGTTATTCAAGATCGATGTGTTATCTGCAATATCGTAGCCGGAAAAATTCCAGCTTGGATTGTTTATCGAGATGCAGATGTTATTTGCTTTCTCCCAAAAACTTTAGAAGCATACGGTCACACTTTAATTGCTCCCAAGAAACATTACTCGGATATTTTTTTAATCCCCGAAAACTTTCTGGAAAGTGCGATCGCAACAGCAAAAAAACTTGCTATCCACTACTGCATGACAAAGATAAAATTCTTGAAAAACTGCGACTGACGTATTAGAGCGATCGCGACATTAGATAATAGAGATATCTGAGTTCAATCGTACTAACTTGCCTAATAGCCAAAATAACCAACCTACTGCATCAGAAATTCAAACAATATTCGATCGCATTGCTCCCGTATACGACCGATTAAATAATTGGTTGAGTTTGGGACAGCATCGCATTTGGAAACTCATGGCAGTCAAATGGAGCGATCCGACTCCTGGCGATGTAGGATTGGATGTATGCTGCGGTAGCGGCGATTTAGCGCAACTGCTAGCCCGTCAAATTGGTACGACGGGTAAAGTTATTGGCGTTGACTTTGCTAAAGAACAATTGGCGATCGCCCATCAAAAAAATAGTAGTTTATTTGCGCCCCTACCCATTGAATGGGTAGAAGGAGATGCCCTTAATTTACCCTTCGATAGCGATACGTTTGATTGTGCTACGATGGGCTATGGTTTGAGGAATGTAATCGATATTCCCCGTTGCTTGCAAGAACTTCATCGCGTTCTCAAAAAAGATGCCAAAGCAGCAATTCTTGACTTCCATCGCCCCGATAATCCATTGATGCAGACATTTCAAGAATGGTATCTACAAACCATTGTCGTTCCTACGGCCCAAAGTTTTGGATTGACCGAAGAATACGCTTATATCAGTCCCAGTTTAGAACGGTTTCCTACCGGAGTAGAGCAAGTTAATTTAGCTCAGGATGCGGGATTTGTCAATGCTGTTCACTACCCCATTGCTAATGGCATCATGGGAGTATTAGTAGTAAAAAAATAGATTTACGCATTTACGGACGCGATCGCAGTTGGAATTAGCTACCTTATGGACATTGATTGTGCCCCCCGTGGGAGGGGCTATTATTGGCTATTTTACTAACGATATAGCCATTAAGATGCTATTTCGTCCCTATAAAGCTATTTATATAGGCAAGCGCAAACTCCCCTTCACTCCTGGTTTAATTCCTGCTAACCAAGAACGTCTCGCCCAGCGAATTTCCGATACAATTATGGGATCTCTTCTTACCCCAGAAGAGTTACAAAGGCTAGCTAAGCGCTTGTTAGCAACCGAACGAGTAGAAGCGGCGATTCGCTGGTTACTCGATTTAGCAATCAAGCAAATTCGAGCCGATAAGCAACAAAAAACCGCTAAAATCCTCTCAGACATTTTGCGAGATTTATTTGGCGAATCGTTGCCGCGACTCTTAAAAGCTTTATCGCGTCGAGAAGACTTTCTCGAAGAACAAATCGATAACATTTTTGATAAAGTCCTCTTAGAGTTTCGCCTCAGTAATCCTCAAGCGAAACAATTAGCTGATTGGTTGCTCGAAGCAGTTATTTCTCCAGATGTTATCCGACTGGCACTCATCGATTTTCTCACCGATCGCAATATTCAAGTCATCGACGATAGTTTTCGAGAAAAACTAGCGGAACATATTGGGTAGTCGCTAATCTATTCGGACTGCGTAACACCCTCGCCCGTTTGCGAACGTTTTTCTTAGACGAAAAAGAATTAGCAAATACACGTTTGAGAGAATTGTTGCTTTCTCTAGAAGTGCGCAGTCGCTTGAGAGAATGGCTGCAAAGTCTTTCTCTACAAAACCTCCCTATCTCGACAGTTCGACAGCTAAGAAAAACAACTCGCGATACCGTTCGTGCTTATATTCAAGAAAGTGGTTCTCAGTTCGTTCAAGAGTTCGGTAAATCGATTGATTGGGATGGGGTTGCCGTGCTAATTGTCAATAGACTTCAATCTTCTGTAGCTGTTAACACTTCTTTAGTCGCGATCGGCAAAGAACTTGCCCTCATTTTAGAGCGCTATCTCGAAGAAGATTTAGAACAATTAGTAGAACAGATTATTCCTATTTTGTCAATAGACCAAGTGATTATTGCCAGAGTGAAAGCGACTTCCCCTCAAGAGTTAGAATTGGCGGTAGAAGGGATTGTTAAAAACGAATTACAAGCAATTGTTAATTTAGGCGGTATTCTAGGATTTATTGTTGGTTTTGCCCAAACAATCTTGCTGCTGGTTCGTTAATTTCTATTGAAGCAATTTAAAGAAAGAATCATCTAACTCGTAGCCAAACATTTGCGCGATCGCACTCAGACGCGATTGACTGGGAATTTCCTGGTGTTTTAGCCAGTCTGCGAGGACAAAAGTTTTCTGCATTACAAAAATCTCTAAAGCTTCTGGATTGAATTGAATCCCTTCGTTGCGGCTAAATTGATGGGGAACTAACATCGCTGCATAGCGTGCCAATTCTCCCGCTTTCCAGTCGAGAAAGAAAGGAATCCAGGGATAAACAGCATCCAACCGCAAAAACCAAAGTCGAATTTCTGGGATCTCCGAAAGTTCTCTAGGGTCGGTGGGATCGCGAAAATAGTCAAACTCTAAGTGAATTTGTTGTTCGTAGGAAGCGATCGCGCCTTCCTCAAAGATGCGATCGATAATAGTTTTAACTGGAGATAGATCCAGATTATGCAAGCACTCCCGATCCAACGTAATTTTTATCATGCTGCGTTGATGAATTTAATTACGTAGCTATTATCATGCTTTTTGGTCGGTGCAAAAAAAGGCGATCGCAATTTATCATAAAAATGCAATTAGAGGAAAATATCGATGCAGGTAAAACGACTCTCCGCCTTATCTGATAACTACATTTTCTTACTCCACGACCCCGAAAGCAATACAGCAGCAGTCGTCGATCCCGCAGAAGCACAACCCGTTTTACGGTGTTTGGATACGCTAGGTACTGAATTAATCGCTATTTTTAACACGCACCATCACAACGATCACGTTGGGGGAAATCGAGAATTGATGCAGCATTTTCCCAATCTCTGCGTTTATGGTGGAGTAGAAGATCGCGGTAGAATTCCAGGACAACAGGTATTTTTACAAGAGGGCGATCGCGTAGAATTTTCAGATAGAGTAGCCGAAGTCTATTTCGTGCCCGGACATACTCGCGCTCACATCGCCTATTATTTTCCTTCCATATCATTAGAGGATACGGGAGAGTTATTTTGTGGCGATACGCTCTTTGCAGGCGGATGCGGTAGATTATTTGAAGGCACTCCCGCCCAAATGGTTGATTCTTTAAGCAAATTAAGAAACTTACCGGATAATACGCGAGTGTGGTGCGCTCACGAATACACGCTCAAAAACTTACAATTTGCCCTTAGCGTCGATTCCCAAAACCCAGACTTACAAACTCGCTACGATCGAGTTAAAAACGCACGTCGCCAAGGAGAAGCAACAGTTCCCTCATTGTTGGGAATAGAAAAGCTCACTAATCCCTTTTTGCGATGGGATGACGAAGCAATCCGATCAGAAATAGGAAGTAGCGATTCTGTTAGGGTTTTTGGTCGTTTAAGAGGTATGAAAGATGTTTTTTAGAATATTATGACAGTTGCCTAGAAAAATATTGTCTCCAACTAGGCGATAATAACGGACACGAAGCAAGTTTGGAAACATCCTCGCTACCTCGATAAAATGCCTGATTAACCCGCGCAATACTCCATTGAGGCAATGGACGCTCTAACAGCAACAAAGGCAATCCGCTTTCTACCAAACCCTCAGACAATACTCTAAAATACCAGCCAGAACGACCGCTAGTAATTACTCGCTTAGGTAAATCTTTCCTGCGCCATCTTCGTGCGAGTTTCCAGCAAGGTTCTCTCGGTTGCGATACTTGAATTCGTGCTTCACCTACCGCAAAAATATCGCCAATACAAACATCTTCTTCTGTCTGCATAGAAACAGTAAAGTTCTCGCCAAATGCACCATAGGGAAAGTCGGGTAAATTAAGTTCCTGTCGCCACTGCGGATAATGTTTCACAGCATAAGCGAGAACTGCTTTTTCAGTACCTCCGTGTAAGATGAGATCTGCCTGTCCGTCTCCGGTAAGATTGTTTTTACCAAGATAAATTGCTCCTGTGACTGGCTCTTTGAAGAAACCAGTCGTCCAAGGTCGATCCATCAAATCGATCGCACCTTCTGTTCCAAGTTGCTTGGGCAAACCGACTTGAATTGATAAAATGCTAGGAGTATCCATAAGTCTATGCGATCGCAGATAACTCGGCTCCAAAGTTGATATGAAAAACCTGTCCCTCTAAAACCAAAGCAGGAACGGTTTTCACCCCTGCGGACTCTGCTTCGGCAATGCGATCGCGATTTTCGCTAAGATCTACATATTCTAAGTCGTAGCGGTTGGGATCGAGGTGTTGGACGATCGCGCGATCGACTTGAATGCAAACGCCACAATCATCGCGACCCATATAAAAAATACCTTTGCTTTTCATAATGCGACTCCTTGTTGTTATATTGAGCTACAAATTGACTATAAAAAACTCGCACTCCGACCCGCAAAAAGGTACTTTTTCGTAAGGTAGGTATGTTTTGGTTGCAAATGCGAACTCGCAAAACCAACAGAGTACAAAAATTTTTCCGAAGCTTCAAGCAAATTAATTGCTATGTTTGAGGATTGTGTGGGGTGTAAATGGACGCTTCACATCTTGATGCAAATTCGCAGTGGAGTAAATCGTCCAAGAGCATTGGTGAAGACGAAAAAAGGGTTGACAACGAAAGTTTTAAACGAACGTTTAGCAAAGTTGGTTCAGTTTGGGATTCTCGATAAATTGAGCTATCCCGAAGTTCCTCCGAGGGTTGAGTATCGTCTGACTCCCTTTGGTCAAGAATTTGTCGAGATTCTCGATCTCCTCGAAGCTTTACATCAAAAGTTTATCGATAAGCTGTAGCGATCGCATCAAACCGATCTCGCTAACGACTAAACGCATACCACTTTCGCACCATTAGCCATGTAACCGATAACAATCCTGCCAAACTCAGCGTTATTCCGCTATACGGAACGATTAACCCTAATACAGGCACGATAGCGCCACAAATCGTACAAATAATGGCGGCAACTGAAGCATTACGATTAGTTCCCAATCCCCAAGCAAGTATCAACCAAACCAAAGAGATCCCACTCCAAGCGGCTCTTACATCCATAATACGGCTGAGATAGGTCAGAGCGAGCAGACAGGCAAAAAATAACGCTCCAGCTAATGCTACATTACGCCAAGACATCGGCAGCGATAGATAGAGCAAGAGCAACCACCATAAAAAGATCCCAGGCGCTAACAGAAGCAGGCGCGGCAGAATGCCTGTATCCAAAATCGGAGCAGTAGAAGTAAAGATGCCAAAAGGATTGGCGACAGAGACGTTATCCTCAAAAACCCAGACAAAAACGGTTCTGTTATCTTCATTTTTGATTTCTGTTGGTGCAATACCGCTAGCAAAATCAGCCTTGGGAAAGTTAGCATTGACGGTAAGACGAAAGTTAGAGAGCAATTCTCCACTAGCACTGTAAACCCAGCGCGGCGATCCCTGCGCTTGATACAAAACGCGAAAGCTGGTCGATTGACCTGGTGCGAGACGCAATGGAAAACTATAACTTCCTGGGTTAGTTGGTTCGAGTCGTTTCCCTTCTTGCTCGACTCGAAAATTTTGCAATAGCGAATAACTGTAGGGAGGAGAGATTTCAAAAAAGATTTCTTGTGCCTCTAGGAGAGAATTGGTGACTTGATAGGATGCGGAAAAGTCGAGGCGATAATTGTTGCGATCGCTAACCTCTAGACTGCGAATTTGGTCGATATTGACTTGAATTTCGGAACTAGTTAGTGCAAGAAAGCGATCGATTCGCTGAGTATCTTGCACTTTAACCAATTTGCCATCTATGTTAGAAAAGTAAGAGTAGGGTTCTTCCACAACATAGCGAACCTTTGGCGCTGGTTGTTCTAGTTTCGCGCCTTCGACACTAGCAGCTATTTTGGCAATACTTGCTTGTTCCCAATGATGATAGCGATTGGCGAGGGTAGAACAGAATAAGAATCCTACGATGAGAAGAGTTAGCACTAAAATGCCATGCAAAAATGCTTTTAAGAGCAATGAATAGCGCTCTACCCATTCTCTAACAAAACTTTTGCCTTCGATTTCGTAGCGATTTAAGGCAAATCCGAGCAATGCGATCGCAACTCCCAAAGCACTCACTAGCAAACTAACGGTAAGCAGGGAACCTAGCAATTGCTGTCCCAAGTTAATTAATTCTTGAGGATGAGTCAGATCGGGTAAATTTGGAATGCCTTGGGAATTTTGCCACATACAGGGGAGATCTCCGTTAACGCTAACTCTATGAGATAACGAACACTTTTGAAATGTTTCTACCATTAATAAGCGTTTGTCAAACTTAACTACAAAGATTGCCAAAAAATTCAGGAAATTTTTTCTCTATTCCAGTCCTACTAAGCGATCGCGTTTGTTTTTAACTTAAAATTCGCGATCGCTGATGACATTTCTCAAAAAGCTTTGCTATAATATTTAATCCAATTTAATAATCAAAAATAATAATAATTTTTGTAAAATTCACTTTATATTTTTAAGTTTATAGACTTCTTAAATATTTTAAAAACTTAAAAGAAGCAAGTTCATTATTAAAACAATGATTTCTACTTTTCCAACTAACAATTGCATCGATCTATCACAAATACGTTTGGAGATTCGTTCTTTACAATCTCGTTTAGTAGCATGGCGACGCAGATTTCATCAACGTCCAGAATTAGGATTTCAAGAACGATTAACATCTGAATTTATTTCTCAGAACTTAACAGAAATGGGAATAAAACATCAAACCGGAATTGCTAAAACCGGAATTGTTGCCACCATTGAAGGAACCCATCCCGGTCGCGTATTGGCAATCCGAGCAGATATGGATGCGCTGCCAATTCAAGAAGCTAATGACGTGTCCTATCGATCGCAACACGACGGAATTATGCACGCCTGCGGACATGACGGACATACTGCGATCGCGTTAGGAACAGCTTACTATCTCTCTCAACATCGAGATACATTCAAAGGAACTGTTAAGATTATTTTTCAACCTGCCGAAGAAGGGCCAGGTGGTGCTAAGCCGATGATTGAGGAAGGAGTCCTCAAAAATCCCGATGTCGATGCGATTATCGGACTGCATCTATGGAATAATCTGCCTCTGGGGACGTTAGGGGTTCGTTCTGGGGCGCTTATGGCAGCCGTGGAATGTTTTCGCGCTCGCATTAACGGAAGAGGCGGACACGGTGCAATGCCCCATCAAACCGTCGATTCGATTGTTGTTAGCGCTCAAATTATTAACGCCTTACAGACCATAGTCGCTCGCAACGTCAATCCTCTCGATTCAGCCGTTGTCACCGTTGGCGAATTTCAAGCGGGACATGCTTTAAATGTCATTGCCGATAGTGCCAAAATGAGCGGAACAGTTCGCTATTTTAATCCTGCATTAGAAGATTATATAGGCAAACGCATCGAGGAAATTATTGCAGGAGTCTGTCAAAGTCACGGCGCAACCTACGAGTTAGAGTATTGGCGGTTATATCCTCCCACGATTAACGATGCTCGCATGGCTGAGTTAGTAAGGTCTGTTGCCCTAGATGTTGTGGAAACTCCAGCAGGAGTCGTACCAGAATGTCAGACGATGGGAGGAGAAGATATGTCCTTCTTTTTGCAAGAAGTTCCTGGATGTTATTTCTTCTTGGGTTCTGCTAACCCAGAAAAAGGGTTGGCATATCCTCACCACCATCCGCGTTTTGATTTTGATGAAACTGCTTTGGCAATGGGAGTTGAAATGTTTGTTCGTTGCGTGGAGAAGTTTTTGCGATAAACCTGAGTAATGGTCGGTAAGCGATCGCTGCCTAACAAACCCGATACACGCCAACTGCGAATTCTACTGGGTGCTGAGGATTTGTTACACTTGGGTTGTTTTAATAACTTAGCAGCGATCGCTTATTCTATCCTCGGCGATCTGTAACTGGCTTTGGAAAATTTTCCCAAGGCAATTTTATCTTTTATAAAGACTAACCGCGATCGCGTCGTCTGAATTCATAGTTGAGTCAAAAAAACGCCGATAAGGCTTAAAACAATAATTAGAATTACGCCTGGTATAACATCAGAAGCTTTTGGAGTCGGAGGAACACCATAAGGCATAGATAAAAACTTGCTCCTTTTTAGAAAATTAAGATGAACGTTCATTTAATCTTCCAAAATCAACCCATACAGTTGTATCTATCTTAAGCATTACTTTCATTATCAACAGGCTTCCCACTGTCTAGTTCGCCATAGCTAGTAGGTTAGGTTCAAATAAGGAAACCCAACAACAAGTTACTAATTGTTGTTGGGTTTCGCCCCTACTTTTTACGTAGGATTGAGAACGAAATATTTTGCTTAATTTAAGCGAGGAAACAAAGCTTCTTGGTCTTGTTCTCCAAAAAATCGCTGACTAGCTTGCCCCAAGAATCGCTTGTTAACGATATCTCGAAAAGTTGCCAAATCTGTCTGCCACCGATTAAGCCCTTGAATTAGCAATTGCAACCGTTCTGGTTCGCTATCGATTCCTACATTGTAATTGAAACTGCCTGCAAACAATAGTGCTGGAATAGCAGCGCGATCGCCAATTTGTACTTTAGCTTCGTTAATATTCAAACTAAATTGACATTTTTCTAACTGATAGAGCAAGTTCAGTCCTGCTTGCATGGGCACATTGCCGAATTCTTGCCAAGCACCAGGCGATAATAAAGTTCCAGTAATATACTTCCTCGCAGAATCTTCCCCCCCAGAAAAGGGAATAATACTTTTGGGACTGATACTAAGGGTTTGATACTCAGCATGGGGAAGTTTCTCGATATATTGGCGCGCGGCCTTGGGAATATTTAATTGTTCGGGAATTTGTAAATTAACCGTTTCGACAAAAGCAATTGTGCGCGGTTGAGACGCAATACTTACGCCGTTTTGAAAATTTACCTGCGCAAAATTAGGCGTAAGAATGGCTGTTTTGACAATTCCCATTCATTGGGAACAATACCGCTAAATTTGAGAAAATCCTCGCTCAACATAGCTGGGTTGAGATTTTTTGCGGCAAGGGTGATGGCAATTTCTTGAATTTCCCGAATTTGGACTTGAGTCGAGGATTGACTCTCAAAATTCGATTCGGATGGAGACATCATAAATTTACTGGTTCTATTCAACTATTAACAGGAAATAGAGATTGTTCTGACGAAGCTACAGATGCTGTCGATCGCCGACGACGATAAGTTCTCGTAGGCGTGGGTTCTGGCGTTTGCAATAAAAATATTACCAAAGGACTGCTTTGCAATTCTCGGCGGACGAGTCGTTGCAGGTGACTTTCGATTTCTTCTCGCAAAGTCGCCCAATCGACTTCAAGCGCTTCTCCATTAGCACTTTGGCTAAATTCGCTCCAACGTTCGCTTAAAGTTCTCTCAATCGATTTAACGATTAGTTGTTGCAGGAGCGATCGCTCCACCGTCGTTACGACTCCGCGCAAATGAACTTCTGGCTGTACCATGAGTTTGCCATCCCAATCGATCGCGCTAGCAATGGTAACTACTCCATCTTCTGCTAACTGCTGTCTTTCTTGCATGATATTATCGTGAACTACACCAGCGCGATCGACCAATTGTAAGCCAGAAGACACTTGAGAAACTACCTCAATGCGATCGCGCGATAACTCGATCACATCTCCATTTTTGACAATTACCGTATTTTCTGCCGGGATGCCCATGCTTTGAGCCATCTGAGCGTGCTTGACCAGCATTCGATGCTCTCCGTGGACGGGCATAAAGAATTTGGGTTTGGTCAGAGACAGCATCATTTTTTGTTCTTCTTGCGAACCGTGTCCCGATACGTGAATGCCTTTGTCGCGTCCGTAGATAACGTTAGCGCCCATCATCATCAAGCGATCGATGGTATTGACCACTGCAATCGTATTCCCTGGGATGGGATTAGCAGAAAAGACGACGGTATCTCCCTGACGAATTTTGATTTGCGGGTGATCCCCGTTAGAAATGCGCGTCATCGCCGCTAAAGGTTCTCCTTGAGATCCCGTTGTTAAAATGAGAACTTTTTCGTCGGGTAAGTTGCGAACTGCTTTAATTGGGGCAAAAATATCGTCGGGACATTTAATATAGCCGAGATTGCGAGCATGAGCGATTACGTTAAGCATAGACCGCCCCACTACGGCGACTTTGCGACCGTATTTCTGGGCTAGTTGCAAAACGATATTGACGCGGTGGACGGAAGAGGCAAAGGTGGTAATCATTAACCGTCCGGGTGCTTGAGCGAAAACGCGATCGAGATTGGGCGTTACCGATTGTTCTGAAGGAGTCACCCCAGGAACTTCAGCATTGGTCGAATCGCTTAACAAGCACAACACGCCTTTTTCACCGTGTTCGGCTAATTTTTGCAGGTCAAAATATTCCCCATCGACGGGCGTATGGTCGATTTTGAAGTCTCCGGTATGGATAATTACCCCTATCGGCGTGTGAATGGCGACGCTAAAACTATCGGCGATCGAGTGAGTATTGCGGATAAATTCGACAACAAACGAACTGCCGACTTTTACTATTTCGCGAGGGCCGACCGTTTTAAGCGTCGTGCGATTGGCAACTCCTGCTTCTTCTAATTTTTCTCGCAATAGCGCCATTGCTAGGCGAGGCCCGTATATAACAGGAATATCAAATTGTTTTAAATGATAGGGGATACCGCCGATATGATCTTCATGCCCGTGCGTTGCAATCATCGCTTTAATTTTGTGACGATTGTCTCGTAAATAAGTCATATCGGGCAGAACGATATTAACCCCGTGCATATTTTCTGTAGGAAAAGCAATTCCCGCATCTAAGAGCAGAATTTCGTCTTCGTACTCGAATATACAAGTATTTTTTCCAATTTCATGCAGTCCGCCCAGGGGAATAATTTTTAGATTGGATCGATCTTCGTTTTGAGTCATTTGCCTCCTAATGTGAGTGTATTTAGATATAATTGAGCGCATCGATATTTCTATCGATACAAGTTTTTTTCAATGTTTTTAATAAAAAAGAATATATATTTTAAAAATATAAAAATATATCAATTTAGTCAGCTAATTTAAGTTTTTTTGCTTAAAAGCTCACTTTATATTAGCTTATTGTAGCTAACGATATCGAGCGAGTTAGTTTTTTCTAATCAGCTTAGATCAACGATAAATTTTTTAAAGCAGCTTCTACATTTTGTTTTAAATTTGGGGAAATTTCACATAGGGGTAAGCGCAAGCCTCCAACTTTCCAGCCTATTAAGTTTAACGCTGCTTTTACCGGAATGGGATTAGTCGTACAAAAAAGTGCTTTATATAAAGGCAAAAGCTTCGTATTAATTTCTGTCGCTAGTTTGGTATTGCCTCGATCGAAAGCTTGTACGATCGCTTGAATTTCCTCCCCAACTAAATGACTCGCTACGCTGACTACTCCCGTTCCGCCTACCGCAAGAATAGGAAGCGTCAGAGAATCGTCTCCCGAATAAATAGCAAATTCAGAAGGCGTAAGGCGACGAACCAAAGAAACTTGCTCCAAATTCCCGCTAGCTTCTTTAATCGCGACAATATTGTCGATTTCGGCTAATTTTGCTACGGTTTCTGGCAAAAGATTTTGCCCCGTGCGCCCAGGAATGTTGTAGAGCATGATGGGAAAATCGGGACAGGAAATCGCGATCGCCCGGAAATGCTCGTAAAGTCCTTCTTGGGGAGGCTTGTTATAGTATGGCACTACTTGTAGGGAACCGTCCAATCCTAATTGAGCCGCTTTTTGAGTAGCCGCGATCGCTTCAGTTGTCGAGTTCGATCCCGTCCCTGCCAAAATTTTACCTCGTCCTGAGACGGCTCCTTTGACGACTTGAAAAAGTTGATATTCTTCATCCCAACTTAGGGTTGGCGATTCACCAGTCGTCCCGCAGACGACTATGCCATCGCTTCCATGGGTCACTAAATAGTCGGCTAATTTTTCGGCGACTTCATAATTAACGTTTCCCTCCTCATCAAAAGGAGTCACCATCGCGGTGATTACTCTTCCTAAGCTGCGATCGTTCATTCGATTTTGAATTCTTATTATTTACTCAACTTTATAAGCTGTCACGCATTTACACTTTAACTGTTAACTGAAATTACCTATCTGTTCCCTGTTCCCTATTGCCTATTCCCTAAATTCAGTAAGTCATTGTAAAAGCGTGCCAGCCTAGTTACACAAAAACTGCTGAAACAGAACGTTTAAAAAGATTTTCTTTAACTAATAACTCAGCAATTTGTACTGCATTGAGAGCAGCCCCTTTGCGGATTTGATCGCCGCACAGCCATAATTCTAATCCGCACGGATGAGATATATCCTGACGGATTCGACCGACTAATACCTCATCTCTCCCCGTCGCATCGATAGGCATCGGAAAATAATTAGCTTGCCAATCTTCAACTAGTTTAACGCCTGGTGCTGAAGCTAAAATTTCTTTGGCTTGTTGGGGGGAAAATGGCTCGTCAAATTCTAGATTAACTGCTTCTGAATGAGCGCGGAGTACGGGAACCCGCACGCAAGTTGCCGTAATTTGCAACTGGGGAGCGTTAAAAATCTTGCGAGTTTCTTTAATCATTTTTACTTCTTCCTCGCAATAACCTTGCTCGTTAAGAGGGGAATTGTGAGGGAAAAGATTAAAGGCTAAAGGATAGGGAAACGCTTCTGCGGTTGGAGTTTCGTTTGCTAAAATTGCTTTGGCTTGGGTTTTTAACTCTTCCATTGCCCTTGCTCCCGCACCGCTAGCCGATTGATAAGTCGAGACTACCAAGCGCTTAATCGGGCGATCGCGATGGAGCGGATAAACGGCAATTCCCATTAAAATAGTCGTACAGTTTGGATTGGCAATGATGCCTTGATGCCCTGCGGCAGCTTCTGGATTGATTTCGGGAACGACCAAAGGAACTTGAGAATCCATGCGAAAAGCGCTGGAATTATCCACCATAACTGCGCCTGCTTCTACAATGGTTTTTGCCCAAGCTTTAGAAGTCGATCCGCCCGCCGAAGCCAATACGAGATCGACTCCTTGAAAAGACTCCTCGCTAACGGCTTCGACAGGAATATTTTCTCCCTTGAATGGTAATGTCGTTCCCGCAGAGCGCTGCGATGCTAGAAGTTTTAAACTAGCAACTGGAAACTTACGACTTTCTAATAGTTCTAATAGTTCTGTCCCGACTGCTCCTGTTGCTCCCAGAATGGCGACATTGATACCTTGTGACAACTCTATTTACCTCCACTAAAATTGCGATTGCATCTCTCGCTGTCAAACTTTAAATTTTTCTATAAAAAGTTAATTTTCATTAAGTTTTTTTTTGATAATGAGTTTAACCAAACTTGTGTGAGATGCCTGTTTTTATTTTGCCTAAAAGTTTTTATCTTTACGACTAATTATTTTAAATTGTTCTCGATAATCTAGAAAACTTTAAACTTACCACAATTGGATGTTTTCGATCGTGATACGATCTGATAGGTCAATTAAGACGGCTGCTAAAACATCCTATAGACAAGGCAGAACGCAAAAGTAAAGCTTGTCCGACTGGTTGGATAGTCGCCTCACTAGAATATCACGAGCGGTCTTCAGATTTAATCGTTTGTACGAGCGCCGCTTGTTAAGATTAAAAAATTCTTGTAGTTATCTAAAAAATTAGGAACGTCGATGAAAGTAACCCAGGAAAAACTTCCTGACAGTCAAATTGGCTTAGAGATAGAAGTTTCTGCCCAAACCACCAAATCAACTTACGAAAAAGTCGTACAAAATCTTGCTCGCTCCTCGAATATTCCTGGGTTTCGCAAGGGAAAAGTACCTCGTCAAGTGCTTCTGCAAAGAATAGGAACCAAGCAGATTAAAGCAGCCGCGATCGAGGAAATGGTTCAAAAAGCCCTAGAAGAAGCAATTAAGCAAGAATCTATCGAATCGCTCGGAAATTATCAATTAATTTCTAATTTTGACGAATTAATCCAAAAATACGAGCCTGGAGAACCTTTAACCTTCTCAGCTTCGGTTGACGTTGCTCCCACAGTTACGCTGGGAGACTATCAAGGACTAAGCGTAAAAGCCGAAGAAAGCGTTTACGATTCCAAACAGGTTGACGATTGGCTAGAAGAACGTCGCGTCCAACAATCGACATTAGTCCCCGTCGAAGAACGCGGCGCACAAATGGGCGATGTCGCGATTATCGACTATGAGGGACGCGAGATTACCGAATCGGGAGAAGCAGGCGAAGTCATTTCCGGCGTTCAAGGAACCGATTTTAAAGTCGAAATGGAAGAAGGACGCTTGATTGAGGGCATGGTTGAAGGAATGGTCGGGATGAAACCAGAGGAAACCAAAGAAGTTTCCGTGACTTTTCCAGAAGACTATCCGAGGGAAGATTTGGGAGGAAAACCCGTTATCTTCAGCATTACCTTAAAAGAACTTAAGGAAAAAGAACTGCCAGAATTAGATGATGATTTTGCGCAGGAAGTCAGCGAATCAGAAACGCTGGCAGAGTTAAAAGAATCTTTAGAAAAGCGATTTCGAGAAAACGTCGAGCAAGAGACAAATAACAGCATTAAAGGCGCAATTGTAGCTGAATTGCTCAAAAATTGCGAAGTCGATCTTCCAGAAACCATGGTCAATAAGGAAGTCGATATGATGTTGACTCAGACAGCCATGCAGATGCAACAGTATGGAGTCGATCTCAAACAACTGTTTAATGCAGAAAGTATTCCTCGGATGCGGGCCAATGCTCGTCCTAATGCGATAAATAACCTCAAAGAAAAGCTGATTCTCAAAGAAATTGCCAAAGTAGAATCGCTCGAACCAGAGCAAGAAGCGATCGCAACTAGAATTAAAGAAGTCACGGAGCAATTGGGCGATCGCGATCTTGACATGGAACGATTAAACGAAATGGTTCGAGAAGAATTGCTGGCTGAGAACACCCTCAATTGGCTCAAAGAGAAAGCAACTGTCGAACTAGTTCCCAAAGGCTCCCTTACCCCTCCCGAAACGGATGAAGAAGAAGCGCTCGACGTAGAAAGCTCGATAGTAACTGAAGAAGAATAAAATAGTGACTGGGGACTGGCGATTGGTGAATGGGGATTGGTGAATGGGGATTGGGAATCGGTAAAATCTCTACCTTGTCTACCTTGTCTTCAAGAGTACCCTTTGTCCGAATACTTTCGACTTCCGACTTTCTAAAAAAGGGAACTCATTCGCCAGTCACTGCTTCTTAATAGAGTCAGTACCCAATTATTAATTGCTTGAGGCATAATGTTGACAGAAAGGAATTTAGTCGGTGGAGTTCTCGGAACTCAAAAAAACAAAAAAAAACAAGCTAAAAGCCTTTTATTGCAATATTTGCTTCGAGCCTTATTTGCTTTATGATTGAATCGCGATCGCCCATTGCTTCATCAATAATTAATGCTCATTCGAGAGACATTTATTCGACCACCCAAAATGTCGTCCCAATGGTCGTAGAACAGTCTGGCTTGGGAGAAAGAGCGTTTGATATCTACTCGCGGTTATTGAGAGAGCGTATTGTTTTCTTAGGAACGCCAATCGACGACCAAGTTGCTGATTCAATCGTCGCACAATTGCTCTATCTCGATGCCGAAGACCCAGAGAAAGACATTCAACTCTACATTAACTCGCCTGGAGGTTCCGTATATGCAGGCTTTGCCATCTACGATGCCATGCAACAGGTTCGCCCCGCCGTAGCTACTATCTGTTTTGGAATTGCGGCAAGTATGGGCGCATTTCTCCTATCCGGCGGAACAAAAGGCAAGCGGATGGCGCTCCCTAGTGCTAGACTGATGATCCATCAACCTATTGGAGGGGCCCAAGGACAAGCCGTAGAAATCGAAATTCAGGCAAGAGAAATTCTTTACATGAAACAAAGGCTAAATAACTATTTAGCAAGCCATACAGGTCAGCCATACGACAAAATTGCTGCTGATACCGAACGCGATTTCTATATGTCCGCGCAAGAAGCTAGAGAATACGGTCTGATCGATCGCGTCATCTCTCGCCCAACGTTATCTGACCCAACCGTCCCTGTTACTTCATTAAGATGAATATGCCTAAATACGACTCCCATTTAAAATGCTCGTTTTGTGGAAAATCCCAGGAACAGGTACGCAAACTAATTGCGGGGCCGGGAGTCTATATTTGTGATGAATGCGTGGAGTTATGTAACGAAATTTTGGACGAGGAGTTGATGGAATCGTCCGATCGCGTTCCCGCGTCGGTTCTCGCGCAGAGGACAATACAACTAAGCGCCGCACCAACCGAGAACGTCTCTCGTTAGATCGGATTCCTAAACCAAGAGAGATTAAAAAATACCTCGACGAATACGTTATCGGACAAGACGAGGCAAAGAAAATTCTCTCAGTAGCCGTTTATAACCACTACAAGCGTCTGAGCGTCGTACAAGCGAAAAAAAGCGGCGTTATAGACGATCCCGTAGAGCTACAAAAGTCAAATATTCTGCTCATCGGGCCCACGGGTTCTGGAAAAACCTTACTCGCGCAAACCTTAGCAAAAATTCTCGACGTTCCCTTTGCGGTAGCCGATGCAACAACACTTACCGAAGCAGGTTACGTTGGGGAAGATGTAGAAAATATCCTCCTGCGACTACTGCAAGTTGCCGATTTAGATGTAGACGAAGCTCAACGAGGTATTATTTACATCGACGAAATTGATAAAATTGCTCGTAAGAGTGAAAATCCTTCGATCACTCGCGATGTCTCCGGCGAAGGCGTACAGCAAGCGCTTTTGAAGATGTTAGAGGGAACCGTGGCCAACGTACCTCCCCAAGGCGGTCGCAAGCACCCCTATCAAGATTGCATTCAAATCGATACCAGTAACATCCTCTTTATCTGTGGTGGCGCATTTGTCGGACTTGACAAAATAGTCGAACAACGCATGGGTAAAAAGTCGATGGGTTTTATCCGGCAACAAGGAGAAGCGGCTTCTAAAGACAAGCGAACAGCCGATATGCTAAAGCAGCTAGAACCCGACGATTTGGTTAAATTCGGCATGATTCCCGAATTTGTCGGTCGCATTCCGGTGATGGCATCCTTAGATATGCTCGATGAAGAAGCATTAGTCGCGATTTTGACTCAGCCGCGCAATGCACTGGTCAAACAGTATCAAAAGCTCTTGAAAATGGACAACGTTCAACTAGAGTTTAAAAACGATGCCGTAAGAGCGATCGCGCAAGAAGCCTACCGACGCAAAACTGGCGCGAGAGCCTTACGAGGAATTGTCGAAGAACTGATGCTCGATGTCATGTACGAATTGCCATCGCGCAAGGACGTTCAGCGCTGTGCGATCACGCGGGAAATGGTAGAAAAACGCTCTACTGCCGAACTGTTGGTACACCCGTCCTCTCTCCCAACCCAAGAATCAGCTTAACCGCGGTCAATAATCAGTTATCAGTTATCAATGAAGAGTAAACAGTAAGGAGAAATATTTTTCTTTTTAATCCTCTGGTGTTTAGAGATAGAGATTAACTGACCGCTGATAACTGATTACTGTTAACTGATAACCGATCGAGAATGTCTCAACTAAGCAACCTCAGAATTATCCTCGTCGAACCAGCAGGCGCTTTAAATGTGGGTTCGGTGGCAAGGGTGATGAAAAATATGGGGTTGCAAAATTTAGTCTTGGTCAATCCGCAATGCGATCGCAACTCGTCAGAAGCGCGACAGATGGCAGTACATGGCATTGATGTCCTAGAGAAAGCAATACAAGTCGATAGCCTTCCAGAGGCCTTACAAGGGTGTCATAGGGCGATCGCAACCACTTCATACAGTCGCACCTTACCTGCTTCCTTAGAAAACCCACGAGTTGCCCTGCCGTGGCTGCTTGAAGAAAATATCACTTCTGCGCTTATCTTTGGGGCGGAAGATCGGGGTTTGAGTAATGTAGAACTCAATTACGCCCAAAGATTTGTAGGTATCCCAGCCAATCCAGAATATTCCTCGCTTAACTTAGCACAAGCCGTTGCTATTTGTGCCTACGAACTCTATCAATCTCAACAAAAAAATCTTAACTGCGGACAGCAGTCTCAATCCTTTGAGACTAATGCAGCGACATTAGATGCCTTGGAAAGCTACTACCAACATCTAGAAACAATCCTGCTACAAATTGGCTATCTTTATCCTCACACTGCTGCTGCTCGCATGGAAAAATTCCGAAGCTTATATAATCGAGCCAACCTGAGTCGCGAAGAATTAGCAATGTTACGAGGAATTCTCGGACAAATTAAATGGATTTTAACGCTGATTCCCGACACAGAGCGTCCTTCGGAGGACTCTTGAGGACAAGGGAGACAAGGATGATAACAAAGAATATTGACGGATGAACTCCTGAACTACCGAACTACCGAACTACTAAGCTAGTGAATTTTAATCACTGATAGGTGATTAAGAGACAGTCCCCGATTCACAGAACAATCTAATAAATACATTCGATCGCCCTGCCAATCGTCTACTGTCTCCTATTTAGCCGCAAGCAATTAGCGTCGGCGAGGAACCGAAGCCTCGATATTGATATTCATTGCTGAAACCTTCGGAGGCGTAGTACCTCTGGCACTGCCGAGGCTGCGTGCCATATCCAAATAGAGCGAAGGATCGCCTGCTTTGGCTTTTTTCTCTTGAGGAACAAAGCGTCTGACTTCGTTTTGCCAAACGATTTGAGGGAATCCCAAGATACCGCGATAGTAGGCATCATAGCGCGGAGATTTAATATTAAAGGGCAGTTCGCCTTTTTCGCGACTTGCTAGGTTGCGACGACGCTGATAGGGAACCGTATCGTAACCAAAGTTTTCTAAATATTCATCGCTGTTGAGCAATGCGTCAGCAAAACCTTTGATTCCTTTGGTAGCAACGACAATTGACCAAGCAATTTTCTCGCGTTGGTTGTAAATATCGCGTCCTAAGACTCGTTGAACGCACTGTTCGACGAAACGATAGTTGCTGTTTTTCTCGTAGAAGCTGTTATAAAACGTCTTCGACAATAGCAATCCACGAATGAAGTCGCGCACGGTAATTTGTCCGTTGCGGAGTTGCGATTCTAAGAAAGGCTCGCGATCCCATTTGAAAGCATGGAAGAAGATCTGGCGATATGCCGCTTCGATCAGATCGTCCATGTCAGTACGAGAAAGCAAGTTTTCTGTCGTAAAATTTTTTGGACGCTCGTCGCCTGGAACTTCATATCCTTCAACGCGCGTATTTGGGCATGATGGCTTGTATTCTAAAAGAGGAATAGCCAAGTTTGAACCTCCGTTATCTTAGAAAGGCTTGATAAACTGTCATCCTAATCATAAGGGAGTTAGTGCCTTAACGTAGATTATTATTAAAAATTATTACAATTGTTAAGGCAAGCTTGCTCTCGCTCTTCAGAATTTTTTGGTTACGCAGCTACAGATAATTCCACTTCGTTTTCAACTGGCACCCCATCAGTAACCAAGGAAGGAGTTTTTCCGCCTTTTTGCAGCAAATTTCCTATCATTGCCACTAGCGCATGGACTTTGCGAGTTCGCCATCGAGCGACGATCGCATCGACTTGAGCTTGAGACAGGCGACGCTGAAGAGCTTCGTAAAGATAAGCTGCATGGCGAGTTTCGTCTTGAGCGACGCTTAGCATTCCCTGTTTGAGAGATCGCGCTTTTGGCTCGTTATCGGGCAAAACCTGAGCCATTCTGACAAAATCCTTACTAGCATCCAATTCTAAGATATAGGTGCTACCGAGGAAAACCAGCCAATCAATGCGATCGGGTTTAAGATCTTCGCGAGAATATCCCTCAAAGTAAGCGTCAAAAAAAGGACTTCGCTTTTCTTGCGATTTCGATTCATTTTCTTGACGCAACTGTTTGAAGTCGATGACTTGTTTGCCAAGCTGTTTGAGCGCGTGGGCAAATATTTGTCCGTGACGCATTTCATCAGAAGCATGACGGGTAAGTTGTTCGGTTAGCCATACGTCTCCTTCTGCTTGCGCTCGTTCTTTGAGCGCTTCGAGAAACGGAACCGAACCCGATTCGGCAAGTTGAAAAGTGGCTAAAAAGTTAGGACGAGTCAGAGGATCGCGCAAATTACAAGCTGAAAAGTACGCAGCAGCACCCGACCCCATTAGGTGTAAAAAGCTGGTCAACAAGTTCATAAAACTTTGTAAAGTAACCGCAATAAAAATCTATTCAATCCTATCGAATTTTATTAATTGGCGATCGCGAACTTCCCATAAAAGTGCAAGCTCTATAGGAACTTGCACCCAATTGCTTTAACAAAAGTTAAAGTAGTTTAAGCTTCTTTACGGGTACTCATGTCACCCACTTTCTGGAATAGACCGAATTCGACTTGTTCGCCGAGTTCGGGGTCGATTCCGGCGAAGACATCGCGGAACAGGGTTCGAGAACCGTGCCAGATGTGACCGAAGAAGAATAACAGCGCAAAACAAGCATGACCGAACGTAAACCATCCTCTGGGGCTGGTGCGGAATACACCATCAGAACTTAAGGTTTCGGTATCGAAGTCAAATGCTTCGCCGAGTTGAGCTTTACGAGCAAATGTTTTTACTTCAGCAGGAGAGCTAAAGCTTTGTCCGTCAAGCGCTCCGCCATAGAAATTCACTTTAACGCCCGTTTGCTCGATACTGAGTGCCGATTCCGAACGTCGGAAAGGAATATCCGCACGAACGACTCCATCAGCATCACTTAAAACGACAGGGAAAGTTTCAAAGAAGTTAGGCATCCGGCGAACATCTAATTCGCGACCTTCGCTGTCTGTGAAAACAGCATGACCCAACCAAGATTTAGCAATCCCATCGCCACTGTTCATGGCTCCAGTACGGAACAAACCACCTTTCGCGGGGCTGTTGCCAACGTAGTCATAGAAAGCCAGCTTTTCAGGAATTTTCGACCAAGCTTGAGACAGCGTATCGCCGTTAGCTAAGTTTGTTTCAACCCGTCGCTGAATTTCTTGCTTAAAGTAGTTTTGATCCCACTGATAGCGAGTAGGGCCAAATAACTCGATAGGAGTAGTAGCACTGCCATACCACATCGTTCCTGCTACGACAAAAGCAGCAAAGAAAACGGCAGCAATACTGCTTGAGAGAACGGTTTCGATGTTACCCATTCTCAAAGCTCTGTAAAGCCGTTCTGGAGGTCGAACTGTCAGGTGGAATAGACCTGCAATAATACCGACAATACCAGCAGCAATATGGTGAGCGACGACTCCGCCTGGATTGAATGGATTAAATCCTGCTGGTCCCCATTCTGGCGCTACGGGTTGAATGTGACCCGTTACCCCATAAGGATCGGAAACCCACATTCCAGGCCCCCAGAGTCCGGTTAGGTGGAAAGCACCAAATCCAAAACACAGAAGACCGGATAAGAACAAGTGAATGCCAAACATTTTGGGCAGGTCTAGCGCGGGTTCGCCCGTGCGGGGATCGGTAAATAATTCGAGATCCCAGTAAACCCAGTGCCAAACGGCTGCTAAAAATAGCAACCCAGAGAGAACGATATGAGCGGCAGCAACGCCTTCAAAAGACCAGAAACCGGGATCGACGTTAGTCTCTCCAGCAACGCTCCAACCTCTCCAAGAACCCGTTACGCCCAAGCGAGCCATAAGGGTAAGACGAACATTCCTTGTCGCCACATGGGATTGAGAACTGGATCGCTCGGATCGAAAATTGCCAGTTCGTAAAGCGCCATCGATCCTGCCCAACCTGCTACAAGTGCGGTGTGCATCAGGTGTACGGAAATTAGCCGTCCTGGATCGTTCAGGACGACTGTATGAACTCTATACCAAGGTAGCCCCATTGAACTACTATGCTCCTCCTATTGATATTTTGTATCTGCTTAGACGCTTTTTTATTAATTTGCGTTAAGTTATATGACTAACTCTTTCTGTAGCTAGAACTTCTATAACAGTTTATCTGAGGCAGAAAGAGTTTGACTCATTATAATTATCCCTTGAAATTGATAATTATTTAAGAAGTGTAACTATTGTGAGAGTCGAAATCAAGGTCAATATGAAGAAGTTATGAAGCCAAGTGATGTAGCACGCGCAAGGAGGATTGCGAAAACTTGCAAGACTGCTCGATTTTCTGAATCAGGAAGTGGATTAGTCTTTTTCGAGTTGATGAATGATACTTTCAGCTTCGCTCAAACGCTCGATCGCCTCATCCGCACTAATTAAACGTTTGAGAATGACTTGTCCAAAAGGTTTGGCTGGGTTATCCATTTCGCAAGACGATTTAACTTCGACCATCAAAACAGCATCTTCAACCTGATAAAGCCAGAAAATTTCTCCTTTTTCGATAATTCCTAGATTTAAGCGTTCGATATAGGGTTTGCGCCGCCAGACAATTTCGTCCCACAGTCCTTCAAATTCCCACACCCGCTCATGAGTCCATCCGTCAGATAAGAAGAAATATTTCACTATAGATTTATCCCAATCAAAACAGAAGTGCGATCGCGCTGGCTGTACAGACTCGTTAGGTGTTAGAAACCTGCCACTTATATTAACGAGACCTGGATATTTTTGAATAATAACTGTACGGGCGTTGGTGTAGCCCGATTCAAAGGAGTACGACCGTTCGCTCCTACTGATTACTGATAACTGATTAAAAGTCCCACATGACTGGATTGTTATCTAAATAATCGGTAACTTGTCGCCCGATTTTGTCAATTTCTTGGATTTCTTCGGGAGAAAGAACGACTTCTGTAGCTTTAGCATTGTCAGATGCTTGTTCGGCGTGTCTTGCACCTACGATCGCATTGGTTTGTGGTTGAGCAATTAACCAGGCAAGAGACAGTTGAGCTAAGATACAATGATGGCGTTCGGCTATAGGACGAAGTTGCGCGATCGCATTTTGAGCGCGTTGATAATTTTCCCCGTTAAACAGTTTATTCTTGGCACGATGGTCGCCTTCAGCAAATTTATGATCCTTACCAAATTTCCCCGTTAGCAATCCCTGTGCGAGGGGAGAATAGGCGAGGAGAGAAATATTATTTTCGATACAATAAGGCATAGCATCGGTTTCTACTTGTCGCCAAAATAAAGAATAGGGAGGCTGTAAGCTCTCGATGCGTCCGTATTGGGATGCTTCTGCGAGTTGGTCGCCAGAGAAGTTAGAGACTCCGATCGCGCGAATTTTTCCTTGTTCTTTTAGCTTGTTAAGAGCGCTCATTGTCTCTTCAATTGGAACATTCTCGGTATTAAACGAACCAGAAGGCCAATGAATTTGATAAAGATCGATGTAGTCAGTGTTAAGGTTTTTTAAAGAGCGATCGCACGCTTCGATTACTAAATCGTATTTTAGATGATTGGCAAACACTTTGGACGCATAGACAACGCGATCGCGCACGTCTGATAAAGCTTTGGCGACAATTTGTTCTGAGTGACCTTCTCCATAAACTTCAGCCGTATCAACTGTCGTAATTCCCGCTTCAAAAGCCGCACGAATCGCTTTAATACTCTCTTCGTCTTCAATGCCCACCCACATCCGCTTGCCAGCTTGCCAAGTTCCCATGAGAAGCGGAGTAATTTGAATATTTGTTAATCCTAGCGATCGCGTTTTCATGTATATTTTTATCTATTTTTGATGTTCGCTTAAAAGCAATCGTTACTACAGAAACGACCCCTAAAGTCTACGTTACATTAGTAGAAGGGGAAGAAAGAAGGGGATTAAGATGGAAATAGGCGTTCCAAAAGAGATAAAAGATCGAGAATTTCGCGTAGGATTAAGCCCTAGCAGCGTTCGTTTACTTTCAGAAAACGGTCACGTCGTTTTTGTAGAAACCGGTGCGGGTGTCGGGGCAGGTTTTTCTGATGAAGAGTATTTACAAGCTGGCGCTAAAATTGCCTTAGATGCAGCCGAGGCGTGGAATCACGAATTAGTCGTTAAGGTCAAAGAACCATTATCCCCAGAGTATCAGTATATTCAAAAGGGACAACTGTTATTTACTTACTTGCATTTAGCTGCCGATCGCGCTTTAACAGAACATTTGCTCAAAAGTGGCGTTATTGCGATCGCCTATGAAACTGTCGAACTCCCCGATGCAAGGCTTCCCTTGCTTACTCCGATGAGTATTATTGCAGGGCGTTTGTCGGTTCAATTTGGGGCAAGATATTTAGAAAAACAGCAAGGCGGACGAGGCGTTTTACTAGGCGGTATTCCTGGGGTGCGTCCCGGCAAAGTCGTCATTCTTGGCGGCGGTGTTGTTGGCACAGAAGCGGCTAAAATGGCGGTTGGTATGGGGGCTAGCGTACAAATCCTCGATATTAGCGTCGATCGCTTAGCGTATTTAGAAACGTTGTTTGGTTCGAGAGTCGAACTTCTCTACAGCAACCCAGCTAACATCGATGCAACGGTTCGAGAAGCCGATTTACTCATCGGTGCTGTATTGATTTTAGGACGACGCGCCCCGATTTTAGTTTCTCGGAGTTTGGTACAAAAAATGCGTCCTGGTTCGGTCATTATCGATGTAGCAGTAGACCAAGGCGGTTGTATCGAAACCCTTCGACCGACTTCTCACAGCAATCCTACTTATGTTGAGGAAGGGGTCGTTCATGTAGGAATTCCCAATATGCCTGGGGCAGTTCCTTGGACGGCAACTCAAGCGTTGAATAATAGCACTTTGCCCTACGTTCTGAAGTTAGCGAACTTCGGGTTAAAGGCACTAGAAATGGATGCTTCTTTAGCTAAGGGATTAAATATTAAGGATGGTCAAATCGTTCATCGCGCCGTACAGGAAGTTTTTCCTGATTTAGCATCAGAAGATCGCTATTGCGAACCCGTAGCTTAAAAACAGTATAGTTTGTCCCCTGGATTTGCTCTCCGGGTAATTCCCCAATTTCAAGTTGCTCGATGATCGGTTGTAGGTCGTTGCGAATGCTGCGATATTTTTTAGCAAGGGTACGTATATTTCGGTTAAAAGTTGGTGACGCGACAACTTCAACTAACTTTTCTTCAGCCATCCTCTATTCCATCCCAAAGTTGAGAAACGGGGATAGTTTTTCCAGTCATCGCTTCATGCCAAGCTTGACGAAAATCTATTAAAATTTCTTCTTTAGACCGATCTTTTTCGTCATTTTCTTCCTCTGGTATTAAAACAATTACTTTAACACGACTCTTTCTATCTAGGATTAGGGGAGTGTCCAAAGCTAATTGTCCTTGCTCATCAACAGTTCCCATGACTTCGATCGCTTTCATGATACCCTCGCAAAATCTAGGAAAGCTCTACTTCTCTATTTTCACACTTAATATTAAGCTTATTGACACTCCCGCCACTAACCGCTTTGCGGTGTAGTGGGGGATTCTTGGTTCACTGAGGAAACTTGCTCATGCCTGGATTGCTCCAGCCAAAGTAGCGGTTCCCTCTCCCCAAGCGTTTTGACTATCTTGTAGCCAAGTTCCCGTATGACCTGCGGTACTTAATCCTTTTTTCAAGATGTTAATAGCAGCATTTTTATCCCGACAATCTGTATAGTTACAGTGCGGACAGCTATGCGTTCTAGTAGATAGAGTTTTAGCTACTTTCTCTCCACAGTTTGAGCAATTAATACTCGTATATTGCGGAGGAACGGCAATAGTTATCTTGCCAAACTTAACACCAAAATACTCTATCCACTTTCTAAACTGATACCAGCCACTATCGTTAATCGACTTAGCCAGCTTATGATTTCTTACCATGTTTTTCACTTGTAAGTCTTCATAGGCGACGACATCGTTAGATGTGCATACGCAACGCGCAAGTCTCTTTGCGTGTTCAACACGTTGCCTACTTATCTTCAAGTGATATTTGGCACACCTCGCTTTCGCTTTTAAGTAGTTGTTAGTAGCAGATTTACATGACTCAAACTTATCTGAAACTCTACGTTGGAGTTTAGATAGACGTTTTTCACAGGAGCGGTAGAACTTAGGATTCTCTTCTATTTGACCCTGTGAGTCAACGTAGAAATATTTTAAACCTACATCTAAACCAATCGCTTTACCAGTTGGCTCTAATTCTTCAGATACATCAATAGAGATACAAAACTGGCAGTAATATCCATCGGCTCGACGTACTATTCTGACTCGTTTTATATCCTCCTGATTGTAAAAATAAATATCTCTAGAACCAACTAATTTGACTCTTCCAATTCCGTTTTTATCGGTAAAAGTAATGTGCTTTTTAGTTTGGTTGTCGAGTTGCCAACCACTACGCTTGTATTCTACTGAACGATTGTTTTTCTGGAAGCGTGGATAGCCCTTTTTCCCAGGAATTTTTCTCTTACAATTATCGTAGAATCTAGCAATAGCACTCCAGGCTCTTTCGGCAGATGACTGTCTAGCTGTGGAATTAAGCTTGTCAACCAACTTAAATTCTTTGGCTAAAATCGCACTATACTTATTGAGGTCATATTTGTTTTGTTTAGGAGTATCCATCCAATACCTTAGTGCTTTATTCCGAACAAATTGAGCCGTTCTTATGGCTTCATCTATGGCTCATAGCTGATGTTCTTTAGCTCGAATTTTGTACTCTAAAACAAACATTTATATCGACCTCAACTAATAGTTTTAGTCTAGCGTCGATAGCACAAAATGTCAATTATTCAATTGTTTAATTATACTGGTCGCAATTCATGAGGCGCGGATGACGAGGTTTCCTCGTCATACAAAGTGCCGTCCCGCACGGTGCAGCGTAGCTCACCGTGGGTCTTCTTGCTCCATTAAGATAAAACTCGATTTTGAAGAATTATAAGGCGGATCGCGCCTTGAAAATCTCACTCTAGAACAATTAGAGGATTTAGGCGAAGCTTGGTTAGAGGCGCTTGGGGATTGAGATAATTAAGGTGCGATCGCGCTTGCTTGATAGGATAGAGAAATATGGCTTGGGACTAAAGCATAGAGTAAAAGTGTGAGTACGTTATCAGATGAGGAAATTTATCAAGAAGTTAGCAAAATTGTCGAACCGTTTGGATTATTTGAGTGTTTTGAATGTGCCCAAGCTGTTATAGATTGGCTCAGACAGAATCAAATTCATGGAACGATGCTGAGGCTTAGAACTAAATATCGAGATGCTTTTATTTTGAGTTCCCGATGGGAGCGTTTGGGGAATACAGAGAGTATCTCAAGCAATGGTATTCATTACGGCGTAGAGGTGAGAGGTCAAGTTTTTGATAATTTATCGTCTGAGGGATTAAATAAAGAAGCGTGGATTAATGATTTTGCCTGCCGCAGAGGAGTGTTTGAACTTGAAGAGATAGAACGAGTTTAATGATTAGGAGAAATCTAAATGAGCGATTTGTTGGCAATTTTACAGAAAATTGAGGCAAAACCGGGGTTATACCTTGGCAGGGCTTCGATAAGCGATTTATTTATGTTTATTATTGGTTACAGGACGGCAAGAGAAGAGCTAGGAATTGAAACGACAGAAGCAGAGCTAGATTTTTACGGGGAGTTTCAGCCTTGGCTTCAAAAACGGCTGAAGATTACAACATCTAACTCCTGGGCAAAAATAATTGAGCTTGGCTGTAGTAGCGAAAAAGAAGCATTTGAAAGATTCTTTCGGCTATTTGATGAGTTTTTACAGGATGACGATCGCGCGATTACACAGAGTGCAACCTCTATTGAAAATTCCGCAGAACCGTTAGAGGTGCAATAAAACTCGATCTTGAAGAATTATAAGGCGATCGCGCCTTGAAACTCTCACTCTAGAACACAATTAGAGGATTTAGGCAAAGCTTAGTTAGAGGCGCTTAGGGATTGAGATAATGAGATGCGATCGCAAGATTAGCAGATAAATAGAAATAGAATTTTTCTAAACCCACGTTAAATTAAAGTTAAACTAAGACTTTAAAAAAGTAAGTAAAATGCGATCGATTAACATTTCTGAAGCGGCTCAAAAGTTGCCAGATTTAATAGATGCAGCCCTTCGTGGGGAAGAGGTAATTATTACCAAAGACGATCTTTCTGTGGTAAAAATTATTCCGGTTACTCCAGTTAAGCGTTATCCGGCTAAAGCTGGTAGCGCTAAAGGCTTGGTGTGGATGTCTGATGATTTTGACGAACCCCTAGAAGATTTTAAAGAGTATATGGAATGAGACTTCTACTAGATACTCATACATTTATTTGGTTTGTTACAGACGATCCGAAACTGAGTCACAAAGCTAAAGCTTGGATTGAGGATGAATATAATGAAAAATTACTAAGCATTGCTAGTATTTGGGAAATGGCAATCAAACATAGAAAACGATTATAGGGTTTGTAAGCTTGTTATAGTTAGTTCTCGCGGTTTTAGTAAGGTACAGATTTTATCTACCTTCGGGCAAGTATTTAAACAGGTCATCCAATATCTTATTCGCTCCTGATATACCGAACCCTCGCCAATTTTCTTGACTGACAACATAAGCTCGATTGTTTTTAACGGCTTTGAGGCTACTAAACATGGGATTTTGAAAATAAAAGCTTGGCGATCGCTCGTCAACATCAATAATAAATAAGACATCAGTATCATATTCATCGATAGTTTCAATGCTAAGATTCCACTCGCCATAAGGTACAAATTTATGACGTAGCCCAATATCAGTTAAAATATGAGAAATGGTATCGTTTTTAGCAATCGTCCAAATATAACCCTCACCATAAAAAATTACAGAAATCTCTATTTGCTGTAACTGGTTTCCCAAACGTTTCTTCAATTCTTCAATCCGTTTCTGGTATCGATCTAAAACTTCCTCTGCTTTTGTTTCTTGACCGAGTAATTTGGCAATAAATCGCAGATTTTCTTTAAAGTAAGCTTTATTTCCCCAGTCTATGGCTGGCATATGAGTCTCAGTAGGCACTGAAACAGTAGGTGCGATCGCGGATAACAAATTATATGCCTGATTAGCATCGTTGTAATCTATTGATAAAATCAGGTCAGGTTTAAGCATCAAAATTTTTTCGAGTGAAGGTCGATCTACATTTCCAACATTCTTAGCTCCTGAAACCTCATCAGAAGATATACCCAGAAGAACTTCTTTTCCATTGCCATTGTAGGATGCAAAACCGATGGGCTTAATACCAAGAGCTATCAGGGGATCGAGCGTGATGCGAGGATCTAATGCAATAATACACTGTGGTTTAAGTGGGACACAGGTTTCACCGAATTTGCGCTGAATAACTCGACACTCAACAGAAGGGTTCAAGGAGAGATGAGGTTTTTGGATGATAGGTTGATAACAAGCTGTAATTAAAAGTAAGGAAAAAGCTGTTAGTAGAAATGGCTTCATCAGACGATACAACTGTTTTTTCATCACACTCGTTTTTCGGTTGCAGATAAAATGTTTGTGGCATGATGTTGAATTGATGGCTCATACCAATTCTCTGTGAAGATGCACATAACAAAACCCTTTTGTAGTTCTCCCTTAGTAAGTGAAATTACCCTACCCTAACACTCCCCTTGTAAAGGGGAGGGAACTAGATTTTCCAGTTTCCCCCCTTTGCCAGGGGGGATTAAGCTTACAAGGGTAGGTTTTTTACAAAGGGAGAAGTAAAAGCTCAATTAAGAGGTAAAAGTAAAACAGAAGTAAATGGCAACTTGTCACAGATGAAATTAAATCAACATCTTAAAGAATGGAAAC